>CAZJTF010000205.1:0-12604 GCA_964548565.1 uncultured Planctomycetales bacterium | reverse complement strand
TGCCAATGGTCACCACCTCGTTCGAAGAGCTGAAGAACCGCATCGGCTTCACGGATGCCGACGCTGCGAACCTGAAGTCACTCGGACCGCTTCTGCAGCCGGTGCTGGAGTCGGTGAGCGACGCGTTCTATCGTTGGCTCTTCCAGGATCCGCGGGCCAAGCTGGTCTTCACCGGAGGCCAGGAGCAGATCGACCGTCAGCGCCGCGTTTTTGTGCGATGGCTAAGTGACCTTTTCTCCGGCGTTTACGATGAGCTGTACTACCGCAGCCGTTTGTCGATCGGTCAGGCCCACGTGCGCGCCGGGCTCCCCCAGAACTACATGTTCATGGCGATGGAGGTCGTCTGGCAGGAGCTTCGCCGCGCGTTGCTGGCGGCCAATGCATGCGATCTCGACGCAAAACTGATCTCGCTCCACAAGCTCCTCACGCTCGAGATTACTGTGATGCTCGAATCGTACAAAGAGAGCTACGCCTCGCAGATCCGCCAGGAAGAGCGGTCCGTCGCGGAGGAGAAACTGACCCGGTCCGAGCACCTGGCCCAGATCGGCCAGTTGGCGGCCTCGCTAGCCCACGAGATTAAGAACCCTCTCGCCGGGATCAGCGGCGCGATCCAGGTGATCCGCGACGGGATGCCGCCCGACGATCCGCACCGCGCGGTCATTCGCGAGATCCTCGGGCAGATCAACCGTCTGGATGCGGCGGTCAAGGACCTGCTCGTCTATGCCCGACCGCGCCCGCCGGAGCTCTCGCCTGTCGATCTCGGCGGCGTCATCAGCCGTGTGCTCAACGTGATGCGGGGTGCCCCAAGCTTCCGCAGGATGAGCGTGCAGTTCCAGAACAACGGCAAGGTGCATCATATCGCCGCGGACGCCGGGCAGATCGAGCAGCTCGTCATGAACCTGGTCGCCAATGCGGCCCAGGCTTGCTCGGAGGGTGATCGGATTACGATCGAGGTCTCCGATATTGGCGACCGAATCCGCATGCTGGTCGCTGATACCGGCTGCGGCATGGACGAGAGCGTCGCCGCCCGGGCATTCGAGCCGTTCTTCACCACCAAGGCCAAGGGGACCGGCCTCGGCCTCTCGATCTGCAAGAAGATCGTTGACGCCCATCACGGAACCATTACCCTTCGCAGCACGGCCGACGTGGGTACCGAAGTGATCGTCGAGTTTCCGCAGCTGTCTACCTATTCGCCTGCCGCCGGCAAGGGAGCATGATGTCCGTCCGCGTCCTGATCATTGAAGACGAGAGCCTGATCCGCTGGTCGCTCCGGCAGAAGTTCGAGGAGCGCGGCTACGAGGTATCCGAGGCCGACAGCGGCGAAACGGGCCTGGATGCCTTCGATTCCGGTGTCTACGACCTGATCATGCTCGACTACCGTCTGCCCGACATGACCGGGCTGGACATCCTCCGGCGGATTCGCGTCTCTGACCACGATGTCGTCGTGATCATGATCACCGCCTACAGCAACATCGAGGACGCGGTGGAGGCGATCAAGCTCGGGGCGTACGACTACATCGCCAAGCCGTTTCAGATCGACGAACTGCTCCTCACCGTCGACAAGGCGCTCGAAACGACAAAGCTGCGCCGTGAACTCCGCGAGCTGCGCCGCCACCTCGAGCACGAGTACGGTTTCGACCGCATCATCGGCCAGCACCCGAGCATGCTGCGGCTGTTCGACCTCCTCAAGGGCGTGGCCCGCAGCAGCACCTCGACCGTGTTCATCCGCGGTGAGACCGGGACCGGCAAGGACCTCGTCGCGGGTGTGATCCACTACAACTCGGATCGCGCACCACGGCCCTTCATGAACATTACATGCACCGCTCTCTCCGAGACGCTGCTCGAGAGCGAGCTCTTCGGGCATGAGAAGGGTGCATTTACCGACGCCCGCAGCCAGAAGAAGGGGCTGCTGGAGATGGCGGACGGCGGGACCGTGTTCCTCGACGAAGTCGGGGACATGCCGCCGGTGCTGCAGGCGAAACTCCTTCACTTTCTCGAGAACCGCAAATTCCGGCGGGTCGGCGGCACGCAGGAGATCACCGTTGATGTTCGGGTGATCGCCGCGACGAACCGCGAGATCGAGAAGGCCATCCAGGAGAACCAGTTCCGCCAGGACCTGATGTACCGGCTGAACGTGCTGCCGATTTTCATGCCCCCGTTGCGGGAGCGGGGCGACGATGTGTGTCTCCTGGCTCAGCACTTCACCAGCCAGTACGCCCGCGAGTTCAAGAAGCCAATTACGACGATCGATACCGCGGCCTACGAGAAGCTCCGCCGCTACACCTGGCCCGGCAACGTTCGCGAGTTGCGAAACGTCATCGAGCGCGCGGTGCTGCTGACCAAGGACGACCAGATCGGCGAGGAAGACATCGTTCTCGGCCGCGCGGACCAGACGCGCGTGGGCGAGGAGGATCTGGCCGGCCTCAACCTGCCGCCGGGTGGCCTCGATTTCCACCAACTCGAGAACAAGCTCCTCCGCCAGGCGCTCGCCCTCGCCGGCGGGAACCAGACGAAGGCCGCCCGCCTCCTCAACCTCTCCCGCGACACCTTCCGCTACCGCCTCGAAAAGCACGGCCTGCTGTAGACGGCCTGCCGCCGATTTGGGGTGCTCCATCGCGAGCAGGGGTCGGTTTCCTGGCACGAGAAGCGAGAAGTTCCCAGTTTTCAGATTTTACAGCTTGCAATGCGTTCCCTCTTATGGGAGAACATCGACACCTCCAGAGAGGTGCCGCATGCGATGCCATCTCGTGTCCGCTGTCGTGACAAGTGCCGTGCTTTGGGCCACCCCCTTGCATGCTGAAGAGGCGAATCCGGCTTCCCAGCCGTCCCGGTTCCGACAACTCTGGTCGGAGGCTGAATCCGCGACGTCCCGGCAAGATCACGCGGCCGCAGCTCTGCAGTACCGAGCGATCCTCTCGCAATTCCCCCAATCCCAGCGTACGGCACTGCGCGTTGCCGTCAACGAGGAGAAAGCGGGCAGAATCGACCAGGCGCTGACAGCGTACGACGCCGCGCTGACGCTGAATCCGCGCGGTGCCTGGGTGGATGTGGCGTTGTTCTACAAGGCGAGGGCGCTCCTGGGCGCGGGAAACCGGCGAGAAGCGCTGACCACCGTGGAGCACTTGCGCCAGCAGTTCCCAGACTCGTCGTACGCGATTCGCGCGCTCACGCTCCAGGCGCAGGCCAGGGGTGCCTGCAATATCGAGACAAGACACCCATCACCGCCGCCATCAACCATTCCTCGTTGCGGGTCTGCCTCGATCAAAATCCCACCCCGTTGCCAACAGCAGCCGAATGGGCCCAGCGCTTCGGGCTCGCGGTGACATGGCAGGATCTGGATCAGTGGAGATGGCAGAGGGCGCACGCGGATTTCACCGGCGAACCCTGTTCCGTGAATCCTTTTTCCGAGTGCTGCATGCTGTGTGCAGGCACCCAAATTGAGGGTCCGGTCAAATGGCCAGGCATGTAACGCGCGATTCACGATTAAGTCTGCTTCTGCTGATGTCGTTCGCGTGCGCGGGTCCGGCATCCTTCGCTCAGCAAACGGACTGCTTTGCGGAGCTGATGCCAGCAAGACCCTCCAACGCCTCTGTTGCGCTGTCGCATTACTTGAAACTCGAAAGCAACGCGGTCGGCGGAGAGTTGGTCTTGACAGAAATCTGGAACGCAAACCCTCGTTACATCCGAATACCGACCCGGGCGGGCGAGAGTGCTGAAGTCGTGCTCGCGCGAATGGCGGCCGCCATTAACTCAGACAATCCATTTAGTCCAGCCCAGTTGCGTTCCGCTTTGGGCTGGAATGTGCGAGCGGAGGGGAACCTGCTAAAATCTTTTCCGGGCTTCCCCGGGGAGTACCTCTTTGCTGGAACGGAAACTGGTCTTGGAATTCCTCCACCCCCAACCTCGTTAAGTGTGTCCTATGACCAGGAGTCGCAGGATGTGTCATTGATCTGGGAGAACCCCGACGACTGCTACGACGCGGTCAAATCCAACTTCGGCCAGGCAGTGGACGGCAACGAAACAAAGCTGCTGAGGAGGCTCCCCCCGCCGGAGTACCGGGCCTCGCCTCGGCACTCCGCTAGCCGCGATCTTGCACGCGGCAACCTGGGCTTGAGGAGGTTCTTCGTGGTCGGCTGTCGCGGCGGCGTGCTCTCCAACGCGGCTGTGATCACGTTGAACTACAAGGACGGCTCGCAGGAGGAATTGGATACGCATCCATTTACAGGTGGCATCGCTCCCAATTGGAAGGCGTGGTCACACGGCGGTGACCGCGCCAAGCTCATCCTCGAGCAGGGCACCAGGGGAGAGTGGAAGCGATTCGATCGGGAGCCCAGGCCGCCCCGCAAACCGGAGGAGAGGAGCTACTTCCAATTGATCAGGACGCGTTCGCCGGAAGCCATCGGCGGCGTCTGTCGCAAGTTCCTGGGGCTCAAGCCGGGGCACCGCTATCGGCTCTGGACCCGCATGAACACGTTTGACATGGACAATGGCAGGCAGGACTGGTCGTTTTCCTTCCACGCGGCGGCCCACGCGCGCGGCGTGACGCTGACCTCCGAACAGATGGCCGGAACCGCTCCGCTGCCGGACGGGTCCGGAGGGATTCCCGCCGGCCGGATCGTCGCGTACGGGCCGGGTAACACAACGTGGGGCCAATTCGTGGAGACTGCGACCGGCTCACCAGCGGCTCCCGATATCACCGTGCCCTCCGGCGCGGAGGTCATCACTGTCTGGTTCCGGTGCACGGGAGTGACCTCCGGCCTCGGCTTCGACTGGATCAAGCTCCAGGACGTGACCCAGCAGTAGACCGTTTTGCTCCGTTCGGTGCCACAGTCCGTCTTCTTGGCGCCTCGGCGTCTTTGCGGTTCACCTCCCGCTTCACCGGCGGTGGCGGCCTCGCGGGGGGTCGCCAAATGCCCCAGCCGTAGGGTCGTTTCCCGCGCGGCGTGTCCGTCGCCCCGTTCAGGTTCGATCCGCCCGGCGTGACGTTTTCCCGTCAAAGCACAGAATCCGCGTTTTCGACGTCGTCATCGCGTTCGGACCCGATCGCCAGCACTGGGGACGGGGGCAAACCCACCAGCGCCGGGGGCGCCGTGCGGCACGGCACTTGTAATGGGATCTTCAAGCGAACTCTTCCTCTGTACCCACTGCCGGCGGGGTACGACCGCGACCCGGTCGCACCCGGCAGCGGCCGGCAGAGGGCAAAGGTCAGCCTCACTGAATACCCCGCAGATGACGGCAACCCAGATTCAAGGAGTGAAACCCTCATGGGACAGCGACGGATGGTGACAGTTGACGGGAACGAGGCAGCCGCCTCGGTGGCGCACCGCACGAACGAGGTGATCGCCATCTACCCGATTACGCCCTCTTCACCGATGGGCGAATTCTCGGATGAGTGGTCGGCGCAAAACCGCCGGAACATCTGGGGGACTGTCCCTCAGGTGACCGAGATGCAGTCCGAGGCCGGCGCTGCCGGCGCAGTGCATGGTGCCCTGCAGGCAGGCTCTCTGACGACGACGTTCACCGCGTCCCAGGGCCTCCTGCTCATGATCCCCAACATGTACAAGATCGCCGGCGAACTGACCGGCTTCTGCATGCACGTGACCGCCCGCACGCTGGCGACGCACGCGCTGTCGATCTTCGGCGACCACTCCGACGTGATGGCCTGCCGTCAGACCGGCTTCGCGCTTCTTGCTTCGATCAACGTGCAGGAAGCGCACGACATGGCCTGCATTGGCCAGGCCGCCACCCTCCGCAGCCGGATCCCGTTCCTGCACTTCTTCGACGGCTTCCGCACCTCGCACGAGGTGAGCAAGATCGAAGAACTGACCGACGACGATCTCCGCGAGATGGTTTCCGACGACCTCGTCCGGAGCCACCGCGAGCGCGCCCTGACGCCGGACCGCCCGATGCTCCGCGGCACGGCCCAGAACCCGGACACATTCTTCCAGGCCCGCGAGGGGTGCAACCGCTTCTACACCGCCTGTCCCAAGATCGTCGAATCGGTCATGGAGCAGTTCGGGAAGCTCACCGGCCGGCACTACAAGCTGTTCGAATATGCCGGCCATCCCCAGGCCGAGCGCGTGATTATCATCATGGGCTCCGGCGCCGAGACAGTCGGCGAGACGGTCGAACACCTCGTCAAGAAGGGCGAGAAGGTCGGTTTCGTGACGGTGCACCTGTACCGTCCCTTCTCTGTCGAGCACTTGATGAAGGCGCTGCCGAAGACGGTCAAGACCATTGCCGTCCTCGACCGCACGAAGGAGCCGGGTGCCGTCGGCGAACCGCTGTATCTCGACGTTGTCGCCGCACTCCGGCAGGCCCGCGACAGCGGCATTGCCGGTCCCGCCCAGGAGACACGCGTGTTCGGCGGCCGCTACGGCCTCTCGAGCAAGGAATTCACGCCCGCCATGGTCAAGGCGGTGTTCGACGAGGCGGCCAAGCCCTCGCCGAAGAACGACTTTACGGTCGGCATCGTCGATGACGTGACCCACACGTCCCTGAAGGTCGACGAGAGTTTCGATATCGAGCCGGCGGACGTGGTCCGGGCGGTCTTCTTCGGGCTCGGTGCGGACGGGACCGTCGGGGCCAACAAGAATTCGATCAAGATCATCGGCGAAGAGACCGCCAACTATGCCCAGGGCTACTTCGTGTATGACTCGAAGAAGTCCGGGGCGATGACCATCTCGCACCTGCGTTTCGGTCCGCGTCCAATCCGCTCGCCGTACCTGATCAAGCGGGCAAGCTTCGTCGCCTGCCACTTGTTCGAGTTCCTCGACAAGTACGACGTCCTCGAGTACGCCGCTCCCGGCGCAGTATTCCTTCTGAATGCCCCATACCCGGCGGAAGAGGTCTGGAGCCATCTGCCGCTCGAGGTCCAGCAGGAGATCATCGAGAAGCAGCTGAAGTTCTACACGATCGACGGCTACACGGTCGCCCGCGACACCGGGATGGGCGGGCGCGTCAACACGATCATGCAGACCTGCTTCTTCGCGATCTCCGGCGTGCTGCCGCGTGAAGAGGCGATCGAGCAGATCAAGAAGGCCATCAAAAAGACCTACGGCAAGAAGGGCGAGGAAGTCGTCCGGCGCAACTTCGCCGCTGTCGACGAGACGCTGCAGCACCTGCACGAGGTGAAAGTGCCCGCCAAACCCACGACCGCACGTCACCGGCCGCCGATCGTTGCCGGCGAGGCGCCGGATTTCGTCAAGAAGGTCACCTCGGTCATGATGATCGGCAAGGGCGACCTCCTCCCGGTGAGCGCCTTCCCGGTGGACGGCACCTGGGATACCGCGACGACCCAGTGGGAGAAGCGCAACGTCGCGCTCGAAATCCCGATCTGGGACGAGAAGATCTGCATCCAGTGCAACAAGTGCTCGCTGGTCTGCCCGCACGCCGCGATTCGCGCCAAGGTGTACGAGCCGGCATGCCTGTCCGGCGCCCCGGCGACCTTCCGCTCGATGGACTACAAGGCCAAGGAGTTCAAGGGCCAGAAGTTCACGATCCAGGTCGCGCCGGAAGATTGCACCGGTTGCCGTCTCTGCGTCGCGGTCTGCCCGGCCAAGGACAAGGGCAACCCGAAGCACAAGGCCATCAACATGGAGCCGCAGCTCCCGATCCGCGAACGCGAGCGGGAGAACTACAGCTTCTTCCTCAACCTGCCGGATCCGGACCGCACGTCGATCGCCCGGATCGATGCCAAGGGTTCGCAGTTCTTCCGGCCGCTCTTCGAGTACTCCGGGGCGTGCGCCGGCTGCGGCGAGACCCCGTACGTCAAGCTGCTCACCCAGCTGTTCGGTGATCGCGCCCTCATCGGCAACGCCACCGGCTGCTCATCGATCTACGGCGGAAACCTGCCCACGACGCCGTACTGCAAGGACAGCAACGGGCGCGGGCCGGCGTGGTGCAACTCGCTGTTCGAGGACAACGCTGAGTTCGGTTTCGGCTACCGCCTCGCCATCGATGCCCACATCGCCCAGGCGCAGGACATCCTGAAACGCATGGCCGGCACGGTCGGCGATAACATCGTCTCTGAACTGCTCAATGCGGATCAGAGCGGTGAGGTCGGCATCCTGGCCCAGCGAGAGCGGGTCGCCGCTCTCAGGAAGGTGCTGGCCGGCATCAAGACCGCGGAAGCCCGGCGGCTCGAACTGCTTGCCGATTACCTGGTCAAGAAGAGTGTCTGGATGCTCGGCGGCGACGGCTGGGCCTACGACATCGGCTACGGCGGGCTCGACCACGTCCTCTCGATGCAGCGGGACGTCAACATCCTCGTGCTCGACACGGAGGTCTACTCCAACACGGGCGGGCAGGCTTCGAAGGCGACGCCGCTCGGTGCGGCCGCCAAGTTCGCTGCCGCGGGCAAGTCGATCCAGAAGAAGGATCTTGGCCTCATGGCCATGAGCTACGGGCACGTGTACGTCGCCAGCGTGGCGTTCGGCGCCAAGGACAACCACACGGTCCAGGCCTTCCTCGAGGCCGAGTCCTATCCGGGACCGTCCCTCATCCTGGCCTACAGCCACTGCATCGCTCACGGGTACGACCTGGCCTACGGCCTCGACCAGCAGAAGCTCGCCGTCGACAGCCGCATCTGGCCACTCTACCGGTACGACCCGCGGCGTGTGGCCGCCGGCGAGCCACCGCTGGCGCTCGAAGTGCCGCAGACCAAAGTCTCTCCGCGGGACTACATGCGGAACGAGACACGTTTCCGGATGGTCGAGAAGATCGATCCCGAGCGCTTCCGCCGCCTGTCCGTGGATGCCGAGACGGCGTCGGCCCGTCGTGTCGCTCTCTACGAGCACATGGCCAAGCTGATCATGCCGAAGACGAACGGGAACGGCAACGGTCACGTGGCACAGGGTTCGAGTGAGGCGGCCGCCAACTAGGCCTGGCAATCTGGACGAGACAACCTGGAGGTCAGCTGGATGGAACTTGCAACCACTTACCTGGGATTTGAACTGCCGCATCCCTTTATCGCGGGTGCGAGCCCGCTGGCGGACACGCTTGATCGGGTCCGTCAACTGGAGGACGGGGGGGCCGCGGCCATCGTGATGCGGTCCCTCTTCGAGGAGCAGATCAACGCCGAAGGCATCGCGACGACGCGGTCGATGGATACGCCTGCCGAGTCGTTCGCGGAGGCGTTGAGCTACTTTCCGAACCCCGACGACTTCGTGCTCGGGCCCGACGAGTACCTCGACCAGATCCGCCAGACCAAGGGGGCGGTCGGTGTGCCCGTGATCGCCTCGTTGAACGGGATGACGCCAGGCGGCTGGCTCGACTATGCCCGGCTCTGTGAGCAGGCCGGCGCGGACGCGCTGGAACTGCACATTTACTCGCTCGCCACCGACATGGACGTCGAGGGCGAGGCGGTGGTCCAGCGGACGATCGAAATGGTCGCCTCGCTGAAGAAGACGCTCAAGATCCCCGTGTCGGCGAAGCTGTCGCCGTTCTACACCTCGATCGCGAACGTCGCATCGCGGCTCGACGAGGCCGGGGCAGACGGGCTGGTGCTCTTCAACCGGTTCTACCACCCGGATATCGATGTGGAGAAGCTGGAGGTCGTCTCGCAGCTTCGCCTGTCAGATTCCTCGGAACTGCCGCTGCGGCTGCGGTGGCTGGCCGTGCTTTCCGGGCGCGTCCAGGCGTCCCTGGCCGTCACCGGCGGCGTCCACACGGTCGTGGATGCCGTCAAGGCCATCATGTGCGGTGCCCACGGGGTACAACTCGTTTCGGCCCTCCTTGAGCGCGGGCCGCACTACATCCAGAAACTCCGCCGGGATCTGACCCGGTGGCTGGAGGAGAACGAGTACGAGTCGCTGGCCCAGATGCGCGGGAACATGAGCATGCTCAAGTGCCCGGACGTCAGCCCGTTCAACCGTGCGAGCTACATGCACGTGCTGCAGACCTGGAAGGTCTGATCCCGCCGTATTTCCATGCGAACCTGAGGTGGGGCGCGCGGACTTCGCGCTCCACCTCATTTGTTTGATGCGCACCGAGCCCTTTTCGGGAAATCCCCCAGTTCGCAGCGGGAAATCGCGCCCGCTCGCCGGACACATCGAAAAATCACTCCCCGGCAGGCCAAATCGCGTCACCATCTCTCCGCTCGCGCGGCACGAGGATTGCTGCGGTCTCGACGTCCGTTGGGTGTTCGGAGATCCCAATGCCACATCGAGGCCTCTCGAGTCAGACCCTGACAGGCGAACCGCTCCTCCATCCGGAGCTGTCCGCACTCGCTGCGCGTCTCGTGGGATCGCCTTTCGAATTGCGCATGACTCCGCACGGTGTGACGTCGGGCCGGGAACTGCTCGGATGGACCCGCCTTGCCGCTCGGCTCGCCAGGAGGCACGTGCGGTCGCTGCTGGCCCGCAGTGCCTCCGTCATGAAGATCGAGGCCGCTCTGGGCGCCGCGCTGACCGTGCCTCCCGCGGACGCTGTCGAGACGCTGGAAGATGCCGACCTGGAGGTGAACCTGCGGGAAGGCCTCCACGCCTCCCCGGACGCGACGCTTCGGCTCGAAGGCGCGACGCTGGTCATCGAGGATGAGGCCCCGCCGGCGATCGTGCTAAGCCGCTCGGAACTGGACAGTCGCGGCCGCCGGTACTTTGCCGCCTCTGCTCGTGCGCGCCTCGCCGATCTGGGTGTCGAGACAGTGCGTTTCTCCGAAAGTGCCGTCCTGCCGACGGTTCTGCAGGTCGCGCCCGCGGCTGCGATGGGGCTCGACCTCGTCCAGGAACCGCTCCGCGCCGGCCGCATGCGCCGACTCGCGCGCTTCGAGAAGGTGAGTTGCCACAGTTGCGGCCGGTGTTTCGTTCACTGCCCTCACAATGCCATCCTCCACGCCCGCTACGACTCCGCTGCCCCCGAGACCACTGGCATCCTCGGTGTCGACTCGCAGCGGTGTACCGGCTGCGGGATCTGTGCCGCGGTTTGCCCACCGGATGGCGACGGGCATGCCGCCATCGTGATGATGGACGGTTTCGAGGAGGACGGAGCGGAGGAGCGCTATGTCGCTTAAGCTCCGCACGTGGACCGCTGCCCCGGCGCTGCTCCGCGGGACCGCCCCCGTGCTGCCGCCGCCGAGCCGTTTCGATGGGATTGGGCGTGTCGAAGCCCTGACCGGCTGCCACGCGGCGGCCCGCTCGTTGCAGCAGCTCAAGTGCGGTGTCATGGCGTGTCATGCGCTGCCGCCGCACAGGGACATTCTCTATCGGTTTCGCGCATTGACTGGCGCCGACGGCCGGGCCGGGGCGCTCGAGGTCGAAAGCGACCGTGCGGCCATGGGCATCGCGACAGGTGCAACCGCTGCCGGGGTGCGAGCCTTCGCCGCGACGAGCGGGATGGGCGTGGCTGACATGCTGCCCGCGTGCGTGGCCGCGGCCGGGCAGCGCCTGCCCGTCGTGGTCGGACTGGTGAATCGCCACGCCGGCGGCCTGTTCAACCTCGACAACGACCACACCGACGCTGCGCTGTCCTGCCCGGCCGGCTGGATTCAGCTGCATGCCGAGAGTCCGCAGGAAGTGTATGACCTCCTCCTGCACGCGTATCGAGTCGCCGAGGACGCGCGTGTGCGGCTCCCGTGCATGGTCTGCTTCGACGCGTTCTCGGTGAGTCACGCGATCGAGCCTGTCCGGACCCTCGAGGATGCCGTGGTGCGCGCCTTCGTGGGCGATCCGTTCCCGGGCGTCGACCTCCTGGAAGGCGGCTGCCCAACGGCGCTCGGGGCGCTCGTGCCCCCGGGATGCGGCAGCGTTTTTGCCGCCCAGATGGCCGAGGCCATGCGGTGGGTCCCGGAAGTGATGGATGGGGCCGCCCGTGAGTATGCCGCCATTGCGGACCGTCGCTGCGGACGCATCGATACCTACCGCATGGAGGACGCGGAACTGGCCCTTGTTGCCGCCGGCTCAATCTGTGGCACCGCCCGGGCAGCGATCGACGTCATGCGGGCGAGGGGCGTGAGCGCCGGGCTGGTCAAGATCCGCATGACCCGCCCGTTTCCATGTGACGAAGTGGCCGGAGCCCTGTGCCGGCGTTCGCTGCGCGCGGTCGCGGTCATCGACAGGGTGATCGAGGGTGGCACCGGCGGTCCGCTGTACCTGGAAACGACGGGGGCGCTCGCACGTCATCGGTGGTCTGACCGATCCCTCATACCCCCTGTGCTCAACGTGATCGCCGGTGTGGCGGGTGGGGCGGTCAATCTACGAGAGATCCTCCGCATCCTGACGGAACTCGGCACGGTTGCGACTTCCGGCGGTGAATCCGGAGGAGACTCGGTCCGCTTCCTGCTTCCCGCCGATCCAGAGACACCGGGCGAACCTCTCGAATCCGGCACACGCGAGTTTGGAGTCGTCTTCCTCGGACGCAGCGGCCAGGGGACTGCCACGGCCGCACGGGCCCTGGCGACGGCGGCGATTCTCTCGGGCCGGCACGCGCACGGTTATCCGGGCGACTGCGGCGGCCTCATTCACGGTGTCGTTCGTTCCGGAGCCCGCATCAGCGACTCCCCGATTGATCGCCGTGACGCGGTTGAACGCCCTGATGCGCTGGTTCTGCTGGATGAGAGCCTGCTGGAGGAATTCGCCAGCGAGGTTCGCACCCTCGGTCCCGAGGG
>CAZJTF010000204.1:0-12704 GCA_964548565.1 uncultured Planctomycetales bacterium | reverse complement strand
CCGCTGCTCTACCGCTTCCGGTGCGACGGTCTCGGGTCGCTGATCACGGCGGAGACGCCGACGCCGGCCCGGTATTTCGGCTGACGTCCTCGCACGCCTGCGTTACCCTGCCCCGCCATGCCCCGCGTTGCACGCACCGTCCTTCCGGGGGTCGCCCACCACATCACCCGGCGCAGCAGCAACGGCCAGGACGTCTTCTTCAGCCCGACGTTGCAGAAGGAGTAACCGCGCAGGCGCCAAGGACGCCAGGAAGACGGGAGTTGTTGATCAGCACGCGGGCATGGCGCCCACTTCACCGCAGGTTGCATCCAGATCCACGAGACAAGAGCAGTACGAGCCCTCTGCCTTGGCGTTTTGGCGTTTTCGCGGTTCACGTTTTTCATCCGCAATGGAGGGAAGAGGGCCGGTACGGAGCCCGGCCGCTACCTTCTGGCGTTCTGGCGGTTCACCTTTTCATGCAGCCGGCGGATGAATTGACGGTGGGGCGGGGGCTCTCTACGCTGCTCGGCTGCTTGCGGCCGAGGCGGAACCGGCTGCGGAGGCCGCATTTGCGGTGTGGGGCTCCAGCCGGCGGGCGTCAGCCGCGGAGGGAAGACGGCCGGTACGGAGCCCGGCGGCTACATTATGGCGTTCTGGCGCCGGGGGCTGCACCCGACGCAGCTGGCGGCGCCATCGGCCGAACTGCGGGAGGTGCTGCGGATCTGACCGGCAGGATGCCGGTTCCCCACCAGCAGATGACGGGCGGCGATTCGGGATCCATCCATGAGAACCGTGCACCTGGTTTTCAACGCGCATATCGATCCGATCTGGCTGTGGCCGTGGCAGAGCGGCGTGGACACGCTGCTGGCGACCTGCCGCAGCGCGTGCGACCGGCTGGAGCGGCACGAGGACCTGCATTTCACGCGGGGCGAGGCGTGGGTGTACCGCGAAGTCGAGCGCCTGGATCCGGAGCTGTTCGCACGCATCCGCACATTCGTCGAGGCGGGGCGCTGGCACATCGTCGGAGGCTGGTGGATCCAACCGGACTGCAACGGGCCGAGCGGTTTCGCGTTCGAACGGCAGATCGGCCTGGGCAGGGAGTACTTCGAGGGGACATTCGGGCGGTTTCCGCGGATCGCTTACAACGTGGACAGTTTCGGGCACGCGGCGACGCTGCCGGGGTACATGCGGCAGTTCGGGCAGGACCGCTACGTCTTCATGCGACCGCAGGAACACGAATTGAAGTTGCCGGCCCGCCTCTTTCGGTGGCGGGGGTACGACGGCGGGCCGGAGGTGGTAGCGTTCCGCATTGCGAAGGCGTACACGACACGCGCCATCACCCGCGAGCACGTGGAAGCGTCGCTGACCGAACTGCCGGCGGGTCTCGAGCACACGATGTGCTTCGTCGGCGTGGGCGACCACGGCGGGGGGCCGACGGAGTCGCAGATTGCGTGGTGCCGCCAAAACCGTGATGCGTTTGCCCGCGCCAGGCTCGTGTTCTCGTCGCCGGAGCAGTTCTTCGAGGCGATCGAGCCGCACATCGCGAAGCTGCCGGTTGTCACGGGGGAACTCCAGCACCACAGCGTGGGCTGTTACAGCGTGCATCGTGCGGTGAAGGTCGGGATCCGGCGCGCCGAGCACCGGCTTGTCGAGGCCGAGTTGATTTCGGCGAAAGATCCACGGCCGGAGCCCGGCACGCAGGAGCGGCTGAAGGATGCCTGGCGTGGCGTGTGCTTCAACCACTTTCATGACACGTTCGGCGGGTCGTGCATTCCGTCGGCTTATGAGCAGGTGCACGCGCAGATCGGCTCGAGCTACGCGGCGGCCGACGAGATCGTGCAGCATGCGCTGCGGCGACAGATGGTGGCCCTGCCGCCGGACGCGCTGCAGCGGATCGTGCTGTTCAACGCGTCGGATGCGCCGTACGACGGCTATGCGGTGCACGAGCCGTGGCTCGAGGCGGAGCAATGGATGCCGCACTGGCGACTGATCGACGAACAGGGTCGACCCGTCGCACACCAGCGCCTGGCCGCGGAGGCGCTCGTGCCGGACGATTACCTGTATTTCCTGCGGCTGCTCCTGCGGGTGCGGCTCGGGCCGGGTGAACTCCGGACACTGCGGATCGACCCCACGCGCACCGCGGACGGCGACCTGCCGGCGTACGAACGGGCGGCCAGGAGCCTCGTCAAGGCGACGACGGTGAGCCTGGAGAATGACTGCGGCGTCCGCCTGTGCATCAGCGGCGACCGGGGGATGAGGTTTCCCGGTGTGGCGCGGGTGATGGACATGCCGCGGCTGCAACTCGTGAACGATCCGACGGACACGTGGACACACGAGGCGGATCGTTACGACGGTGAGGCGGTCGCACTGCCAGAGTGGGATGAGGTGCAGGTGGGCGACACCGGGCCGCTGATGGCGTCGCTGCAACAGCGGGGGAGGCTGCACGACAGCCGGCTCATGGCGGAGTGGCGCGTGTACGCCGGCGAGCCGTTCATCGAGCTACTGCTGCGGGTGTACTGGTCGGAGCGTCACAAGCTGCTGAAGCTGGTGGTGCCCGTTGCGGGCGGCATCGAGCGACGGTGGGACGGAATCCCCGGCGGCGACATCGAGCGGCAGTCGGACGGTCGGGAGCGTCCGGTCCGCGATCGGACGCTACTGCAAACGGGCGATGGCGCGAAAGCCGGCGTGGTCTTCCCGGATGCGTATGCGCTGGACGTGGCCGCGGACGGTTCGGCGGTTCGGATCACGCTGCTGCGCAGTCCCCTGATGGCGCATCATTTTCCGTTCCCGGCGGATGGGATGCGGGGCGTGTATGCGGACCAGGGTCTGCACGACTTTCGTTTCCGGTTCTTTGTTGGTACGAACGTGACGGGCGAGCTGCTGGACGGGCACGCACTGATGCTGCATCGACCGCCGCTGACGGGGGACTGGACGCGGGGCATGAAGATCGACAGGGATCAGTAGGAGAGCGTGACGCGTGGGGGCGGGATCGTGGTGATGTTGACGATCGAGCAAGTGAAGGGAGCGGTGTGCGTCGCGTGCAGCGGCCAGCCGCTCGTGCGATACGAGGCGGAGACGGCCGCGAGCAAGCCGCACTTTTCGCTGCTGGCCCTGCCGCCGACGGCGGAGCGGCGGGCGGGCGAGAATGTGGTGCTGGCGGGGCCGCACGACCATGTCTGGCACCTGGGGCTGTTCTTCGCGCCGCGCTGCATCGACGGGGTCAATTTCTGGGAATCGGAGCAATTGGCCCACGCGGGCGAGCGCTACGGTTCGTGCCGCGCGACCGGGGCGGCGCGCACGCAGGCCCATGAGGATGGTTCGGTGTCGCTGGCGCACGACGTGCGGTGGCACACGAGCGACGACGAGACGGTGGTCAGCGAGAATCGCGAAATCCGGCTGCATCCGCCGGACGGCAATGCGTACCGGATCGACTGGACGATGGTGTTGACGGCGGTTGGCCGGGATCGCGTCTGGACGTCCGACGGCGAGCACGGCGACTGCGGGGGTTTCAGCTTCCGAAGCCCGAGATCGATGGAGGGGACAGGCGGCGACGTGATCAACAGCGAAGGAGCGAGCCGCGTCGAGGGTGTGCACGGGCGGCCGGCGCGCTGGGCGGATTACACGGGCAAACTCGATGGGAGCCTCGATCTGCGGCGTCCGGATCGGGCAGGTGTCACAGTGTTCGACCATCCGGCGAACCCCGGATATCCGAACGCGTGGACCGCGATGACACGGCCGTTCGGCTTCCTGGCGGCGAACCTGACGTTCGGCACGCCGTGGACGTTCAAGAAGGACGAGCCGGTGACGCTGCGGTTTGGCGTGCTGGTGCACTACGGCGCGCCGGATCGGCAGCGGATTGAGGGTGCGTACGCGGCGTTCGTCGAGGGGCATCGCTCTGGATCTTGAGAAGAAGCGTCAGGTTCTGCAGGCATGGACGGCATCAACGGCATCTGGGAGCAGCGCTGGCATCCGCTCCGCGAAGAGTGGGTGATTGTGGCCGCGCATCGTCAGAATCGCCCGTGGAGCGGGGAGATGGTGGGTCCGCGCGAGGCGGAGACGCCGGCGTACGATCCGACCTGCTACCTGTGCCCGGGGAACACGCGGGTGAGCGGCGCGCAGAACCCGGCGTATGAGCAGACGTTCGTGTTCGACAATGACCTGCCGTGCGTCGGAGCGGACGCGCCGGGGGAACTGCCGACGCCGCCGGGGATCTATCGCAACGGGCCAGCCCGGGGGATTGCGCGTGTCGTCTGCTACAGTCCACTCCACAACGTGACGCTCGCGGAACTCGAGGCGCGCGAGATCGCGGTCCTGCTGCGGGTCTGGCAGGAGCAGTACCGGGACCTCGGCGGACGGCCAGGCATCAACCACTGCCTGTTTTTCGAGAACAAGGGCGACGTGGTCGGTGTGAGTAATCCGCACCCGCACTGCCAGATCTACGCGACGAATTTCGTGTTCAAGACGATCGAGAACGAGGTGAACGTCTGCGGACGGCACCTGCGCGAGACGGGACGGGTGCTGTTCCAGGAGATCATCGACGCGGAGGAGAAGGACGGGCGTCGCATCCTGTGCGGAAACGACTCGGCGGTGGCGTTTATCCCGTATTTCGCGCGGTACGCGTACGAGACGTTCGTGGCGCCGCGCGAGACGCACGCGAGTGTGGCGGATCTGTCGGCGCGCGAGGTGGACGATCTGGCGGAAGTGCTCAAAAGCGTGCTGGTGCGGTTCGACAATCTGTGGCAGATGTCGTTTCCCTACGTCATGGCGCTGCACCAGGCGCCCACCGACGGCGGGGATCACAGCGGATTTCACTTCCACATCGAGTTTCACCCGCCGCTCCGCAAACCGAACCTGCTCAAGTACCTGGCGGGACCGGAGATCGGTGGGGGAAGCTTCCTGAGCGATACGTCGCCGGAAGAGAAGGCGGCGGAACTGCGCACGCTGGCGGGGGTGCACTACAAGGCCGCGAAGTGAGCGGTGGCTGGAGGGTTGCCGGAAGGGATTCCGGCGGAGAAGGGTGCGAGAAAGGATTCTCGCACCAGCGTCTGGAGGGTTGCCGGAAGGGATTGCGGCGGAGAAGGGTGCGAGAAGGGATTCTCGCACCAGCGGATTCTCGCACCAGCGGAAAGGATTCCGGCGGAGGAGGGTGCGAGAAGGGATTCTCGCACCAGCGTGCCCTCGTTGTGGTGGTGACTCAGTCGATGATGCGGCCGCGGTAGTCGTCCGCGAGGATCCGGCGGACTTCACGTTCGAGGGTGGAGAGCACGGCAGCGGTTTCGGCGGAGAAGTAGGAGCGGACGACGGCTTTTTCGTTGGTGGCGATGCGAATGTAGCCGCTGTACCAGCCGGGCCGGAGGGTATAGCCACTGCCGCTGTCCGGGGAAACGCCGCTGCTCAGGACGGTGCCTTCGAGATCGATCCCCTCGGGCGTGGCGGTGACGGCGGAGGCGCCGCGGGAGGTGAGAAAGGCGATGACGGCGGCCAGGGCGCGGTCGCGCGTGGAGTCGTCGGCGAACTGATAATTGAATTCGCCGGTGGTCGCGATGCTGTTCTGCAGCGCCCACAATTCGTCCATCAGCGACGGGCGCGACTTGATTGCCTCCAGGAAGAGGAGGATCGTCAGGATGGAGTTTTCGCACCACGCCACGGTGTCGCCCAGCGCCACGCGGTGATAGTAGTGGCCTGACTCCTCCGCGCCGGCGACGGCGCCGATGCGGCGCATGTAGTCTTTGATCTGCGAGTGCCCGTTGCGGAAAAGCACGGGGGTCGCGCCGAGGCGCCCCCACGACGCGAGCGCCAGCGGGTTGACCTTGGGGTCGTACAGCACGGGCGCGGGTGGGTTGCCCGGTTGAATGCCGGCGCCGCGGATGAGCGGAACGGCGGCGAAACCTGCGCTCAGGATGCCGCGGTGATTCCCGAAGACGACGCGGTCGCCGTCGCCGTCCACGCCGATGACGAGGGTGCCTTTTTGAGCGGCGGCGAGGGCGACGGCGGAGGCCATCTTGCCCTGGCTCGTCGGGTTGGGGGACCCCGTCGGAAACGCACCGTTCGGAATCAGCCGCAGGGGCTGCACGCGGACGCCGGCGCGTGTCAGTGCGGCATGAATCTCGGGACCGGCCGCCCCGTGGAAGGCATCGAAGACCACGCTCATGCCGGCGAGGTCCCCGGGCGCGACACGGGCCTGCTGCATAGAAAAGGCGATGTACTCGTGCTGGAGGTCGATCAACTGCAGGCAGCCGCCGGGAGCGGGCTCCGGGCGCGCGTCGGCATGGTAGATCTCGCGGATGGCGCTGAGGCCGCCGTCGGGCCCGCAGTCCAGGCCGATCGCCTGCACGGTGGGGACGACGAACTTGATGCCGATGTACTGCGACGGATTGTGCGAGGCGGTGACGGTCAGGCCCATCGTGCGCGGGTGCTGACGCGTGACGGCGAGCGTCGTGTAGTAGCTTTGCGGCGTGCTGATCGGGTGCGGCGAGAGGAAGACGCGGAGCCCCATTCCCACGGCGGCTTCGATCCCGATCTCGAGCACGTGGGGCGCTCCGAGGCGGGCGTCGCGGGCCAGCGTGAGGGTGTCAACTCCGAGGCGGCGTCCGTACGCGAAGGTCGCCTCGAAGAGCCGGCGGATTTCGTCGTCTGAAAACTCGCCCACTTCCCAGCGGGCGTCGTAGACCTTAATCGGATCGCGTTGAGGCAAGCGTTTCCTCCGTCGAGCGATGGAGGGCGGATGATACTCCCGCCGGCGGGCGCGGCACAAACGTTGCCGAAGCGCGGGGCGTCGGATACATAGCTGTACCGGTGCCTGGCACGCACGTCGGAGCAACGCATGCGAGTGGCAGAGGGATCAACGCGCGGACTGCGGGACGTCGAGCAGTTTCTGGCGTCGCTGCGGCAACCCCTGGCCGATCGCGATGCGCCGCCGGGTTTCCTGGGCGGGGTGGCGGACGTATTCGTGACCCGCGCGCCCGGGCGGCTCGACGTGATGGGGGGCATTGCCGACTATTCTGGCTCGCTCGTGCTGGAGATGCCGACGCAGGAGGCGGCGATCGTCGCGCTGCAGCGCAGGACGGACCGGCGGCTCCGGGTTTTCAGCCGGCACGCGGATGCGAATGGGCGCGACGCTGCGTTCGAGACGCAGCTCGATGCGTTCGCTCAGCCGAGCCGGCTCATCGACTATGCATCCGCCTGTGAGCAGTTCCGGCGGGATCCGCGGCAGCACTGGGCGGCGTACGCTGCGGGGGCGTTTCTCGTGCTTGCCCGCGAGCGCGGGGCGGTGTTCGCAGAGGGAGCGGATATCCTCATCGATTCGGCCGTGCCGGAGGGCAAGGGCGTCAGCTCGTCGGCGGCAATCGAAGTAGCAGTGATGCAAGCGGTCTGCGCGGCATGGCAGCTTCGCGTGGAGCCGGTCGAACTCGCGCGATTGTGCCAGATCGTGGAGAATTGCGTCGTGGGGGCTCCTTGCGGCGTCATGGACCAGATGACGTCGGCGTGCGGAGAGTCCGGGCGGCTCATGGCCATCCTGTGCCAGCCCGCACAATTCGTCGGCTTCGTGGATCTGCCGCCGGGCGTGGGCGTGTGGGGGCTGGATTCCGGCGTTCGGCACGCGGTGACGGGCTCGTCCTACAGCGCGGTGCGGGTCGGCGCGTTCATGGGGTATCGGATTCTCGCGGAACTGGCGGGGCTCAATGTGCGGGGCGGGTGCGTCGGCGAACCGCTGCGGGTAGAGGATCCGCGATGGAGCGGGTACCTGGCGAACGTAACGCCGGGCGCATGGGAGCAATATTTCGCGAGTGAGGTGCCGGAGACGCTCGGGGGCGCTGACTTTCTCGGGCGGTACGGCGGGATTACCGATCCCGTGACCCGCGTCGCGCCGGAGGCGACGTACAGGGTGCGGGCGGCGACGGCTCACCCGGTCTACGAGCATTCTCGGGTGCAGGTCTTCCGCTCGCTTCTGCGACAGGGTGACGCGGACGGCCTAGAATTGGCCGGCGAACTGATGTACCAGAGCCACGCGAGCTACTCGGCCTGCGGGCTGGGCTGCAGCGAAACCGACGCCCTGGTGGAGCAGGTCCGCGTGGCCGGCCCGTCGCGGGGACTCTTCGGCGCGAAGATGACCGGCGGGGGCAGCGGCGGCACGGTGGCGGTGCTGGGCAGGTCGGACAGGGGAGCGGTCATCGACGCGATCGCCGAGGCGTACCGTCAGCGGACGGGATACCGACCACGTGTTTTCTCCGGGTCATCGCCGGGGGCGGCGGCGTTCGGCTGGCTCCGACTTTGCACGACATGACGGATACGGCGCGCATCGACTGAAGGGAGATTGTTCATGGCGATCCTGGTTACCGGCGGAGCCGGTTACATCGGCAGTGTCACCGTCGAATTGCTCCGGCAGAAGGGTGAGAAGGTCGTGGTGCTGGATAACCTCTACCGGGGTCACAAGGAGGCCGTGGACCCGGAGGTTCCGTTCTACGAGGGCGACATCGGCGATCGCAAGCTGATTCAGCGGATCTCCATGGAGCATGAGCTCGAGTCGTGCGTGCATTTCGCGGCTCTGGCGTACGTGGGTGAGTCGGTGGCGGATCCCGCCCGGTATTTCGAGAACAACGTCGAGCAGGGGATCGGGCTTGTCGGCGGACTCGTGATGGCGGGGGTAAAGCGGATCGTATTCTCATCGACGTGCGCGACGTACGGCGAACCGGAGCAGGTGCCCATCCCGGAAACGCATCGCCAGTGGCCGGCCAACCCGTACGGGTGGTCGAAATTCTTCATGGAGCGGATCCTGGAAAGCTACGACGCGGCGTACGGGCTCAAATTCGTCGCACTGCGATATTTCAACGCCTCCGGGGCGACGCCCACACGCGGGGAGCATCACGAACCCGAGTCACACCTGATCCCGAACGTGCTGTTCGCGGCCGTCGGCAAACTTCCCCAGGTGTCGGTGTTTGGAGACAAGTATCCGACGCCCGACGGCACCGCGATCCGGGACTATATCCACGTGTCGGACCTCGCGGAGGCGCACTACCTCGCGCTGGAGCACCTGCGGCGCGGCAACAACTCCGATTACTTCAATCTGGGCACCGGGACGGGCTACTCGGTCATGGAAGTGATCGAGGCGGCGCGCAAAGTCACCGGGCGGGCGATCAAAGTGAAGATGGAGCCTCCGCGACCGGGGGATCCGTCGCGACTGGTGGCGGTCTCGGACAAGGCGCGGCGCGTCCTCGGCTGGAATCCGAGGCTGCAGAACCTTGAAACGATCATTCAGTCCGCGTGGGACTGGCACCAGGCACATCCGCACGGATACACGTGAGCGCCCGCTCACGTCACTCACAGAAGGAGTGCGGCCTCGGCGGCCAGCCCGGGTCCGAACCCGAGTGCGACACACGGGCGTCCGGCGTGCGCGCGGCGCATCCGATCGAGGATGAAGAGCACGGTCGGCGACGACATGTTGCCAAACTCCGCGAGGATTTCACGGGAGAACGTCGCGGCATCGTCGGGCAGACCGAGTGATTCGAGCGCCGACGTGACAATGCGCGGTCCGCCGGGGTGAATCGCCCAACTCGCGATGTCGTGCAGCTTCAGGCCTCGGGCGCCGAGCCAACTCTCCATCCAGGCGTGCAGGTGCGTGGCGATCAGGTCCGGCACCCGCGACGACAGCGTCATCTCGAAGCCATGGTCGCCGATCGTCCACGTCATCACCTCCTCGGAGGCGGGGAATACGCAGGAACCGCTTGCGTGCAGGCGAAAAATGGCCTGGCCGTTGAGTGCGGCCTCGTCCGAGCGAAGGACCGCGGCGGCCGCGCCGTCCGCGAAGAGGGCGTTCGATCGGGCAGCATCGGGATCCCAGCCGTAGCGGAAATGCAGGCTGCATAGCTCGACGGCGCAGAGGAGGACGCGCGCGTTCGGATCTGCCTCGGCAAATGCAGCAGCCACGCGCAGGCCGTTGATCGCGCCGTGGCAGCCCATGAAGCCGACGTGCGTCCGGAGTGTCGTTGGGAGTAGCTGCAGGTCGCGGATCAGAGCGATCTCCACGCCGGGGGCGAAGAAGCCGGTGCACGAGACCGTCACCAGGTGTGTGATCTCGTCGGGAGCCAGCGCGGATTCATGCAGAGCGCGGCGTGCGGCTTCGGCAGCCAGTTGCGGTGCATTTTCCGCGTAGCGGGCCATGCGAACGCGTGTCGTCGGGCCGCGGTCGCCGGGGGCGCTCGATGGCGGATAGAAGCTCTGGGCGGCGGGTGCGCCGGGAGGCTGTTCGAGAATCACGCTGCTGCGCGTGCGGATCTCGCTGCGGTCGAACACGGTCCGCAGGACGCGCGCCTGGCGATCGTTGTCGCAGCAGAGCGCGCGGCACCCCTCGGCCGCTTCGACCTGCGTCATGGACCGATGCGGAACGGCGGTGCCGAGCCCGATGATGGCTGCGCTCATGATGGTGCTCGCGAGGAGGCGGTTGGGAGAAGCGTGTCACGGGGCGGTGCGGTCATGTGGCTGAGCACGGGCTGCGCGAGCTGCGGACGCAGGGCGAGGGCTCGCACGGCCAGTCGCGTGGCCCGCGGGTGACGCAGGACCCAGGCCACGTACCGGCACGAGCGGTGCCGGGGTTCGAGCAGCGTCCGGTACGTGTGCGTCCACTCGCGCGAAACGTCGGGCGTCCACCGGCGTGCACCGCGTGCCGCAATCGGGGCCACCGCAGTCGCGGAGAGCAGGGCCCAGGCGATGCCTTCCCCGGTGAAGGGCTCGACGTATCCGGCGGCGTCGCCGATGACGAGGAGGCGTTCGCCTGCAATGTCACGGCGGTGCGTCGTGAGCGCGGGTGTGCCGTGCCAGTCGAGCGCGAGCAGATCGGCGGGCGGTTCGAACCCGGCATCCCGGAGGATGAACGCCACCGCATCTCCCGGGCCGCCCATCGCGCGAACGAGCGGCGGATCCACGGCGGCCGCCACGTCGAGATCGCCGGTCTCGAGGCGGACCAGGCCGGCGTATCCCCGCGCGCTGCAGGCCATGTAGATGGAGCCTTCGCGAAAACGCGGCGATGCGGCCTGGCTGATCGCGCCGAGGCCGATCCGTGCGTCATTGAGGCGGAGTTTCTGCATGCCGGGGATATCGTCCAGAGAGCGACCGGCGAGTCCGTCCGCCGCGATGACAACGCGGGCACGCGCCACTGGCACATCGTCGGCAGCCCCGATGCGGACTTCGCGGTGATCGTCGCCGGCCGGGCCGATGCGGGCCGCTGCCCCGGTGAACAGGGCCGCCCCGGCTTCGACCGCCGCTCGGATCAGGGCCGCGTCGAGGGCGCGACGGGACAGGGATATGCTGCCACGAAGAGGTAGCCGTGCAGAATGGTTCCCGCAGCGGATCTGCACCTCGGTGAGTGGGCGTCCCCCCAGGCGTCGGGGCAGGTACCCGAGGCCGGCGTGCTCGAGCTGGCGCAGCGCGAGCGCGTTGACGCAACATCCGCAGACCTTCTGGCGGGGAAAATGGGAGCGGTCCACCAGCAGGACGGACGCGCCGATGCGGGCGAGGTGGAGGGCTGCGAACGCGCCGGCGGGCCCGGCTCCGATCACAATGACATCCCAGCGGCGGCCGGCGATCTCCGCGGGGGTGATCGTCGGTGCGATCGGACTGTCTTCAGACGTCAAGGACGCCTCCAGGTGAGCAGCAGTCGAAAGGGGTGGCGTCGGCGGACGACCGCGCCGCCCAGGCCCGCACGCTCAGCGAGCTCCCGCACCTCATGCGGAGTATAGGCGGCGCGCACGGAGCGGACCCCGTCAATGTGGACAACCGGCGAGCGGGTCAGCAGGCGCGTGCCGATCCACGTGAAAGCGACGGCGGGGCGGCTGCGCACAAGGTCGTGGAGGATCAGCGATTGAGCGTCGGAGTCACGGCAGCGGGCGAGGAACTGCCCGGCCTTCGTATTTGTGAGGTGGTGCAGAAAGAGCGAACTGGTGAGGACGTCGAAACCGCCGGGCAGCGGGTCACGCAGGATGTCCAGGTGCAGCAGCCGGACCGTGACACCGGCGGTTCGGGCCCGCTCACGTGCGCGATCCAGAGCGAAGGCGCTGCAGTCGCAGGCGTGCATTTCCAGCCGCAGACCGCTCGTATGAGCGCGCTTCAGCAGCCGAATCGGTACATCGGCGCTGCCGGTGGCGATATCGAGCACACGCAGGGGCCGGTGGGGTTGCAGGCGGGCGAGTCGTGCGATTTCCGGCCAGAGGAAGCGGTCCGAACGCGTCCAGCGGTTGATGCGGGCGAGACCTTGAAGGGCGCGAGCGTGGGCGGCCGGGTCCAGAGCGGGGTCGTCCATCAGCTCCGGTTCCATCTGTCGCGGCGGGGAGTGCAGCAGCCGGAATCCGGGTCGATCGCCTGCGGTCACGCGGAGCCCTTCACCAGGAGGAGGCGACCGGGCTACGTCCGGCCGGCGGTGAAGTATAGGCGGGGCGCGATCGGCGGGACGCCCGGGCTGTGGGTGCGGCGCCTGAAGAGTTTATAAGAGGCTAGTAAACTCACTTGGAGATCAGGGCGATTCGGGAATCACCCGCAACCTCGTCCGCCACGGGGGCGGACGCTACATGCAGAAGCAGGGTCGGGCCGGCCGGCTTTACCCCAACGTTGCAGAAAGAATAACCGCGCAGGTGCCAAGGACGCCAAGAAGACGGGAGTTGTTGATCAGCATGCGGGCATGCCGCCCACTTCACTGCAGGTTGCATCCAGATCCATGAGACACGAGCAGTACGAGC
>CAZJTF010000203.1:0-12782 GCA_964548565.1 uncultured Planctomycetales bacterium | reverse complement strand
CGCTGTCACCCGGCACCGTCAGCTCCCATTCGGGCTGGGCCGGGCCGCTGATCTGCGCCATGGCCCTTCGATAACCACGCAGGCGGAACTCGTGGCCGGCCACCCGCGGCGCCCCGACGACGTGCGCAATGCGTGTGTGGCCCAGCGTCGCGAGGTGCCGTGTCAGGTCGTGGATCGCCTTTTCCTCATTGCTCGAGACAGAGCTCAAGCGAATCCCCGGTTCGACGCTGCCGAGCACGACGACAGGGCGCCGGCGGCTCTCGAAGTACTTCTTGACGTACGACGGCGCCGAAATCAGGCAGAACGCACTGCTCCCGGGCGTCGCAACGAGGTGATCGAGGTAATCCTGCCCGGATTCCTCCAGCAGCAACTCGTCCGCGAACTCCAGCGATAATGCATATCCGGGGAGTGCCGCGCGGAGTCCGTCCACGATCGGGGAAATCTGCGCCTGGAAGACAGACGAAACAGGCTGCCGCGTGGGCCACAGGATCAGGACGCGGCGGGTTGCCGTGGCCGCCGACGGCTTCGCCCCGCGCGCTGCGGCCGCCCCTTTCCGAAGGACGACCGTGCCACGCCCGCGCTGCGAGAGCACCAGCCCCTGCTGCGCGAGCGAGGCGAGGGATCGCTGCGCTGTGACGAAGCTGATGTGGTAGTGGTTCATGACCTCACGCACGGTCATGAATCGGTCTCCCGGCGCGTAGGCCTCATCGCGTAGTCGTCGGCGGAGATCCTGCGCTACCTGGTAAAAGACAGGCAGCGGCGAAGTGCGGTCCACACGGGCGGGCGCGGCGGCACGTCGACGTTCGGTGTTGCGGGGCGCCATTGATTCACACACGTAGATCATTGCGACTGACCCGTCAAGTCGCCCAGGTGCTCAGACCGCCATTGCACTCTGGCCGAAGTAGGCCAGCGTCCTGCGGAGTGCGTCGCATTGCCTGTCCTGGTCCATCTTGCCTGCCTGGTTTGTCGTAAACTGCATAATCGTGGGCTGCACCTTCTCCGCATTGGGGCACTGGCCGGCAGAGACGTTGAACGTGCCCTTGTAGTGCGGGCACGCCGTCGGGCAACCCTGACCGTACATGAGCTGATCGTGAATGACGGGCTCGTGGTACAGCAGACTCCATGCGGCGTAGATCCCGTCGCCGCCGTTCTCGACATACTTGCTGCGGAAATCACGCCACGCAATGCCCCTCGCTCCGCCCTGGAAGCGGCAGGCGAATGTCCAGTAGGAGTTCACGCGATCGTCGGGGACATGCTGCGGACGCAGCAGCGGGTGATCGCCGATGGTTTCAAGGTACCGCTGCGCCATCTGCACGCGCATGCCGACGAAGTACTCGACGCGTTCGAGCTGCGCCAGCCCGACGGCCGCACAGACTTCCGGCAGCCGATACTGCCAGCCGAACTGGTCGTGCCGCTTGAATGTGGGGTCCTGGAACATGTCTTTCGTCAGGCGGACACGCCCTTCGCCCGCCCCCAGGTTACGGAAGCCCAGTGAGCTGTATTTGCGGATGTAGGTCGCGAGTTCCTCGTTGCTTGTGATGTTGATGCCGCCGTCCCCCGTGGAGAGGTGCTTCGAGTTTTCGAAGCTGAAGCTGGCCACGTCGCCAATGGTCCCCACAAGCCGGCCTTTGTACTCGCCGAGAACGCATTGCGCACAGTCCTCGATCACCTTCAGGTTGTGCTTGCGGGCAAGGTCCATGATCGGATCCATGTCCGGCGCGAGCCCGTAGAGGGCTACCGGCATGATCGCTTTGGTACGCGGTGTGATCTTCCGCGCCACGTCGGCCGCGTCCATTTCGAACGTCTCGGGATCGATGTCGGCGAACACCGGAACGGAGTTCGTGAACAGCACGGCCGACGCGCAGGAGATGACCGTCAGCGCCGGCACGATGACCTCGTCGCCGGGCCCGCAGCCGAACGCCGCGAGGGCGGCGTGCAGCGTCGATGTGCCAGAGTTGAACGTGATCGCGTACTTGACGCCAAATCGCTGAGCAAACGCGCGTTCCAGCCGCTGGTTCATGCTCCCGCTCGTCGAGGAGCCGAACCCAGAATCCAGGACTTCCTTGACGTACTCCAGCTCGCGCCCGCTGAACCGCCACGCCATGCCGCCCATGTGAATCTCCTGCCCCGAAGGAACCCGCTTGCCGCGCCGCAGACCGGATATACCGGGTCTTGACGCTCATTGATCTATGATATAGATTCCTATATTAATTACAAGTCGAATCGCCCGCACTTCCGAGGAGTGCTCCCATGATGCCGATGCGTTCCGGACAGCGGACCATGACCGCCCTCCGCGGCGGCACGCCCGACCGCGTGCCGTGCTTTCCCCACAACATCCGCTGGCTGCGGCATCACTACCGGTGCACCTGTCCTCACCACCAGCTCAAGCTGGCGGAGGAGTTCGGCTTCGACGCGATCGTCAACTACGGCCAGTATGTTTGGAATTCACTGAGCAATGATTACTGCTACTCGCCCTGCGGCGGCTTCGGGTACTCCCCGCTCGGCCTGTATGGTGATCTGCCCGACGTGAAAGTCGAAATGCGCGTCGAAAACCGGTCGGACCAGGTGTGGTATCACCGCACCTTTCACACGCCGGCAGGCACGATCCGCGATGTGATCCAGTGGCCGCGCCCCGATATCGGTTATGGGGACGGGCCGAATCCCCACCGCGTCGAGCCGCTCATCAAGACCAGGGAGGATCTGGATTGCCTCTCCTTCCTCTACCCCGAGCCCCGGCGCGACCTGCTGGCCGATATTCCGCTTCTGCTCGAGGACATCGGGGATCGTGCGGTCGTGGCCGCCAGCGACAACACGCACATCGGCGGCTGGGGCCTCGAGGTGCTCGGCGTGGAAGACCGGTTGATCTTCTCGCTGCGCGAACCGGCGATTCTGCAGCGTGTCTGCCGCCTCACGCAGGACGTTCACCTGCGCAACCTGCGGGCGATGCTGGAGCGCGGCATTCGGGTCGTCTTTGACAGCTGGTTCCAGGCCGGCCCGTCGAACGGCTGGTCACCGAAGACATTCAAAGAGCTGTTTCTCCCGCTGATCCGGGAGACGGTGCAACTCGCGCACGAATACGACGCAATCTACATCTACCAGGATGACGGCAAGATGGCCCGGATCATTCCCGATCTCGTCGAGGCGGGCATCGACGTGCTCAGCGGTCTGCAGCCGCCGCCCGTCGGGGACGTCGTTCTCGGAGACGTGAAGAAGCAGTACGGCGACCGGGTCGCCCTCATGGGCGGCCTCGACCCCACATACGCCTTCGATCTGGGATCCCCCGATCGCGTCACCACGGCAGTCCGGCAGGCGCTCACGGATGCGGCCGCCGGCGGCGGATACATTCTCGCAGCGGCCGAAGCCCCGGGCCCGGAGACTGCGGCCGCATGTTTTCACGCCGGTGTCCGCGCGGTCCGCGAATACGGCGCCTATCAGCGATAGATCAGCGAGGCAAACCATGACTCCGATGACCACGCGCGAACGCCTGCTCACCGCATTGCGGCGAGGAACTCCCGACCGTGTCCCCTGCTTCCCCGACAATGTCCGCTGGCTTCGCTATCACTACCGCTGCACCTGCCCGCGACATCAGCTTCTCATGGCGGAACGTTTCGGATTCGACGCGATGCTCAACTATGGGCAGTACATCTGGAACTCGCTGACCAACGACTACTGCTATGCACCGGGCGGGCAGTACGCCTCCTCTCCCCTCGGGCTGTACGGCGATCTTCCGGACGTCGACGTCACGCTGCGCATTGAGAACACACCCGAACACGTGTGGTACCACCGCACCTTCCAGACACCGGCCGGCTCTCTGAACGACGTGATCCAGTGGTCACGCCCGGACATGGGCTTCGGCGATGGCCCCAATCCGCACCGGGTCGAGCCACTCGTAAAAACAGAGGCGGACCTTGACGCACTGCAGTACCTCTTCCCCCCGCCAAGACGGGAAGTGCTTGCGGATCTGTCACTCCTGCTGGACTGGGTCGGCGAGCGGGCGTTGGTGGCGGCCTGCGACAATACGCACATCGGCAGTTGGGGCCCGGAAGTGCTCGGCGTCGAAGATCGCCTGGTCTGCTCGATCACGTCGCCCCGATTGCTCCACCGCGTCTGCCGAATCACGCAGGATGTACACCTGCGCAACCTGCGGGCGATGCTCGAGCGCGGCGTGCCGGTCGTCTTCGACAGCTGGTTCCAGTCGGGCCTGTCGGTCGGCTGGTCCCCCAAGGCATTCCGCGAATTCTTCCTGCCACTCGTGAAGGAGACGGCGGACCTGGTGCACGCGTTCGGCGCGATCTTCGCCTACTACGACGCCGGACGGATGATGCCGATCATCCCCATGCTTGTGGAGGCGGGCGTCGACGTCCTCTGCGGACTCCAGCCGCCGCCTGTCGGCGATGTTGTACTCGGCGATCTGAAACGACAGTACGGCGATCGGGTTGCATTCATGGGCGGCGTTGACCCCTGCTATGTCTTCGACCGCGGCAATCCGGAGAAAGTGCGGGAAACCGTGCGAAGAACGCTGGCGGAAGGCGCTCCAGGCGGAGGCTTTGTGATCGGCACGGCACTGTCACCCGCGCCGGAGACTCCTGTCGCCTGCCTCGAAGCTGCCTCCCAGGCCGTGCAGGACTGCGGTGTGTACCGGTAGCTGCCCGCGTTGCCGGTCAAGGCGCGGAGACCGTGGAGAGTTCGCCTCGGCCGTCGCGGGCGGACGGCGCAACGGGCGCACGTGCGCGGCGCGGACTGGCACGCTTCGCGCTCAGCGTGTGGACCGCTCCTCAAAGCCAATCAGAGTCGCCTCGCGATAGCCATGGGCGAGGAACGAGCGTTCGACGAAGCGCGTGTACCCGTACTGATCGATGATGAGGTCGTCATCGCCATCGTTGTTCCAGTCGCCGACTGCAGGCCACGGTTCGGCAAAACACGGCGGGAGATCCAGTGGCTGTGGTTGGGCGAACTCGGCCCGGCCGGCAGTTGCCGCGTTCGTGAAGAGAAACACGTCGCCGCTCGCATACGCCGCGATCAGGTCGGGCCAACCGTCATCGTTCCAGTCGATCGTCGCCGGCACGAGACGCGTTGGGACAAGACGACCGACTTCAACGGGGGCCTGGAACACCACGCCACCCTGCGGGGACTGAAGGAAGAGCCGGATGTGCCCGAACGTATCACACGCGATCAGGTCCGTTCGACCGTCGCGGTTGTAGTCGGCGGCAGTGAGGGTCGTACGCGCGCCCTGGAGGATGTCGAAAGCGAACACGTTTCCGGGTGGAACGCCGACCTTGACCGGCTCCCCCGATTCGAGGAGAAGCCTGCGTCCTTCCGGGTCGTAACGAGGGGAAGCGGCGCTTCCAAGGTTGCGGTGGTACCAGACGGAGCCGGGATGATCGCCGATGAGCACATCCCTGGCCCCGTCGCAATCCATATCCGCAAGAATGCGGAAGTCCCAGTGATCTCCGCGGGGACTGGGGTGGACAATGCTCTCCAGGCCGGGCAAGGATACGGTTTTCGAGAAGAGGCCCGGCATTCCGCTTCCGTCGTTGAGCGAAACGACCGATCCGCCGAAGAGGTCAGGCCACCCGTCAGCATTCCAGTCAACAAGCTGGCGAAAACCAATGTGGCCGTTGCCCCACGACGACCCCGTGGACGCGGTGTTCGCGTCAAACAGCGGCTTGGAGCGGGTGCCGATGTTCGCCAGCAAGAACAACAGGCCGTTTAGGCTGACCACCAGGTCCGGGAGTCCGTCGTCGTTGAAGTCGACGACCCGGGGAGTCGCCGTCGCACCGGGACCGAACCGGCCCTGACGCGGAAAGGGACGCATCGCGAGGCGTGGGGCGGCCCGCGTGCCCGTGTTTTCGAAACAAATCAGGAATTTGTCGGGATCCGCAGCATCTCCTCCGCCGGCCGTCATCTGCATGGAACCGCTGACGAGGTCGAGGTCGCCGTCGCCGTCCAGGTCGAGGGCGCAGGGCGATGCACACCAGGTCGTGTCCAGGTCCTTGCCGTCAGCCTGCAGGGCTCCCCGGAACGCGAAGCGCGGCTCCTGATTCGGCCCGGCTGTGTTCTCGTAATACCAGATCCGCCCGGTGATGTAGCCGCCGGCCAGCAAATCCATGTCGCCGTCGCCGTCCCAGTCGGTCACCTGCGGCACGGCATAGTAATCGAACAGGTAGATCTTGTTCCCGGGATCCTCCTCGCAGGGCGACTTCGGCACCCGGAGCGCCTTCCCGTCCGCCTGAACGAGGCCTTCCCGTCGGAACTTCGGGCGACGTGCGTCGCCGGTGTTCCGGAAGAGGACGAAGCACTCCTTCTCCGCGCTGACGATCAGGTCCAGATCGCCATCCGCGTCCCAGTCGACCGCCGCCGGTGCGGAGGACCACCCCACGTCCAGCGGCGCGCCGTCCTCGGTGAACAGCAGCTTCGGGGCGCCAAACGCAGGTGCACCGTTCTTTCCCATATTCTCGTACCACAGGATGGTGCCTGTCGCATTCCCGAGAATCACGTCGAAGAGCCCGTCGCCGCCGAGATCCGCCACCTCGACGCGGCCCTGGAAAACTGGCGCGAAGGTCGGCGATTCACGAAGACACCGATTGGAGCCGTCGCCCAGAAACCCGGCCGGCGCCTGTGCCGCCGCGGCGCCTTCGGAAAGCAGGCTGAAGTAGACTGCGTAGTACGACGGCTCGCGCCCGGTCTGCGCGTGGGCCCATGCGAGGCGCCCGCGCCGACCCTCGCCCGCCGCATTGAAGAAGCGACCGCCGCCGCGCATCTGCTTGATCGGCGTACCCTCGCCGTTGTTGTCGTGGGCGTACCCGATGCGATCGGCATAATCCCACGGGACCACTGCATCGTAGAAGCGCAGCGGGCAGTCTCCGCGTGTCGTTGCGTAGATGTTCTTTGTCCAATTGACGACGGATCCCGTTGCCGGATCGTATGCAATCACCTGCAGGCTCGACAGGTTGACGCGGTGCGAGGCAACGTACGTATCGAAGTCCAGGTCGAACGAGGCGACCATCTCGTCCGAAGCCCGCGCCAAGCCGGGCACGGGGTCGACGCGGAGGAGGAGCCGGTGTGTGCGGTCGCTCGTCCACGCCGGACGCACAGCTTCCGCGGCCGTACACGCGGTGCAGAAAAGCAGGGCGCATGGGAGCGCATGAAAGGTTCTCATCAGTGAGTCTCCGTGTCGTGTCCAGAGAGTGTCGCCTCAACGTAGCCGTGGTCAATGAAGTCGCGTTCCGCGAAGTGCAGCAGACTGTAGGAGGAGCACCACAGGAGATCGATGTCGCCGTCTTGGTTCCAGTCGACCGCAAGCGGCCGAGGATGCGGAATCCATGGCATGTTCTTGATCTGAACGACTTCGAAGTCCGGGGCACCGCCTCCGCTCGCTCCGCGGTTGACAGGGACGGTCTGAGGGCCCCCGCTCCAGCTCAGAATGACATCGAGCCGGCCGTCGCCGTTCCAGTCCACCGGGTATGTCCATCCGCGATTGTTGCCACTGGCAAACATGACTCCCGGGGCGAAACGGTCGCCGCCGACATTCCGGAAGAAAAACACCTCGCCGCCCGCGTTTGAGCAAATGAGGTCTAGACGCCCATCGCCGTCGTAGTCCCCCGGAGCGGGCACGGAGCGGTTGCCGCTGTGACCTTCAAAATCGGTGACCGTTTCCGGTGTTGGCTCGCCGGCGCACAACGCCCGCCCGTCGGTGAGCCGGAGACGACCACGACTCGTGAACCGCGGAGCGGATTTTGTGCCGACATTCCGATAGAAGGTGACGTAACCGTCGCCGTCGCCGTCGCCCATCAGAATGTCCTGCAGGCCGTCGCCGTCCCAGTCGAAGATGAATGGAAATGTCGTGTCGTCGCCGTGGATGAATTCGTGGTAGATCCGTTCACCGTCCGCCTCAAGGTAGCCGCGACGGTCGAAGCGCGGCGCGTTGCCGAACGACGTCATACGCGACCACGACACGTCACCGCTGCCGCCGCTCACAAGGTCGGGCATGCCGTCGCCGTCGATATCGACGAGCACCGGAGCGATCGCGTTGAATCGGGGGCAGAGCAGCAGCGGTCCGTTCGCCATCGTGAACGACCGTTGGAATGCGAACTTCGGGGCGGTGGCGGTACCGGTGTTTTCGAAATAGAAAACCTCACAACCGGCGGTCATGACAATGTCCGGTTTGCCGTCTCCGTTCCAGTCGATGACGCGGGGTACGGTGACGTCCGGCGGGTAGTCGCTCCAGTGTGCCGGATAACCAAAGTCGGCTTTCGTCCACTTCGGCTCGGCACGCGTGCCCGTGTTCTTCCAGAAAAAGAGCGAGGGTTCGGCGACCCACTTGAACTTCTTCTTCTCTTCCGCGATATGCCCGCTCACGAGATCTGGCAGTCCGTCGCCATCAAGGTCGGCCAGGTACGGCGCCGCGCACCAGGCCACGTCGATGGGCTGGCCCTCGTCATCATTGATCGTGCCTCGCGGGGCAAGCACCGGCACCTCTCTGGCTGAAGGGGCCACGTTCTCATAGTAATAAATCAGTCCCGTCACGTACCCGCCGAAGAGCAGATCCACCTTGCCATCGCCGTTGTAGTCGAAAGCGATGGGAGTCGGGGCGTAGTCTTTCTTGAAGAACGACATCTCCGGCACCGGCGTGCACGGCGACTTGATAGGCTGGCCTGACACGACCACAAACGGCTTCGGCTTTGACAGCCTCGGAGCGTTCCGCGTTCCCCCATTCTCGATGAAGAGCACGGCGGAGCTCTCGTCGGAGATCACCAGGTCCAGGTCGCCGTCACCATCCCAGTCGACCGCGTCGGGTGCGCACATCCAGTTCATGCGGAGGGGTTTGCCGTCGAGTTCCAGCGGGAGGGGGACATCAAAGGCGTTGACGCCGGCTCCGGTGCGCCGATACAGCACGACCCACCCCAGTTGATCCCCGGCAATGATGTCGGTTCTGCCGTCGCCGTCCCAGTCGCAGACTGTCAGCTTCGTCTGGAAGATGCCGCTCATGGGGCCCTGGGCATAGCGCAAAATGTCATAATCGCCAATCTGCGCAGACGCCGGGGCCAGGGCTGCGACATCGGCGTCGCTGCAGGACTCGAAGGCGAGACGATAGGTCGTGGTCTGCCCCCCCACCCCGACCGTGTGCTGGAATATGAGATCTCCGCTCACATCGCCGCCGCCCAGGTACGCATGAAAGAAGCTGTCGGGCTTTGGATCCGGATCGTCGAAACGGACCGGCACCGACGGCCCGGCCATTGGTTCGCCGGTTGGGCCGGGGCGAACCATCCGGAGGGTGGCCGGATTGACCCGGGCCCCTGGCGATTTGAGCACCTCCCGGAAGTCCATCCGCACACGTGCGGGCATGCAATTGCCCGTGCGCGCCCCTTCCGGGTCCGTCACCCGAATCTGCAGCGTCCCCGCACGCAGACTTCCGATCGCGAGGAGCCAACACAGAATCCCGCCGTACCAGGCCAGTCGATTCATGAAAGCCTCGCCGGGAGAGTGCAGGGCGCGGCAACAATGCCGTCAGTACCCCGCCACCTTGTCAACGAGACCGCGCAGGGGCCGCCCTGCGCGAGAACGCCGAATGTTGTCGATCACCATCGCGACCGATGCGCGGGCCTCCTCCTCCGAATTGGCGGAGTACTGGGACATGATCAGGTTGTCCATGTCCCAGAGTGGAGAATGGGGAGGCGGTGGCGCTGCAAACTGCAGTTCCGCGCCGCCGATCACCCCCTGGCCAAGGGCCTCGATCACCGCATTCTGGTCCACGATCGCCGCACGCCCGGAGATGTCGATCAGCCATGCACCCGGCCGCATGAGTGCCAGCTGATCGCGCCCGATCAGCCCGTGTGTTGCGGCGGTGAGCGGAACCGCGACAACCACGAAATCGGACGCGCGAAGCAGCCGCGGCAACTGCTCCGGTGTGAGGAGTTCATCCGCAGGCTCTGCCGCCGCCCGGGGCAGACGAGCCACCGCAATGATGCGGACCCCGAGCGGACGGGCGCGGACCGCCAGTGCCTGCCCGATGTTGCCAAAGCCGACGATCCCGAGAGTGCTTCCGGCGATCCCGCGCGGCAACGTTCAGCCGAACGTCCGTTTCGAGGGAGCCCGCAGGTAATAGTGGAGCCGGTAGCTCACCGCCAGCATCACAGCGAGAGCGTGCTCGGCGCCAGAAGCACCGAACGTTTCCTTCACGCAGGTCAGCGGAATGTGACTTGCGACCAACTCGGGAAAGAGTATGCGTTCGACACCGCCCAGGAACGCCTGGATCCAGCGGAGCCGGCTCCCACGGCTGAGCAGTTCGCGGTCGAAGGACGCAACGCACGCGACCTCCACCTGGGAGATCGCGCGCAGGGCCGCATCACCGTCGACGGCGACCTGCAGGTCGACCCCCTCGGTCGCCCTCAGCGCGGCCTCCAGTTCAGGATCCTCAAACGTCATCAGCACGCGCGTGCAATCGTTCATCGTTCCAGTCCCTCCGCCGCCAGTGCCTCCATGCGTGCAATGGCATCGCGGCGGAATCCGCCCAGGCCGAGGCCGGGGCGTCCCGGGACGCGTAACCAGCCGTCCTGCGCTGTATGGGATGCTCCACGAGCAAATTCGTGGCAAGCCGCGTGAATTCACCGTGCCGAACGGTGTCGGAGTAGAGACTCGCGGAGGGATGTTCCACCATCGACTCGTCATACACGGCCGAAAGGATGTGAAGGTGCGCCGCCACGGCCAGCACGGACCATGGGCTGTGCGGAACACATCCCATACCGGCCTCGCGCGCCCGTCTCGCAACCCGCAGCGTCCGCGTTACTCCGACGTGGTACGCATCCGGCTGGATGACATCGACCGCCCGCCCATCGATGAACCTGTCGAACTCCCAACTCTCGCAGAGCATCTCGCCAGTCGCGACAGGTACCGGGCTCGCACACCGCAGGCGCGCATACCCCTCCGCATCCCAGGGGGGAAGGGGCTCCTCCAGGAAAGTCAGTGCGTACGGTTCGAGCAGGGCCGCGATGCGCGCGGCAGGCTCCACGGTGACACCCGCTCCCAGGTAGTCGGGGCCGCCGAAGTCGATCATCAGTTTCACGTCCATACCGATGGCCTGGCGGATGGCGGCGATGCGCGCCAGGTCCGCCGGGGCGAAATGATTCCCCCAGCCGAACTTGATCGCCCGGAACCCCTCCTGCACGCGCTGCCGGGCCTCGGCAACGAGACGGTCCGTGGACTTGAATTCAAGGGGGCCCACGATCCGCCGGCTGAGATCGAATGCCGTTGCGCTCGCGTACGGCAGGACCCGCCCGCAACTCCCTTCCGACAGCAGGCGACTGAGCGGCACGCCCGCGCATTTTGCCCGCAGGTCCCACAGGGCCATATCGAGGCCCGCCTGGGCATGGACGACGAGTCCTCCCTGCCCGAGGCAGGCGACGCACATATCTCGGCTGATGTGCTCAACATCACACGGATCACGACCCACGACCAAGGCCGCCAGTCTCCAGGGCGGCTGTTCGATAATCGGGCGGAGCAGTGTCTCGGGAGCATCGGCGCCGCCGATTCCAACGGCACCATCGTCCGCGGCAACTTCGAGGAGGGTCATTGGCAGGTTGCGCCCGACCACACGGATCGACTCGACTCGCATGGGGTGACACCGTGGCCCGTGAAGAAACCGGGGCAGATCTATGGGGCAACTTGATCGCCGGATCGGGGTACCGGCCGGCGCTACGCTGCATTTGCGGGTGCGGCTGCGCCTGATGCGACCTCGCTGCAGCCTGGCCGGCAGACCTCAGTAACTCTTGGGTCCCGTTGCGCGGGAATCTCCGTACCACAGCGCCCGGAATCTGCCGACGCCCTCCCAATTCTGACCCGGGCCGATGCTCTGCCACTTGGGAGGCTGGCTTCTGTGGTCCCCCGGCCAGATGCGTTTAATATCGCGGGGGGCCGCGTGCGAATCGGCGAAAACGATGTTCATATTGACCGGGAGTGCGCCGTGCGGGTACCGGAAGAAGCTGAGCGGGGTACCCGGATTCAGCAGGCCGGTGCTGGCGGTTTCCATCAGAAAGGCGAAGTCGAACGGCTGCCTAACCAAATCGAGTTTGCCTGGATTGAACCGCTCGATCCATGCGTCCGCTGCGGGCAGCATCGAGACTGGGTAGACCAGCTTTTTGCTCATGGGCATGTTGGCGTTCATGCTGTAGCTGTAGTAAACGCGTACCGCCCCCGGCCTGCCCGATGGACGCAGCAGTTCGGGATACGGCCCTCTCAGGCCGGAGCCGCCGATATCCTTCAGGTCGTCCAGCGGACACCGGGTGGCATCCAGGCTGTTGGACATGTACTTGAAGGGAAGATACTGAAACCAATAAGGTGTATTGATCGGGTCATTGGGGTTGTTGTTGACCGGTCGCAGCACACGATACGGCGGGAGAAACCCTTTGCTCTCCTGCTCGTAGAAATTCATGGAGCTTCCGATCTGCTTCAGGTTGTTGAGGCAGACGGACGCCTTGGCCATGTTGCGGGCGCGCTGCAGGCTCGGGAGGAGAATGCTGACGAGGAAGGCGATGATCGCAACGACCACCAGCACTTCGATGAGCGTGAACGCCCGACGGCCCATGCAACTTCCCTGTCGAACGGTCAAGACCATGACTCTTTCCTTTCGGAACACGATCCGCGCAGGTCTCCCCGCGCGCAAGTCATCAGGGAGTACCGCACCCCGCGTTGGCCGGTACCGAAGCCCCGCTGGCACACGCCGTAAACAAGGCGAAATCGGTCAGATCGATGCTCCCGTTCCCATCACGATCGAAGCAGTGACACGC
>CAZJTF010000202.1:0-12787 GCA_964548565.1 uncultured Planctomycetales bacterium | reverse complement strand
GGACAGTGATTACGGTTACGATGCGGACGAGTTCCCGATCGGCATCGGGCTGGACCACTGGCTGGGTTTCACCGATCCTGCCAAGACGAAAATGCTGCTGCGGCGCGCCAAAGGCAACGGCTTTTACGGTCCGCTGGTGAACTATGTGCCGGGCCACTGGTATCGAGTCCGGATGGTCATCGACCTGACCGCATACAACGGGGACGGAAAGGCCACGGTGCACCTGAAGGACCTCACTGCGGGAGGAGACTATGCCCTGGTCAATTTCACGCTGGGCAACAGTCTCGATCTGCGCGCGGAAGACGGCAGCTACCGGGGTGAACCCAACGAGTGGGATCGCGTCGAAGTGAGCGTTGCCAACGCGATGATTGACAACATCTGGATCACCGGGCCGGAGGCCGCGGTTCCGGAGCCGTCGGCGCTCCTCCTGCTGGTCACCGGTGGATTGGCGTGCCTGCGGAAAACTCAAACAAGGGGTCGCACAGGATTGAGAGCCTCGGCATCGGCAGCCTGACCAGCCAACATGTCACGTGCTCGTCGGGCAGGATCCTCCTCATCCAGCGGTACCGACCGGGTGTCCTGTGTCATTTCCGCGCAAAGTGCGCTGCATCCCGCTGGGTCATTCTCTGTGTTCCCTTCTCATCCTTGAAACGGCCTGCCCCGGGCACGATCATTGTGTCGGGCTGGAGTTTACCAGAAAAAAATAGGGCTTCTGAGCGGAACGCTCGTTGGTCGGCCGAACGCAGAGCGCATTCCGGCGCGCATTCCATTTGCCGCTGATCTGCGAGACGCACCTCGGTCCATACCGCAGTCGGGCTGGTGGGACCTGCTCCTGACCTCGGGTGTGAAAGAATCGAGATCTCGAGCACGCGTTGCTGAAGGTTGGTACGTCCCACGAAGAATTGAGACTGCTGAGTGGAGATCGCAGGTCTCTAAGTTGGGCAGCAATACTGTACACTATAACTTTGGCCCCTGCTGGTTGACGAGTCTGTTGTTTACATCCAGAACCAGCCATTCTGCTTTTTAGCTCGCACCATGTTGCCGTCCCGCAGTCCGCCCATGGGCTCCAAGGCGAAACTTTCCCAACGTGATGACCGGGGGTGGTGGGACGCGTCCCCGGGCTGAGCTGATCCGCCAAGGCCGCTTCGGGGTGGAGCAGCCCACGCGTTCTTGGGGATGGAGGCGGCCCATCAGACGGCACGCGCCGGCGCGAAGCGACGCCCACCCTGAGGCCACGCCGGCGCAAAGAGCCTATCAGAGAGTTTGCATCCGGTCCGAGCCCGGAGACAGGCCCAGATACCCGGGCTCCAGCATCAAAACGAGCCGCAAGCGACCAGCCGCACCCCAGGTCGCTGTTCCCTGCCCCGTCACCGCCGCGGCTGCTCGCCGATTACCACGTTCAGCCGGTGCTGCCGACCAGCCCGCCAGACGTGGATCGTGCTCTGCTCCCCGGGGACCAGTTCGGAGATAATCGTCTGGAGTTGCGGGCAGTCCACGATCCGCACGTTGTCGATCTGGGTCACGATGTCCTCGGCCATCATCCCCGCCCGCGCGGCCGGACTCCCGGGCGTCACCTCCTCGATCAGGACGCCCTCGGTCGTGTTGAGCCCGAGATCGTCCGCCGCCTGCGTCGAGATTGAGCTGATCGCCACCCCGAGGAACCCACGGACCAGCGGTCGCCCGCTGATGATCGCCCGGGCCGCCCACACCACGGTGTTGGACGGCGTCGCGAACGCCACGCCGGAAAACGTCTTCGAGCCCGCGATGGCCGTGTTGATGCCGATCACCTCGCCGCGGGTGTTGACCAGCGCGCCCCCCGAGTTCCCCGGGTTGGTCGGCGCGTCCGTCTGGATGAAGTTGTGGTATTCCATCCCGGGGATGTCTACGTCGGATCGCCCCGTCGCGCTCACCATGCCCGACGAGACCGTCTGCGCGAGCTGGAACGGGCTGCCGATCGCCAGCACCAGGTGCCCGACCTCGACCCGCGACGAATCCCCGAATGTGGCCGGCGCAAGCTGCGTCGCGTTGATCCGCAGCACGCCGACATCCGTCCGTTCGTCGCTGCCCACGATCGTCGCCCGGAATCTCCGCCCGTCTGCCAGGATCACGTCCACCTGCGAGGCGTCCTCGATCACGTGGTAGCTCGTCACGACGTGCCCGCGATCATCGAAGATGACGCCGCTGCCGGAGGCCCGCGCGTGCCCGCGCCCCTGCGGGGTGAGCGTCCGGATGCTCACGACCGAGGGCTTGGCGATCTTCGCCACGCGACTGAACGCGCTCGAGACCCGCTCGAGAAACGCGACGTCCTCCGCCATGTCGCTCGCCTGCAACTGCTGCGGAACGGCCGGTGCATCGGCCGGCTTCGCCAGCGTAGACGCAGGGATACCCAGCCACGCGCCCGCCACAAGGCAGACGCTCGCAGCACAAACGCGGAGCGATAATCGTGAGGCGACGATGGTGGGATGGAGAAACTCAAAGCGCATCATGCGCACACTCCTTGTATGACGACAGGCGTTTCAGGCCGCTTTCAAAACCGCACCCGCCAGGCAACCACCGCACGAACCATCCTCGGTGCATCAAAGATGACCGGGCGTTTCCAACGAAATCGATTTCCAGAGCACCCCGGGCGCGACGTTCCAGTGGACCGTATCAGAATAACGCATCCGACCATGATTTCCACGGCGAATTCGCCCCGTTTCCGAGCGATGACACAAGTTTGTCACACCCGCGCCTGCCCGGTGACAATGCAATGGCACTCAGCAGCAGACCGCCCAACCGGCGGGCCCATCCGCTCACGTTCCACTTTTCCGTTTTCCTTTTCATTTTTTACTTTTGCTCTCCCGGCGTTTACCCTCCGCCCGCACAACGAAAGGAGACGCTTCGCATGACGCGCATTCCTTTGGTCCTTGCCGCCCACGCCCTCGCCGCTGCCTCCCTGCCGTGCGCCGCCGATCCCGTGCTCTGGTCGCGCCAGCCCGCCCCGAGCTGGCAGGCCGCCATGCCCCTGGGCAACGGGCGTCTCGGCGCGATGGTCTTAGGCGGCGCGCCGCGCGAGCGCATCCAACTCAACGAGGAGAGCCTCTGGGCCGGCGAGCCCTTCGACACGTACCCCGATGGATTCGCGGAGCACCTCAAGACCGTCCAGCGGCTCGTGCTCGAGGGCAAGCTGACGGAGGCCCAGAAGTACGGCCTGGAGCACCTGGCGGGTCAACCCACCGCCTTCCGCTCGTACCAGCCGCTCGCCGACCTGGCGATCGAGCTCGAGCACCCGGGCGACCTGCACGACTACCGGCGCGAGCTCGACCTGCGCACCGGCCTCGCCCGCGTGCAGTACCGCGCCGGCGACGTCACGTACGTGCGCGAAGCGTTGATCTCGGCCCCGGATGACGTCCTCGCGATCCGGCTGACGTCCGACAAGCCCCGGTCGCTGCGCGGCGTCGTGCGTCTGACCCGCGAGAAAGACATGCGTGTCGCAGCCGCCGGCAGGGATCGGCTCCACATGGACGGCCAGATCATTGATGTCCCCGCCCCCGAGGGCTACGACGACAACCCCGGCGGCTCCGGTCCGGGCGGCCCGCACATGAAACTTGCCGGTCGCCTCCTCGCCCGGGCCGCGGCCGGACGCATCCGTGCCGAGGGCGATCACCTGGCGTTTGAGGACGCCGACGACGTCATCCTGCTCTTCACGGCCGCCACCGATTTCAGCCTCGACGCCATGAACTTCGACCGCGCGATCCACCCGGGCGCCGTCGCCGACCGCATCCTGCAGCGGGCAGTGGATAAGGCGTGGCCGGCGATCCTTCGGGACCACATCGCCGAGCATCAGCCGCTCTTCGACCGCGTTTCGCTCGACCTGGGCGGCGCCGACCGGGCCGCACAGCCGACCGACGAGCGCCTCGCCGCGCTGAAGAAGGGGGGCGAGGATCCGCAACTGGCCGCGCTCTCCTTTCAGTTCGGGCGCTACCTGCTGATGAGCGCCTCGCGCCGTCCGGGCCGACTCCCGCCCAACCTGCAGGGGCTCTGGAGCGACCGGATGTGGGCCGCCTGGGAAGCCGACTACCACCTCAACATCAACCTGCAGATGAACTTCTGGCCCGCGGGTGTCTGCAACCTGTCGGAGACGGTCGAGCCGCTGGTGGACTGGTTCGAACGCGTCACGCGCAAGGGAGAAGCCTCCGCAAAGAAGCTGTACGGTGCCGACGGATGGGTTGCGTTTACCATGGTGGATCTGTTCGGGCGCACGACGCCCGCCGGCTCCACGATTCCCTCGCAGTTCGAGAATGGTACGCTCGATCCGCTCGCCGGCGCATGGATGGCCACCGCCCTGTGGGATCACTACACGTTCACCGGCGACGAACGCTTCCTGCGCGAGCGCGCCTGGCCCGTGCTCGCCGGGGCGTGTGCGTTCCTGCTCGACATCCTCGTGGACGACGGGCACGGACAACTCGTCATCGTCCCCTCGACCTCGCCGGAGAACAGCTACATCGATCCGACCACGCGCAGGCGGATCCGCATCACCCAGGGTTCCACGTACCACATGACCGTCGTCCGCGAGGTCTTCGACATCGCCTTGCGCGCGTCAAAGATCCTGGACACGGCACCCGAACTGCGTGAGCGGATTGCGGTCGCCCGCGCGAAGCTCCCGCCGCTGCGAATCGGCGGAAACGGCACGATCCAGGAATGGTACCGCGACTTCGAGGAGGCCGAGCCCGGCCACCGCCACATGTCGCACCTGCTCGGGCTCTACCCATTCGCGCAGATCACGCCCGCCAACCCGGACTTGCTCGCCGGCGCGCGCAAGATGCTCGAACGCCGCATCGCCCACGGCGGCGGCAGCGTCGGCTGGAGCCGCGCCTGGATGATCAGCCTCTTCGCGCGGCTCCTCGACGCCGGCGAGGCCCACCGGCACGTCGTGGGCCTGCTCCAGCAGAGCACCCATGCCAACTTCTTCACCCGCGAATCGCCCTGGCAGGTCGATTGCCACCTCGGCGGGACGGCGGGCATTGCGGAAATGCTCCTGCAGAGCCACGAGGGTCAGGTGCACCTCCTGCCAGCTCTTCCGCGCGCGTGGCCAGAGGGGAGCGTGCGGGGGCTCGTCGCCCGCGGCGGCTTCGTTGTCGACATGGAGTGGAAGTGCGGTTCGCTCACCCGCGCCCGGATCCTGTCGCGGAATGGCGGGTACTGCCGGATCCGGTGCGCGGAGCCCGTCGAGGTGTTCTCGGCCGGCCGGCGTGTCGAGTCGACCGACGATAGCGCCGTCGTGGCGTTCACCACGAGCCCCGGCGGGGTGTATGAGTTGCGGCGCCGCTGAACGCTCGTTCAGCGAGCCTGTTGCCACTTCGGCTCCCACTCGGGCAGCGGTGTGCGGGCCGTCTTCAGGTAGGCGCCGATCTTCTTGGCGATGTCCGGATGCCGCGCGGCCACATCCGTCTGCTCGGCCACGTCGTTCTGCTGGTCGAAGAGCTGCACCGGTGAGTCGGGCCCGCCGCTTCGGATGCCCTTCCATCGCTCCTGGTAGAGCGCCGCCTGCTTGAACCCGCCCTCGTGAAACTCCCAGTAGAGGAACTCATGCTTCCTCTGCTGGTCCGGCTTGCCGAGCAGCGTCGGCACAAAGCTGATGGAGTCGATCTCGCGCGGCGGCTTCGCCCCGGCCAACTCGGCGGCCGTGCCCATCCAGTCGGCGAATGAGGCGACGTGTCCGGTCTTGCCGCCCGGCTTGATAACCCCCGGCCACCACGCGACGCAGGGTACGCGGATCCCGCCGTCCGTCAGGCTGCGCTTGAGCCCGCTGAACGGCCCGGCAGGATTGAAGCGCGAGAGCGTCTGTCGGCTCTCCTTGTGCGGCCCGTTGTCGCTCGTGAAGATGACAAGCGTGTGCTCGGCGATCCCCAGTGCCCTCAGCTTGTCGAGCATGCGTCCCACGCAGCCGTCCAGCCGCGTGATCATGGCCGCGTGCCCCTTGTCCGGGTTGGGCCAGTCCTTGTCCGCATAAGGCCCGTAATCCGGGACCTCCGCGCCGTCTCCCAGTGCGCGTGCCCGTTCGTTGTTGGCATGCGGGACCACCATGCTCCAGTACAGGAAGAACGGTCGGTCCTTGTTCTCGGTGACGAACTTCAGGCACTCCTCTGTAAAAAGGTCATCCGCGTAAGCAACGCCCTTCGTGGCGTAACCGGCGCCGGCGTCGCCGACGGGGACGATGACATTGGGGAGCGGTTCCTTCGTCTCGTTGCGCCAGAGGAAGTCGGGGAAGTGGTTGTGGGCGTGGCCCTGGTTGAGATAGCCGAAGAAAAGGTCGAAACCGTGCTTGCGCGGCAGGCCGCTCTCAGCCGCGCCCACGTCGCCGAGCCCCCATTTGCCGATCAGCGCGGTCGTGTAGCCGGTGTCCTTCAGCACCCGGGCGACGGTTACATCCTCCGCCCGCAGCGCCTGTGCCCCGGGGTTTTGTGCTCCCGCGTTACCGCGCACCCGCGTATGCCCGTGGTGCTGGCCGGTCATCAGCACGCTGCGCGACGGTGCGCACACCGTCGCCCCCGCATAGAAGTGCGTGAACCGCAGCCCCTCCTCGGCCATCCGGTCCAGGCGCGGCGTTGCGATTACCTTCTGCCCGTAGCAGCCCAGTTCCCCGTAACCCAGGTCGTCGGCGAGGATCCAGATCAGGTTCGGGCGCCGCGATTCACCGCCCCGAGCGCTGCCCGCAGCGCACGCGATCGCCATGGCACAAACAATCCGCCGCCCGATTCGCAACAGGTTCATCCCGCGCTCCTTTCGGTTTCCCGGAGAGGCCACAGCATCGCGACCTCAAGAGCCGCCTGTCAAGGACGGCGGGAGAGACGGAGCGTGACGTTTTTTTTGAGGCGGACAGGGAAAGCCTCGTCAGGGGTTGTGATGCGAGCGGTCTGCTCCTGCACGACTGCGCCGTCCGATGCAAGATACTCAGCCCGCCAGTCGCCGACCGGGAGGTGGGGATTAGATCGCAGCCACTGGGCGGCCGCCTCGGACTCGCGCGCATCGGCCCACGGAGAGCGGACCGAGCGGATCGGCTTTGCGGACGACCAGGTTGTGACGCGTCACCAGCGCGAGTCGATCGATGGGAGCGGCCGCGAACCCGGCTGAGCCGATGCCGGCGCTCAGGGCCGCGACAAAGCAGTTCAATCGCATCGTCAGCCCCGCTGCGCCTCAATCACTCGATGCGTCGGACCAGTTTCATGCCGTCCTGCCACCAGGAGCGCAGGACCTCCGAGCGGAGCGCGTTCTTCGCGTTGGAACGGCTGGCTTGCGACAGATCCAGCGTGGCGGTGACGATCTCCTCGCCGAACATTGACGCTTCCTGCAGGATGTTGCCAGTGGGGGCGATGATGCGGCTCTGGCCATGCGAGCCGGAGGCGTCTTCATTCGCGGGAGCGTTGGCGTGCACGACGTACACCCCGTTCTCGGCCGCGCGGGCCTGGATTTGCGCCCGGTAGGGGTCGAGCTTGCGTTCCTCGCGCAGGCCCGACTCGTGCGAGATGTAGAAGACGACCTGCGCGCCCGCCAGCACGGGCAGCCTCACCAGTTCGGGGTACCGCTCGTCGTGGCAAACGATCGTCGTGCACCAGGTGCCGTCGATTCGGTAGATCGAGAGATGATCCCCCGGCTGCGGCCAGCTCTCGGCGAGCTGCATCTTGCAGTAACGCTCAATCACGCGGCCATCAGGCGATACGATCACGGCCGCGTTGAACAGCTTGCCGTCCCGCCGGTGGGGCATGCCGACGATCGCGTAAACGTCAGCTGCCCGGCAAGCTTCGCCGATACGCTGTTCGGCCGCCTCGAGTTGCTCGGGGGTCACCTGCTTCACGACATCATTGAAGTAGCCGGTCACGGAGCACTCGGGGAACACCACCATGCGGGCGCCGTCCTTCGCGCACTGCTGAATGAAGCGGATCGTCTTCGCAATGTTGTCGTCGCGATCCCGCGAGGAGCGCATCTGGACGGCGGCGACGCGCAAGGTCCTGGCCGCGGGTTTCTTGCCCTCTGTTCCGGCGGGGGACGAAATGGGCCGTATGTCCTGCGCGGATGCTGCGACTCGTGGCAGCAGTGCGAGTGAACCGCAGACGATCAGCAGCGCGAGTCGCATCCGTGTTCTCCAGCAGCAGACATGCGGATTGACGCCCGGTCAGTACTCCTCGAGGCGCCGGTCGGGCCGGGTGAGCATCCACGCTCCGATCGCCAGGGCGTTCAACGCCGCCCCGACATAGAAAAACGTGTCATAGGTGCCCGACCACTTCAACAGGTACGGGAATGCCAGGGCCGTGATGAACGAGCCGAGGTTTCCCGCCATGTTCATTGTCCCCGAGACGGTGCCGGCGCGCTGGCGACCAATGTCGACGCAGGCGGACCAGGAAGGGGCGACGGTCATGTCCGCGCCGAAGGCGGCGAGGGACAGGCACGCGACCGCGGCCAGCGCGGTCTCCATCTGGACACTGAGGGCAAGCCCGATCGCCGCCAGAGTGAAGCCGATGATCGCCGGCGTGCGTCGGGATGCGACCCAGTGCCCACGGCGATAGATCCCGTCGATGACGGCTCCGGCCGTCCAGTTGCCGAACGCTCCCGCCAGGGGCGCCGCGCCGGCATACAGCCCTGCCTGCACCATCCCGAGCTGGTAACGGGTCTGCAGGTACGAGAAGAGCCATGACAACGTGAAGAAGAACGTGAAATTCGAGCAGAAGTACTGGCCGACAAGCAGCCAGACGTTCTTCGAGCGGCTCATCAGGCCCGGTGTGAGTGGAGCCGCCTCATCGTCAGCGACAGTCGCGCTCTGGCGCATGCTCAGTATGAGAGTCTTCTCGGCTTCCGAGATTCGTGGATGCGTTTCCGGGTTGTCTCGGAACCACCAGTACCAGAACACCGCCCACACGACACCGATGACGCCGAGCACGACGAACGTCGTACGCCAGCCGAGACCGCTGACCGCCCAGGCCACCAGCGGCAATGAGAAGGCGGCACCGAACCGCGCGCCGGAGAAGGTGATGCCCTGCACGAGGCCGCGCTCGGACATCGGGATCCACGAATACACCGCGCGGGCGCAGCCGGGGAACGCGCCGGCCTCCCCGGCTCCAAACAGGAAGCGGTACAGCAGGATCGAGACGTAGCCGGTGGCGGCGGCGGTGAGCGCGGTGAAGAACGACCAGAACGTGACGACGCCGCTGAGGATCTTGCGCGGGCCGAGCCGATCAGCCATCATGCCGGCCGGAACCTGGAAGAGGGCATAACCGAGTGCGAAGGCCGAGAGAATCCAGCCCATCTGCGTCTCGGTGAGCTGCAGATCCCGGGCGATGTCGTTCTTGGCGGAGGAGATGCAAACGCGGTCGACGTACAGCAGCATCGACAGCAGGAACATCCCGACGACCAGCCAGTATCGCTTCGGGAACCCGGCGGTTGCCGTCGTGGCAGTGTCGAGACTTGCGGGAGCCGGTGCGTTCATGCGCGTCCGCCCGCTGCGTCAAGCAAGCGGCGTGCTTCGGCAAAGCCGGATTCCCCGACCTGCAGGACGGGGACGCGCGTTTCATGGCGGATCTGCGAGAGGCTGATCTGTCCCAGGACAAGCACGTCGACTTTCTCGGCCACGCGGTCCATCTCGCGATGCACGAGCTCGTTGTGGCCGGCGATGTCGTTCTTCTGCAGGCGCTGGAAGGCCTCCTCGTTCAGCGCGATCTCGATCTGGACGGTCTTTCCCTCCTCAGCGGCGCATCGCTCGAGAAGGCGCTTTGTGGCAGCCGGACTGGTGGGCACGGTCGCGATGATCCCCAGCCGCCTGCCGAGGCGGACGGCCTGGCGGGCCATCGGTTCGTCAATGTTGAAAACCGGAATCGATGCCCACGCGCGGGCGACCCGGGAGGCATCTCCCACCGTCGTACAGGTGATCATGGCGACGTCGGCACCCATCTCCTCGGCGGCCATGACGTAGTACTGCAGGCGCTTCAGGACCGCCGGTGTCGCGCCGTGGTGCTCGAGCGACTCCGCGAGCAGCGAGTCATCCATGATGTTGAACACACGCACGTCGGGATTGGCCTTCATCCATGGCTGCGCGAACGGTATGACCACGGACTTGTCGTACCAGTTCACGGTGTGAATGAGAGCAAGAGTTTTGCGTGCCATGACGTGTACCTCCTGGGCGGGATGACTGCTCCTGGAACCAAAGCCATCGTATCCGGCTGACGGGCCGCGCGCCTACAGGCGGCGAGCGGGCATCTCTTCTCAAATCTGCGCGAGCGTGATGCAGCCCGCCCGCGCAACACGTCTTATCGCGGACGAAGACCAATGATCTCTCTCGCGCGGGCGGCGCGCGCGACGCGCCGTCCGGTGCGGGATGCCTGTTCGACCGCGTCCTCCACGAGTTCGATGTTGTTGCGGGCACGGCGACCGTCGCTCAGGAACGGGCTGTCCTCGTAGCCGACGCGGATGTGCCCGCCGAGTTCCATCACCCTGCGCAGGTCGGTCGCGCCCTTCTGATGGTGCCGGACACAGAACCAGATCGCACCGGGTGGCAGATGATCGACGAAGAGTTCGAGATAGCGGTCCGTGTAGGGCAGGGCGGAGGGCACATCGAACACGAACTCGAAGACATACGGCGGCGAGAGCACTCCGTCGTCGACCAGACGCCGGTAGTTGATCAGGTGCGAGAGATCGAAAATCGGCATGGTCGGCGCGATGCGGCTTTCAGCGAGTTTGCGGGCGTAGAAACAGATATCCTCGTACCTGTTCTGGTACACGCCGTCGAACATGTTCACCGATCCGAGGTTGAGCGAACCCATCTCGACGCCCGGCACGGTGAACGTGACGCAACGCTGCTCGAGCGTGTGTTCGGGGGCGCCGCCCGTAGAGCCCTCGACAATGATCGGGCAAGCCTCACGGATCCGGCGCACCTGGCTGCTGAACAGGCGCGCGTCGACGGTTTGCAGCAGGTTCTCGTCGCGTGCGTGGAGGTGAGCGATCGCGGCGCCGGCGGCCTCGCAGCGGATCACCTCGTCGGCCACGTCGATCCGGCCGGGGTACTTTTCGTCCTGCTTTTCACCGGGAACGGGGGCAATGACAATGATGATGTCTTTCTGCATGTCGGAATCCCTCGAGTTGTGGCCGTATCTCCGGGGTGAGCCGCGCACTCTCCCGGGCTGCCGCCTCAGTACTGCGCCTTGCCGGGATCGAGAACGGTGCCGAAGTAGTCTTCCCGACCGACCTGTCCGCCCTTCAGGCAGATCTCCATCCCGTCGAGCGGCGAACCGGGGATGTGCGCTCGGCAGAGCGGGCAACCCGGCGCGACCGGTGCGATCATCTCCAGCGCTTCGATTCCAAGCGTGCGGGTCACGAAGAACGAGGTATCGCCGCCGGCGACCACGGCGCGCCGCACCTTCCCCCGCGTCAGCACCTGCAGCAGGATTCGGCCAAGCGCCTTGCCGAGAATCTGCGCACTGTGCTCTCTCGCGTCCTGCCCGGCGGCATCGAGCCGCTCGACCGTGGCCGCGCGCCGCGGATCAGCGGGACCGCGCGAGCTGTGGCAGATCACGGTTCGGCCCGCCTCGGAGATGCGGAGCGCTGCACCGACCGCGCGCTCGATTTCAGCGCCGGCGGTGTCAGGATCGACGAGCTCATGTGTGCGCAGGACCACCTCGCCGGCGCCCTGCTCCAGGGCCCAGGCAATCTGGCGATCGGTCACCGGTGAGCAGCTGCCGGAGACGACGACGGTCTGGTCAACCGCCGCGGCCCCCAGGTCCGGCGGTTCGGGCAGCATGCTGCGGCTCTTCCAAAAGGCGGTCAGTGAGTACTCGACCCCGGAGGAGCCGACAATGAACAGCGTGCCATCCGCAGGGACCTGCTCCCACAGAACGCGACCGATGACGGGCTCGTGCTCCGGGTACAGGACGTCAAAGAGAATCGCCTGCGCGCCATCCTCCACGAGCGACTCGTATCGAGCCCGCGCCTGCCCGGCATCGGTGACATCCACGAGGTCGACCAGGCCGATTTTCCGGGAGGTCTGTCGCCCGAGGTGCAGCCGGATATCGCTCTCCGTCATCGGCGTGATCGGATGCCGCGACATGGTGGGATGGCGGTCGAGCCGGTACGGGTCCGTATCCAGTCCGGAGCGTGCAAACAGGTTCCCGAAGGCGCAGTATCGGCCGAGGATGGGAGCGCCGACCTGACAGGGAACCACCGGCGTGTCGAAGATCCGCGCTCCGATGTCCATCGCGCGCCCGATGCTCCCGATTTCGGGTGAGGAATCGAAAGTCGAGCACACCTTGTAGTGGACGATCGGCAGGTTCAGCTCTTTCAGGGCCTTGAACGCGCGGTCGAGCTCGACCTCCATGGCGGCAGGGGGCAGCATGCGGCTGCACCCGGCGATCCCGACAGCGCGGAGGCCCGCGTACCTGCGGAGCTGCTCGGGGCGCGGGCGGTCGATGAAGAGCGCGGTCCGCAAACCTGCCCTCGCCAGGCCCTCCATGGCATCAGTGGACCCGGTGAAATCGTCTCCATAGAAGCCCAGGAGCAGGTCATTGGGGGCTATGGCTGCCATGAGGTTTCCCGGGTGCGTGATCCACCGAACGTCTCGAGTGCTTCACGCAGTTCAGCGTGCGTGACGGCACAGGTCTCCAGCGGGACATTGTTGGCGGCCGCCTCCCAGGCCTGCCGGATCGAGACGACGCCGGCCGCCGGACCGCCAGGATGCCCGAAAATGCCCCCGCCCGCCAGGTAAATCAAATCCTGCGTCCCCGCCCGTGAAAAGGTCAGAGGCGCCTGCCCGGCCCATTGCCCGGAG
>CAZJTF010000201.1:0-12839 GCA_964548565.1 uncultured Planctomycetales bacterium | reverse complement strand
GATACAAACAGACGATAGCTTAAATCGTTTAGTTTATTATTGCGCGAGCCCTAAGACCACGATTGGCAAATACGTCAATGACATCTGTCGAGGTGATGTTGCCGTTCAGATCCACATCGGCCAGCGGCTCCGTTGGAGCTGACCACTGATAATAGACCCAATTCCCATCGGTCGTCGTGACGGTCCCGTCCCGGTCGACGTCCCAGATCGGCCAGTTGTAGATGGTCACGTTACCGTACGTGTCATAAACGTAGGCCTCTTCCAGGCCTCCGTTGGCCGCGGCCAGACCCGCCACCGTGTAGAGCTCCTCAAGCAGGTAGTAGTGATCTTCGGGGGCGGTGTCGTAGACGCGCATCACCGCCCGCTCGTCAACGTACTGTGTGCCGTGCACGTAGCCGCGCAGTCGCCCGCCGGCCCCGTCGTACTCCTCGATCATGTTCTGGCCGTCGTGGAAGTAGCGGATCGTCGTTCCACGGACGGCGTCCACGTATGCGATCCGCCGGCCCTGAGCATCGTAGCGGCACTCCGCCATCGGCACCGGGTCGGCGCCGCCCGGCCCGTCGCTGTCGTATTCGACCGCGACCAGGCGATGGTCCATGTCGTACGTGTACACGAACCGGTCGTCGGGGTCGGTGTCGAAGCCCTCGTCCTGGACCAGGTTGCCGCGCGGATCGTAGGCGACCGCCTGGATGACCGCACCGGCCCCGATGCTCGTATACTCGTTGGCTGCGTTGTGAGCGTAACTGCGCGTCACGCTGTTGAGCGTGTCCTGGACGGTGTGCCGGTTGCCCAGCAGATCGTACTCGAAGAGCGTACTCACACCGCTGGGGGCGGTGTAATCCGCCTGTGTGACGCGGTTCAACCGATCGTACGTGTAGTCCACATCGCGCGCTTTGGCGAACCCGCTGCCGGTGTGAGCCAGGCGGTTGGCATTGTCATCGTAGCTGTAATCGTAGGCCGCCAGCGTGTGAACGGTCGCACTGCCCGAGGCCTTCGTCGTGTTGGCAATCCGCGTGATCCGGCCATGCTCGTCATGGGAGACGCCGTAGTCGATGTAGACGTTCTGGCCCGCGAAGTGCGAGGTGCTCGTGTACTCGGTGGTCAGTCTGCGGCGGGTCATCTCGCGGCCCAGGTACTCGTAACTGATGAGCTCGACGTCGTTCCTCTCGATCCTGGTGACGCGGTTCAGCCGGTCGTACTCGTAATCCAGGTAGATGAACTCGTCCACACTGCACGCGGCCGGGTCCTGGGTCGGGTTCGGCACCAGGGGGCAGTTGTCCACCGGGTCGCAGACCCCGTCGCCGTCCGTGTCCGTGCAGGTGTCACAGGCGTCCCCGTCCCCGTCGATGTCCGCATCCTCCTGCCCGGGGTTCGCAACTCCAGGGCAGTTGTCGCACGAATCCCCGATGCCGTCGCCGTCCGCGTCCTCCTGGTTCATGCTGCACACGCCGTCATTCAGGCCCGGCGAGTTGCACTCGGCGTTCGACGCGCAGCCTTCGCCCACCAGCCCTCCCGTACACGTGCCGGTCAAGGGGCCGTTGGGCACGAGCAGACAGTTGTCTCCCAGATCGGAAACGCCGTCATCGTCGGAGTCGTCGTCGCAGGCGTCGCCGATCCCGTCTTCGTTCGCGTCCTCCTGGCCGGGGTTGGCCACCGACAGGCAATTGTCGCACGCGTCACCGACGCCGTCACCATCGATGTCCTGCTGGTCGGGATTGACTATGTCATCGCAGTTGTCGCAGGCATCGCCAACGCCATCCCCGTCCGTGTCCTGTTGACTGTAATTGGGGTCTCCGGGGCAGTTGTCACACACGTCGCCGATCTCGTCGCCGTCCGCGTCCTCCTGGTTCATGCTGCACACGCCGTCCCCCTGCCCCTGGGAGCTGTCGCAGTGGGTGTCGGCGCTGCAGCCCGCGCCGACCAGGCCCGCCGTGCACGTGCCGGCCGTGGGCCCGTTGGCCAGGAGCGAGCAGTTGTCGCAGATGTCGAAAGTCCCGTCTCCGTCCGCATCCGGGAGGACGCAACCCGGCGGCACGACCGGGCAGGAACAGGTATACATCGCGCAGCAAAGACACGGCTTGCCGCACTTGACGTGGCAGGGATCCTGTTCACACGGATCTTCGCCCCCACAGAACCCCCGACCGACTAGCACGCACAGCAGCAGAAACGACCCAATGACGACCGCCCGCGCGGAGAGGAATGCATCGTTCGCCGCATGCGACATGGAAGACATCGGGCCACTCCTGCAAGACGGGATAGGACACATGTCATGCCGGTAAGACTCACGGGGCCGCAGGCGGCGTCATGTCACCGTCCCCGGCGCGAAGATCTGCACAAGCCGCCATCCCTCTTGCGCGTGATCATGAATGATCTGCTGGTAATCTCCGATCTCCTTCCGACGCGCCGCCAGCCACCCCTCCCCCAGGCGCACGAACCGGTATTCGAATCTCTGATTCACCCAGGAACTCCTTCGTTCGCGCCCCGCATTCCGGGCACGTCCCCGACGTGTTCCCCGTCAGGTCGTACCCGCAGGCCGGGCACTCGCCATGGATCCATCGACGCCGCGCGCGGGCACGTCGCCCCAACCCGGCGGATAGCGTAGCCGCTCCCGCGAAGAAGGCGACCAGCAACCAGTGCGGCAGCATGACCCACGTGACTCCCTGCGAGCCTGGGGCAGACGTCCCCGGCCCGACTCTGTGGAGGCCGGGGCGGCGCATTCCCGACTCGACGACATACGACCACCTGCGCGTGTGGAGCAGTTGCGAGCCCATGTTGTCCCACGTATTCATGCTGACGCCCGAGGCGGTGATCGTCGATGCCGGCCAGAGCCACGCGACGTCGATGCTCCCCCAGGTCGAAGTGATCTGCAGCCCCACCGTGCCGCGCGCCAGGATGTTCAGCCGCAGCGCCGCCAGCAGGCCGTGGACCCAGAGTGCGCACGTGCCGACGCACAGCAGCACACTCAGCGCAAAGAGCAAGCGATGCCGCAACGGCGAACGCGCAGCACGTTTCATGCAGAGGGTTACGGCTTGGCAGGCGTTTTCTTACGACGAGGAAGGGTCGTTTACCGGCGCGGACGCCGATTCACCCCCGGGTGATATCGCTCCGCGACGCGCGCTCGCGCCGTGCCGACGGGTCGTGGCGGTTCCCGATCAGCCGGCCGGCCCGCGTGACAGGGCGGCGCGGAGGCGCTGGCGGCGGGGGGGCTGTGATTTCGGCTACCGTGACGAGACGCACGCCCTTGGCGGCCAGTTGCCGCAGCGAGAGGTCGCCGTCGGCGGAGCTCCAGTACCCGCAGGCGTCCGAGATCACCGTGACCGGCTTGTGCCGGATCAGCAGGCCGAGCGCCAGCGACTTGATCGCGCGCTCCAGGCCCACCCCGAAGAGGATGAACTCGTCGGCGTCCAGTTGCGTGAGAAAGCGATCCGCCTTGGGGTTGCTCAGGATGTCGCGTGTCCGCTTGCGGAAGATCAACTGCCGGTAATTCTGCCCGATGTCGGGCGGCAGGCACAGGTAGTTGTCCGTCTCGACAAGAAACGACGGCGTGAGCAGCGTGAACGCCAGCTTCTCCTGTCCTTGTGTGCCATCAATGCAGTGAAGAGGAAAACCATTGAGCGGCTCGGCCGGCCGGTGTGACTCGACCGACGAAACCACCGGGAGTTGCGCCGTCCGGGCCCAGCGGAAGACTTCTTTGAGGTTTGGGATCACCGCCTCGCGGTTGGCGACCTGCAGGATCCCGCCGGAATCCAGAAAATCATGCTGCGTGCACACGTCGATCAGCACGCGATTCCACTTCATGGCCTTGAGCCGAGCCCCCATCTCGCGACCTCCTGACGGCTGCGCCACGACCAGGGTTGGCGCATACGACGCCCGTCTGCGACTTCCTCCTCAGACCCCGTTTTTTCGATGTGCCTGTGGTCTGTTCAATGATAGGCGTGCTGAACAGCTGGCGTTCAAGGCTTTAACGAAATTTCGCGCGAATTTCTTGCCCGGAAGGGCTTTATCGGGCAAAAAGCCGCTACTGGCAATGAGAAACAATTCATGCGGCTCCGCCGGCGCAAGCGGCAGGGGAGCGTTTGGCTGCCACGGGCACGTCTCCCCCCGCCGGTCGTGACGGGCGGCTCGACGGATGCGAACGCCGCCGCCAGCCAGGCTCCAGGGCCGCCGGGGACCGCGCAGACCACGTTTGGAGGTTGCTGCGGATCGAAAGTGGCTTGCCTGGTGCGAGGGGGCGCTCAGGCCGGCAGGCAGTAACCCACCGCCTGCCGGCAAACCCACAGCCATCATCGCCGCTTCCCGGGCGTGCTGCGTGCCCTGTCAGCCGACCTGGCCCTCCGAAACCGCCAGGGTCGACGCCGCCTCGCGTCCGCCGCGTTTGGCACGACAACCGTGCCTCGCCGCATACGGGCCCGATAAGCCGACCACTTGAAGCTTCATCTGCCTCTCAGGCCTCCGGCGTCTCCGCGGCCTCGTTCACCATGCGGATGCCCGTGAAGCGGCAGAACCGTTCCAGGTCCTGAACCAGGTTGCCGTAAACCGTGGAGCGGTGCAGCCCGTGCGACCAGTTCTCCCACAGCTTCTCCGCATCGCCGTCGACCCGCACCACGATCTTCGTGCGGCAGCCACGTTCCTCGTCGGGGGCATCCGTCACCTGACCGGTGAAGTAGAGCATCGTGTCGGTGCCGATCAGACGTGCCTGGGTGACGGCGCCCTTGCGCATGAACACCTGCGGGACGCAGCCTTCCTGTCGCTCCATGATGGTGCGGAGGCGGTAGGGGGCAGACGCGCCTTTGGGGCCGTCCATCTTGAACGAGCCCAGGCAGTGGGCCAGGATGATGGAGTTTGCCGACGTGTCCATCGTCGGGTCGCTGATGAAACCCGGCTTGCCCGACAACCCCTGCAGGATGATGTGCGTGACCGCCGAGACCAGGTCCGATTCGCAGATCCCCCCGAGCCCCATGTTGTTCAGCCGCACAAAGCCGACGCACGGGAACGCCGGGAGCTGGCGGTACATGCTGCCGTAGCAGTCGACGGTGATGACCGTTGCCTTTTCCTCGTTCAGCAGTTTCTCGAAGGCAAGCGCCAGCCGGCAGGAGCGGATGATCTCGTCCTTCGAGGGTTCGACCACCTTCTCCGCCTGGGAAGTCCAGCGATCCGCCTCGGCCCGGGCATCCGCTTCGGGGATCGACTCGTAGGTCTTGATCATGCGGTCACGGTTGATGATGACCGTCTGGCAGCCGAACTTCTTCTGGACCGCATCGGCGTAGGCCTGGTCCTGGCGGGCCGTGACGTTGAGAATCCTGGCCTCGCGCAGGTGGTGAATCGCCCTGAATGGACGCACGGCGGCGGCCAGTTCGTTTCTGTCGGACGTCAGCATGCATTCCAGCAGGGCGCCTTCCGGGGATCGACGCAGCGCGCCGAATTCCGTCCACTCGTGACCGGAGTAGGGGGCGGCGAACAGGACAGTCGGTTTTTTCGCGCCCAGGATCGCCTTGATGCTCGGCGTCGTGCCCATGTTCATGTGGATGATGAGAATGCCGTCCACATCCTTGAGGCGTTCACCGAGTCGACTGACCTCGTCCGCCGATGCGATGATCTCGTCGACGGTGAAATCGATATCCGCGAAGTCGTCCTTCATCCGGGCGAACTCCGCTTCGTATCGCTTCCGCTCCGCATTGACGTCCAGTGCCGGTGTCGGCCAGAGTTTGTTGCTCCCGACCAGGTAGAGCCGGGCGACTTTGACCCTGGTGCCGCGGCAACCGGGGCTGATCAGAACGGGGCCGGCGCCCGGCGCGGCCGCCAGCCGTGAAAGCCCGAAGCAGAACGCACCCCCCGCGATCGAGACTTGCAGGAATTCCCGACGGCCGAGTTCGTGTGACATGCTGAATACCTCCAGAAGTGTGTAGAGACATCGACCGGGTTGCAAGAATAACGCACGCTCGGCATTCCTACCACGCGTTCAGGTCCGCTGAAACTGCGGCTCTCCGGAACATTCATGAATGTCCGGAGGGCGGGAGTCGGAACACCCGCCGGCAGCCCTGCGGCGACCTCGCGTCAGGAGTGCAACGCGACCCAACCGCGTGCGCTCTGCAGACGCTGCCCAGCGGCTCACGTTCACCATAAAAGCACGATTCAGGTCCGGAAATAAAAAGAGCCCCGGTAGGGGGGACCGGGAATGCCTTGCACAAGTGCCGACAGGCCCGCAGTTTACGACACTGGGTGAGACCACCCCGACAACAGCTCCCGACAAACGATCGCCAGAACCCTGGTCCGATCCCGACCTCGCGGTGCTGGTGAGCGCGTGGCCCGGGCTGTCGTTGGCGGTCCGCACAGCGATCCTCGCCATTGTTCGATCCACTGACGAAAGGGGGCTTCCATGAACACGACGAGTAACGTCGGCATCGAGCTACCGGCGAAGTACCGGCAGCTGTACCAGCGTGCGCTAGACGGCCGGAGTCGGCGAGCCGCGATCCGGGCGCACTGCCTCATGTGCTGCGGGTGGCAGGCGGTCGAGGTGGAGCTATGCACGGCACCGGAGTGCCCGCTCTTTCCGTTCCGTATGGGCGACGTGTCCAGGAAGGAATCCTGAGCCTGAAAATCGGCACGAGGATCCGCGCCAGTGCACAATCGACGTGAACATGAACCTCGGCACCGAACACGACCTAACACGCGGCGGGCGCCACACGGTTCGCCTGCCTGCGCGGCCGGGCGAACCCTTGCCCGCACGCGCGAGGGAGGAACAGCAATGATCGATCCGAATCATCCGACCGTCCGCAGCCTGAGCCAGCAGGGTTACAGCCTCGCGGGGCACTGGTACCTGCAGCCGGACGGCACCGTCCGATTCAGCTTCGCGGCAACGAATCGCATCACCGGCGCCAGGCTCCAGGGATGGAGCAGGAACGGTAGCGCCGAAGATGCCCTGCGTGACCTCGTGAGACGCGCGGGGCTGTCGCAGGCGAACGCCGGGTAGTCCGTGTGAGATCCGGAGCCCGAACAGCCAGCAGGTGGGCACCTTCTGGCGGCCACACCACGGCCGGGGCAGATGCCGCCCGTTGCCGGTGAGTTCGCAGCCGAAGGCGCAGCGGTCCGCGTCCTCGGGCAGGCAAACGTACCCGGCAGCCCACGGGAGTACAGCGACCCTCTGGCGCCCGCCGCGTCAGGTACGTTGCGGGCGTGTGATTGATCGCCGCTCCGGCAAGCCTGGTTCGCGGGCTCCCCCGTCTGCTCATATCCACTCCCCGCATTCGGGGCAGACGCCCGACGTGTTCCCGGTCAGGTTATAGCCGCATGCCCGGCAATGGCCCGGCAGGGGGCGGGTGCGTTGCCGGTGACGGAGAACACGAGTGCCGCGGTGCCGCTCGCGGGCGTGCCGCACTATCGCTCCTTTATGGCTGGCGGTGGCCTAAGGTGGTGAAGTGTCGCGGATGGGCAGCGGACCGGAAATCGCAGATAATCGAGGTAGAGAATGCCCCTTCACGGCTTTTTGGAGGCTGATATGGACCGTGCGGGGCGAATGTACAATAGCAGGAAGTGCGGTTAGGCCGGATGGGCGCGGACGATTGCGCACCCGTTCAGTCCATCAGGAGAGAGATGAGAGAAAGGCACGTCAATGGCACCTGGGACGGAGAAAGAACAATCATGAAAGCTGCAGTTGTTTTGCTGGCCATTTTTGCCGTCGCGATGGGCTGGCTCTCAGCGGCCCCTGCACGGGCGGCTCAGTACACGATCACGGATTTGGGGACTCTTGGCGAGTTCGGGAGCGACGCCTACGGCATTAATGCCAGCGGCCAAGTGGTAGGCTACTCGTCTACCGCGGGAAAACTCCAGCGAGCTTTCCTCTACGGTGGCGAGGTGATGCAGGATCTCGGTACGTTGGGGGGGGATGTGAGCAGCGCGTTCGGCATCAACAGCAGCGGGCAGGTGGTCGGTTGGGCAACAATCGTCACCGGATACTCCCGGGCGTTCCTGTACATTGACGGGGTGATGCGCAACCTGGGAACGCTGCCCGGCGGAGGCCCCAGTGTTGCCTGCGGTATCAACGACAGTGGTCAGGTCGCAGGCTACGCGTTCACCGCTGATTATGTCTACCACGCCTTCCTCTACAGCGGCGGGGTCATGCAGGATCTCGGCACGCTGCCGGGCTACTCTGCTAGTGAGGCCCGCGGCATCAACGCCAGGGGTCAAGTGGTGGGCACAGCGTATTTAGACGGATCGGTACGCCACGCCTTTGTCTACAGCGGAGGGGTGATGCGAGATCTCGGCACGCTGCCGGGCTACGTTTCGAGCGTGGGTCGCGGCATCAACGCCAGTGGCCAAGTGGCGGGCACGGCGATGGGCCTTAACAAATATGGCGCTTTTCTTTACAGCGAAGGGGTGATGTGGGAGCTTGGCACGCTTGGCGGAGACTTCAGCGAGGCCTACGGCATCAACGGCAGCGGCCAAGTCGTCGGTCGGGCCACAACGGCCAGTCACTCGTACCATGCATTCCTCTACAGCGGAGGTGTGATGCAGGACCTCAACTCACTGCTGCCGGAAGGTTCCGGCTGGATGCTTCGGGCTGCCAACGCCATCAATGATCTCGGGCAGATCGTCGGGAATGGTACCAACCCGGCAGGTCAGACACACGCTTTCCTGCTGACTCCGGTCCCGGAGCCCGCCACGCTGGCCCTTCTGACCATTGGCGGCCTGCTCATGCTTGGAAAAAACCGCCGGGCAATCCCTACCCGGCGGGTCACCACGCTCGCCAGGTTGAACCCGTCGTAAACCCGTCCACCGGGAGCACACGAAAACGACGCCCTGAACGCGCGTCAGCACGAGGAGGAATCGGATTACGTGGGCACTTCTACGCAGCTATCGTGAGGGTGCTGGCGAGTCGCGTGCTCGTCGGCACCACCCGACGGGCAGCTGCTAGTGCCCGTCGGGCTGGGTATGCGGGCGGGGGACGAGCCAGGCTGTGAGGGGTCAGCTATACACGAGACGTGACGCGCGGAAACGCAGTTTTCGATCGCGAGAACGGCACCATCGGCGTGGATATCGACTCGTTACACTTCGGGGGGCGGCGATGACAACATCTGCGGGAACGGCAGCCCGCACTCAGGGCAGGCACCCGACGTGTTGCCGGTCAGGTCGTAGCCGCAGCGGCAGTGGCTCGGCTTCCAGGTCACGGGCTCGCCGGGTGGAACTGGCCGGGCGAAGATGAGGTGGTAGTGCATCGTGTACTCGTACAGGATGCTCTTCAGCTCCCAGCCCTCGTTGCCGTTCGCCGTGAGGATCGACATCAGTTCCTGCTCCCACGCGTCGTGGGAGAAGCATGTCGCGAGCCTCAGCTTCCATCGGACGTGCTTGTACTCGAACCGCTGCATGCCTGCCTCGCGTCCTGGGCTTGCTCCGGACCCGAGCCGGTGCGGGATGGGTCGTGCGGTCACGATACCCGGCGGGAGCGCCCCGGGCGAGTGGCCGGTGCTCGCTGCTTCGGGGGCTTTCGCACCCGGCAAATCCGGGCGGCGCCGCGCACCCAGGCGATCAGGCTGCGGGTGATCTCCGCGTCGGAGAGTCCCTCCTCCTCCCGCAGGTACTGGCACATGTCCCAGACGGCGTAGGTCAGGCGGTTGCAGATCTGGTTTCGGCGGTCGCGACTCACGGGCGATTGTAGCCGGGCGGGCGGCGGAGCCGCGGAGGCATCCGCCCCAGTGCCGACCTGCCAGTGCTCACGTATCGCCGTGCGGCCGCACGCACGCGAGCGATGGTACCTTCGTTGCCTTCCCGAGGTGGCATGCCATACAGCCTGGCTGCGAAATCGGTGGAAACAGGGTCGAGCGGGACGAGTGGGGCGACTGCAGCGAGGGGGGTGGGGCAGCGAGGCGGTGAGGGAGCGGAAAGTTTTGACCACACCACCCGGTCGCTCGCCCCGGGTCCCATCCAGTTACCTCGTGCCCGGCGACAACAGCCCGGGGGTGTTCCCCGATTGGGTCCCGGACCGTCGCAGATCACGCGCGATGGGTCCCGGACAATCGAAATGTCGAGAGCGCGCCGGTGCGTAGCGAAGCAGCGAGCTGGCATCTGGCCTCAGAGGCCCGGGTTCCTCCACCAGTTGTGCACCCGGCACCGACGCCGCTGGCCTGGGGTGTCAACGTCTACGTCTACACAATCCACCGAATCCTGAGCGGTCTCGTCCTTTTCGTAGACGGTAGACGCCCTGTAGAGGCCCTCCCCGCCGCGTAACCGTCGACAAAACCTCTCCCGGCTACCGGCGGCCCGCCGGGGTTTGGCCGCCAATGTGGCGGGCGACGGCTTGTACTGGCACCCGGCGGCACGAGAGGCTATTCTGGTACTGCCTTTCGCCCGCCGCCCCGCTCCACGTCCGGGTGGCGCCGGAGGGTAAGGGTGCAGGATGCCGAACGAAGCGGATACGTGCCGACAGCTCGTCGTGCCCAAGCTTCAGGAGGCCGGATGGGACTCCGACCCGCACCGACTGCGCGAACAGGTCACGTTCACCGACGGCCGGATCATCCCCACCGGCCAGCGGGCCCGCCGACGCCCCGGCAAGCGGGCGGACTACCTCCTCTGTTACCGGCCCGACCTCACCCTCGCCGTCGTCGAGGCCAAGCCGACCGATGTTCCGGCAGGCCAGGGGCTCCAGCAGGCCAAAGAGTACGCCGAGATCCTCGGCCTGAAGTTCGCCTACGCCACCAACGGGCACGAGATCATCGAATTCGACTACCGGACCGGGCAGGAGCGCTCGATCGATGCCTTCCCGACACCGGAGGCGCTCTGGTCTCGACTCACCGCGTCGGAGAAGCTGGCCCCGGACGCGGCGGAGCGCCTGCTCTCGCCGATGTTCCCGCTTGCGGGAAAGCCTCCCCGGTATTACCAGGAGATCGCGATCAACCGGGCGGTCCAGGCGATGGCGCAGGGCAGGCGCCGGGTCCTGCTGACCATGGCGACCGGCACCGGCAAGACGTTCGTTGCCTTCCAGATCTGCTGGAAGCTCTGGTCGAGCCGGTGGAATCGCACCGGCGAGCACCGGCGCCCGCGTATCCTGTACCTGGCCGACCGGAACATCCTGATCGATGACCCCAAGGACAAGATGTTCGCCCCCTTTGGCGACGCCCGGCACAAGATCGAGGGCGGCATCGTCACGAAGAGCCGCGAGATGTACTTCGCCATCTATCAGGCCATCGCCCGCGACGAGCGGCGGCCGGGGCTCTACCGCGCGTACGCCCCCGACTTCTTCGACCTGATCATCGTGGACGAGTGCCACCGGGGCAGCGCCCGGGACGAGAGCAACTGGCGCGAGATCCTCGAATACTTCGAGCCCGCCTACCAGCTCGGGATGACGGCCACGCCGAAGCGGGAGGACAACGCCGACACGTACCGCTACTTCGGCGACCCGATCTACACCTACAGCCTGCGGCAGGGCATCGACGACGGGTTCCTCGCTCCGTACCGCGTCCACCGGGTCATCTCGACGTGGGACGCGGCCGGATGGCGGCCGAGCCAAGGGGACCTCGACCGCTACAGGCGGGAGATTCCGGACGAGGAGTACGAGACCGGCGACTTCGAGCGGGTGGTCGCACTGCGCGCCCGCACCGAGGCTGTGGCCCGGCACCTGACCGCCTTCCTGCGGAAAACCGACCGCTTCGATAAGACGATCGTGTTCTGCGTCGACCAGGAGCACGCCGATGAGATGCGACGCGCCCTTGTCAACGCCAACTCCGACCTCGTGAAGGATTACCCGGACTACGTCTGCCGGGTGACGGCGGACGAGGGCGACATCGGGCGCGGGCATCTGAGCCACTTCCAGGACCTCGAACGCCGTACGCCGGTGATCCTGACCACCTCCCAGTTGCTAACCACCGGCGTGGACGCCCGACCTGCAAGAACGTCGCGCTCGTGCGGATCGTCGGCTCCATGACGGACTTCAAGCAGATCATCGGGCGCGGCACCCGCGTGCGGGACGATTACGGCAAGCTGTTCTTCAACATCCTTGACTACACCGGCACCGCAACGCGGATGTTCGCCGATCCCGACTTCGACGGCGAGCCGGTGAGTACGACGGAGGGGCCGATCGAAGAACCGCCGGAAGTGCTGCCCGACGAGCCCCCCGGGACCGAGCCGGGCGAGGGGCCTCTCGTCACGCCGGAGGAGCCTGGAGTCCGCCGCAAGTTTTACTTCGACGGCGGCCAGGTGGAGATCGCCGCCCATCTCGTGTACGAGCTCGACCCGGACGGCAGGCAACTCCGCGTCGTGAAATTCACCGACTACACGGCCGAGAAGGTACGGACGCTGTTCACCAGCGCCTCGGACCTCCGCAGGCAGTGGGCCGACCCGGCGCAGCGGGCGGCGGTGATCGAGCGCCTGGCCGAGCGCGGCATCGACTTCGACGAGCTGGCCGCGTCGGCCAGCCAGCCGGAGGCCGATCCGTTCGACCTACTCTGCCACGTCGCGTTCAACGCCCCGCTGCGGACGCGTTGCGAGCGGGCGGAGCGGCTGTGGAAAGAGAAGAATCATTTTCTCAATCACAACGCGCCGGAGGCCCGGGGTCCTCGGCGAGCTGCTCGATAAGTACGCCGAGCACGGAACCGCCCAGTTCGTCGCGCCCGACGTGCTGGAGCTCCCGCCGATCAACCGGCACGGGAACATCATCGAGATCGCGAAGCACTTTGGAGGGCAGGAGCAACTGGCAAGGGCAGTGAGTAAGATGCAGACGCTGCTGTATGCCGCATGAATCGCGGAGCGAAGGGAGGGTCCGGGATGAAGAAACGTGTAGCGTGGATCATCGGGGTTGCTTTGGCTTGCGTAACTACAGCAGGTATTGCCTTCTTCATCTGGCCCACGCC
>CAZJTF010000200.1:0-12840 GCA_964548565.1 uncultured Planctomycetales bacterium | reverse complement strand
GCCAGAAGACTGCCCACCTCCACCCGTTCCTCTCCCTCAACGCCCGCATGGCCTTCTTCAACTCCGACGAAAGCGGAATCCTCCAGGCCTACGCCATTCGGGGGTTGACCGGATGATCGGAAAGCAGGCAACTCCGTGGAAGCCGACCACCGAGAGGCTGCCACCCGAAGGCATCCGCGTTTACAATCCGCCCCCATGCCACGACGTACCGCACCGCGAGCAGACCAGATGTGCCAACGCCGATACAGCCTCCCCGCCGTCGCCCTGGGAGCCGTCCTGCCGCTCTGCTTGGTCGCCCTTGCCGGCTGTGACGGAAAACCGACGGCCGATCCTGCCTCCGCAGCCGCCGGTAACCCCTACGCTGGCTCGGACAGTTGCCAGGAATGCCACCAGGAGGCTTTCGCCGACTGGAAGAAGTCGCACCACGCCAACGCCCAGCGCACCCCGTACGCACCCCTCGACATGCAGGCCTTCGACCCGCCCCGCGACATCCGCCACGGCTCCGAAACCTCGCGGGCCGAGCTTCGCGACGGCAAGTACACCCTCATCACCACCGGCAGCGACGGAAAGCAGCAGCCGTTCGAACCCGTCGGCGTCATCGGCGTCGATCCGCTCTGGCAATATCTCATCCCCGCCCCCGGCGGGCGCCTGCAGGTCACCGAGCTGGCGTTCGACCCCGCCAAGAAAGAATGGTTCAACGTCTACGGCGAGGAGGACCGCAAGTACTGGGAATGGGGTCATTGGTCGCAGCGCGGCATGACCTGGAACTCCATGTGCGCAACCTGCCACACGACGAACCTGCAGAAGAACTACAGCCCCGGCATTGATGGCTACCGCACCACCTACGTCGAGCTCGGCGTCGGCTGCGAGCAGTGCCACGGCCCGATGCGCGATCACGCGGACTGGCAGAAGGCCAACCGGGACAGGCCGGGTGACCCGACGCTCATCAAGCGCGACTGGGGCCAGTACTTCGCGAGCTGCGCCTCCTGCCACGCCCGCCGGATCGACCTGACGGGCAGTTTCCAGGTCGGCGAGAAGTTCTCCGACCATTTCGACCTCGTCCTGCCCGATAGCTCAAATACCTTCTACCCCGATGGCCAGAACTGGGACGAGGACTTCGAGATCACCGCCTTCACGCTCAGTTACATGCACGACGCGGGCATTCGCTGCACGGACTGCCACGCCCACCACGGCTCGAAAATCAAGGTGAAGGGCAATGATCTCTGCATGCGGTGTCACAATCAGCCGGTGACGACGAAGATCGCCATCCTGCCCGAAGCCCACGGACACCATCCGATGGACAAGGCCGGTTCCCTGTGCGTCGACTGCCACATGCCGCAGACGCCGTACATGCAGCGGCACCTGCGGCGCGACCACGGCATGACCATTCCCGATCCGCTCCTCACGAAGGAGTTCGGAATCCCCAACGCCTGCAACCGCTGCCACACCGACAAGACGGTAGACTGGTCCATCGAGTGGATGGACAAGTGGTACGGCGACCGGATGAAGCGTCCCGCGCGCGACCGCGCACGCCTGCTCGCCCGGCTCAAGAACGGGGACCGCTCTGCCGCCTCTGAAACCGCCGCGCTCCTCGCCAGGGAGCACAACGCCTACTGGCGCGCGACGATCATCCGCTTCCTCTCAACCGTCATCGACGAAGCCGGGCCCGCCGCCTCGCCCGCGCAGCTGGCCGTCTTCAAGGCCCTCGGCGATGACGCCACCCAGGTCCAGGGGGCTGCCATCGACGCGCTCGAACCGCTCGTCGCCAGCCCGCTCGAATCGCTCCTGCCCGGGCTGCGCGCGGCTTTGCAGTCGAAACTCGATCACCCGAGCCGCCTCGTCCGCATCAAGGCCGCCTGGGCCCTTCGTCGGTGGCTGCCCGCCGACGCTCCCGCCCGCCAGGATCTGCTCGCGTTCCTCCGGCAAAACGAGGATCAGCCGCTCGGTGCGTTCCGCTGGGCCCAGCTCCTCATGGACACCGGCGACCTCCCGGGTGCGCTCACCTGGTACGAGAAGACCGTCAGCTGGGACCCCGGCAGCGCGCCCTTCCGCCACGCCTACGCGACCGCGCTCGACATGGCCGGCCGCCCCGACCAGGCCCTCGTCCAGGCCCTCAAGGCCGTCGAGCTCGAGCCCGACCAAGCGATCCACCGCTATGCGCTGGGGCTCCTCTACGCCGAAACCAACCAGCTGGAAGAGGCGCGCCAGGCCCTCCGCGACGCCGTCCAGCGCGATCCCGGCCAGGCCCGCTTCTGGTACAACCTGGCCCTCTCGGAATCGAAGCTCGGGGACGTCAGCGCCGCACTCGACGCCATCCGCCGCGCCGAGCAGCTCCAGCCGGGCGTCGCCGACTACCCGTTGACGCGCGCGCGGATCTGCCTGGACCACAACCAGCCCGACATGGCCCGCAGCGCACTGCAGAGGGCCCTTGAGATTTCTCCGGGGAACCAGCAGGCACGTCAGATGCTCAGCGGCCTGTGATGCTCAGCGGCCGCATAGAAGACTCTACCAGGTGTTTATAAGAGACGCGACAGGGGTTTGCGAGTTCTGCAACCGAAATCCGCAACCCGAATTGTCTTCAGTTCGCCGCCTGCACCGTGCTCGACACGCGACCCGTCGTGCCGCTCACGTTGATCACCGCCTGCTCGATGCCGTCGCTGAGCGTGATCGTCGCCGCGCTCGACGGGATCCCCAGCTTGTTGAACACCACCTCGGCCGCCGGCGCGACCAGTCGCACGCCGGTCCCCTCCAGCCGCACCGTGTACGTGGCCGAAGACGGGCGCGTGCCCCGCTGCTCCGGCAGCCGGTACTGCTGAAGCAGCGGCTCGAAGACGACCCGGCGGTCCGCCCGATCCAGGATTGCCTGCGACCGCGCGAGCCGCAGGTCCTGCTGAACCTGCCGAGCCGTCGCCTGCAGCCGGTTCCGGCGCATCAGGTGACTGAGCCGCGGCACCGCGATCGCACCCAGCAGCCCGATGATCGTCGCCACGATCACCAGCTCAACGAGCGAAAAGCCGCGCCGCTCCCACGAAAACCCGACCTGTCGTCGCCACTGACGCACATGCCACTCCTATCGCACGTCCCGCACCGAGCCCGCGACCAGCCGCACGCCGCTGCCGATGAATCCCGGGCTCAGCGACGTCTGGATCTGCGGGTCCGCGTTCACCTGCATCGCGTCGAAGAGGATATTGCCGTTGATGACGCACCCCTGGAACGACCACGGGCCGTTCTTCACCTCGACTCGCGAGCCGCCGCACCATACCAGGCCGCGCAGAGATGTGGAGAAGCTGTCGAAGCGGTCGCCGTCTTCGTTGAAGTCGATGCCCGTGGCGACGACGGTGTTGGCTCCGCTGACGACGAGCACGAGCTGAGTCGTAGCCTCCGTCACCGCCGCGGTGGTCGGGGCGATCGACATGGTGCCGCCGGGGTTATTGACAAGCAGAACGGGGTAACCGAGCGGGCCGGTTTCGATCCAGAAGCTCCTCTGCAGCGTCACACTGCGCCCGGAGGCGTTGTGGATGATCAGGGTCCCCCGCACGTGCACGTCCTCGAGAACCACATCGCGCCCGCCCGCGTCGAGAGCGTACATCCCCCCGGCGTTGGGGCTCCCGAGCGGATTGCTCGCAGGCGTCAGATTGAAACCCTTGAGCTGACATTGCGAGCCCACTGTACCGGTGATCGGCGTGGCCATGGCGAGATAGGTCGCCAGCGGCACGGTCGGGGCCGGGATCGCGGCCGTGACGTACCGCTGCGGCTGCAGCGACGGGTCGATCGCGTACCCGCTCATCGTCTCGAACCATGCGCCGGCGGCGCCGGCAGAGTCGCCGATTCGGCGGATCCTGCCGTGGGAGCGGATTCCTGCCCGCACGCTGCTGCCCCCGCGGAAATCCATGTCGGCCGTGCCGGTCCCAAAGGCGGCGTACGACAGCGCCGGATGAGGAATCGGCAGCACCGCTGCCTCCACGCGTCGCGTCGCCCCCGAGTACGTTCCCACCGCGAGCACCCGCGCCCGCTCGGAATCATCGTCAGCGATCGCCGCATCCGTATCATCGAACACCTGGACGCTGCACGTGCCACGCCCCACCGGGAAACTCGGAATCAACGTGCTCCCAGCCACCCGCTGCCGCCAGTCGGAAACCTGCGCCGTGTACAGGAACGCCTGCTCGAGGCCCGCCTGCGCGCACCACCAGCTCTGGTTCTCCTGCAGGATATTGAGCTGCAGCCGCCGGTCCGCGCGCTGGGTCGCCACCAGCGTCAGCGACGTCGCGGCGATCGTGACCGAAACCGCCACGGTGGTGATGTACAACGCCGCTCCGCGCCGCAGGGAACGCGCGGACGCCGGCGTTTGCTGTTCAGCGGTTCGCATCGTGGCACGTCCTGATCGTGACCAGCTCCGCCAGTGCGCGATCGTCCTTGTACACCGTGACCCGGATCGACTTGGCGCCCCACGCCGAGATCGACGTACCAGTCGCCGTCGCCAGACTCGTGTCGAACGCCACCGTCACCTGCTCTCGGTAACCCGTGTACTCGGCCTGCTCCGCGTTGGCCGTGTCGCGCGGCGGCGTCACGTTCCAGCCGTTGAAGTCGTCGAGATCGTCGAAGGTCGTACGGTTGGCCGCGCTCTCGCCACTGTCGACGCCGATGGTGTGCATCGCACACGGATCGCTGACGGACGGATCGGCGTACGGCAGCGTAAAGACCTGCGACATCAGACGGTTCGCGAGTTCGGCGGCCGTTGACCGCTCTCCCCAGGCCCGAGATCCGCCTGCAAAACTCCCGTACGCCCCGACGCTCGCCGCGACCGCCGTCGCGAGAACGACGAGACTGATCAGCACCTCGACATACGTGAGTGCGCGTTGCCGGTTTCGTACCGCACGTCCGCCTGGTCGGCTCATTGCGCGACCTCCGGGAAATTGACGCAATCGACCGCGGCATCGAGCCGAATCGCGAGTTCCTGCGGCCCTGCAACGATGCGGATCGGCACGAGCCGGACCGGTGTAGCCGCTGGCGTGAGCGCCGTCCCCGTCGAGCTGTAGTACCGCCCGTACAGGAAGTAACGCATGTCCCGCAACGACAGGTTGAATGTCGGGACCCATAGAGATCCCCCGCTGGTTGTGTACCGGAAGTAGTCGTTGTTCATTGGCGGGGTGCCGCTCGTCACATAGTCGTACTGGATCGACCCGACCGAGTTACTCGAATCGCCCCGGATCACCAGCGCGTACGTTCCGCCCGTCGAGAGGTCCGTCGCGCCCGGAAACACGAACTCGCACCAGCCGCCCGTCGCCGGGAGGTGCGAGACGGCTCGGCTCGAGGACTCGAGCACGGTGCTCGAGGGTGACCACAGAACAACGCTCCGCAGTTCGGCCGTGATGATCCCCGCCGTTCCCGGAACCACGAAAACCCGCGCCCGCGTCACGCGGGCCGTTGTGGCACCGCTCCTGGAGACGCTGAACAACTCGACCGCCCAGTTGGAATCACTGACCGAGAACGTCTGCGGCGACACCGTCACACCCGGGCCATACACGTAGTGGCCCGCGAGCAGTTCATCGCCCGTCGTGGCGCGCCCCAGGGTGCCGATCTGCAGGCTCACACAGTCCGTCAGAAGCGGCTCGGCAGAACCGTCATTCACTTTGCGCGTGAGCGACGAGCCGGACGTCCCGTCCCACGCGTAGGTCACCACGTCGAGAGCGCCGTCCCCCGTCAGGTCCGGATGCGCGAAGCTGATGGTGCTCGAAGCGGTCGACGTAATCGCCACCGCCTCCTTGAGCTCCGAGCGCATGCGCAGCACGGCCAGCGCCGCCTCCGTCTTCCGCCCGGATCGCTTCTCCAGCGTGGCCGCCCCGGTCGTCATCTGCCGCACGACGTTCCCGATGATCAGCGTCGCCCCGCCCGCCAGCGCAACAGCCAGCACCAGCTCAACCAGCGTCATCGCTCTCCGGAGCGGGACCGGCGCGCGCAATCGATCCTGTCGTTTGTACTCCTTCACCTCGCAGGCATCGGCTAGACCCGCCCCGCGCTTGAAAGCCGCCGCCCGATAACCCCCATGCTCTGTGGTTCGCGCAGAGCGACGGAGCGCCCGCGTGATAACAGGTTGGAGCAGCGCGTGGAGATCGGAACCTCGGCCGGGCCCGAACGTAGAAAGCCCGAGGGGGCAGGAGAAAAAGGATCGGCGCGCTTGCAGTTTGTCTCCGGCGCCGGTAGAAGCTGTTTCAGTGCGTGCAGATCCTCCGGGGCATGCTGGTTGCTATCCAGAACGGTGAAAATGGGACGGCGAAGAAACAAGCCGAATCAGGAGATTCTGTCGGCACAGCGGTTTCCGCTGCGTCTGCTGGTGTGCCTCCTCGCCGCCCTCCCGGGCCTGGTCATCCCGCAGGCCACAGCCCAGCCGGCCGCGCGCGCCGCGACAGCAAACGAACCGCCCAGAACGGCCTCCCATCTTTCGATCGTCACCGACATCGCCGGCCGACCGGACGCCGCCTCCCGTCGCGAGGCAGCCCGCCGGTTGCTCTCGGAGAGCCCGCCCGGTACGCCCCGTGCAGTGGCCGATCTGCTGCAGAGTCGTAACAACGAACCGGTGAAACTGGCGCTGTGCGAAGCCATCGCCGAGCTCCGGCTCAAGGAACCACAGTTCATGCAGCCGTTGCTCGCGCTCCTCGACGGCACGGACGCGGTTCTTCGGAAGGCGGCGGCCTCGGCCCTCGCCGCGTATCGGGATCCCGAAGTGGTCGCTCGACTTCGGGACTACAACCAGAAGCAGGAGATCGCGTTCCTGCTCGACAGTCACAGCGCGCTCATGAAGGCGTTTTATGAGCGAACGCCCGAGGCCGACCGCCCCGCCCTGCTCCTGCTGTGGCTCAAGCAGCCCCTCGCCGCCGTGGAGCGTCTGACCGCGCTCGACATTGTCCACCAGGGTCTTCGCAAGGGCACCACGCCCGATCCCGCCGTCCTCGATCAGATCCGGCTCATGCTCAACGATCCGGAGGATGTCATCCGGCAGAAAGCCGTGCTCGTGCTGCGGGATCGTGGCCTTCGCGAGGACGCGGCGCGAATCCAGCGCATGCTCGACCAGGATCAGTCGACCGCCGTTCGCGAGGCCATCTACAGTGCACTCGGGCTGCTCGGCGACCCTGCCTCGACCAGCACCGTCATCCGGGGCCTCGACGACCCCGCGGAAACGGTGGCGGCCGAGGCGGCCACCGCCCTGGGGCGCCTGGGTGAGCCTCGCCCGGGTCCTTCCTCCGAAACCGCGGCCGCCGCAGTGCAGGCGCTCGCCGATCGCGCCTCCCGCCCGATACCCGATGCCAAGCTGCGGGAGCGAATCGTCGACGCGATGGCCCAGATTGCCGACCCGCGGTTCCTCCCGGCGCTGACCCGATATGCCGCGCCGGACGAACCCGTCGCCGCCGTTCGACAGGCTGCCGTGAGCGGGCTCGGGCACGCCGCCGACCGGACGAAGCTCCCGCTGGTCATCGAGCGTCTGGTGTCAGACCCCGATGCCGGCGTCCGCGCGGCCGCGGCCGAAGCGATCGGGCGCCTGGGCGGGGATTCGCAGCATCTTCGCGTGCTGCGCGAACGCCTGGATCCCGCAGCGGAGCCTTCCACCACTGTTCAGAACCGCGCGTGGGAGGCCTACCAGGCCATCTTCACCAACCTGCCTGCCCCCGAGCAGAAGAACGTGCTGCAGACGTGGAATACACAGGAGCCGGGCGCGCCGGAACGACGGATCGACCTGCTCACGGCCCTCGAGAAGAAGGTCAGCAGCTCGAAGTCCGACCCCGTCCAGCTCACCGCCATCCGTGAGCAGCTGGGCGACGCGCTGGTGGCGGCCAGCCGCCCCGCCGACGCGTCCGCCGTGCTCGCGCGAGCAATGGAAACCGTGAATCCGGATCCGGACCGCAATCGCAACCGCCTGGCCCTGAAGCTGGCCGACGCCAACCTGCAGGCGGGCGCACCGGAGAAGGCGCGGATCCTCGCGGTGTCTCTCCCGGCCGGCCAGGTCCGGACGACGATCCTCGAAAAGCTGTTGAAGCACGTGGAAGCTCTGGTGAAGTCTGATCCCCCGGCCGCCCGCACCTTCCTCGACCGCCTCAGCGAAAACGCTGCGGGCCAGCTCGGCGCCGCGTGGGAGGACCGCTTCAATGCCCAGCGCAGACGCCTGCCGCCCGCAACAGCGCCGGGCAGCGTCCCCGCACCCGCCTGAGACCGACGGCGTCAGCCCATGTGGCTGACGATCGCCTCGCCGAACTCGCTGCACTTGACCAGGCGGGCCGAAGTTCCTTCTGACTCCATCAGACGGTGGAAATCGTACGTAACCGTCCGCGCGGCGATCGCGCCTTCCATGCCCCGGATGATCAGGTCGGCCGCCTCGTCCCAACCCATGTGCCGCAGCATCATCTCGCCGGACAGGATCACGCTGCCCGGGTTGACGCGGTCCTGGTTCGCGTACTTGGGCGCGGTGCCGTGCGTCGCTTCGAAGATGGCGTGGCCGCTGACGTAGTTGATGTTGCCGCCCGGGGCGATCCCGATGCCGCCGACCTGGGCAGCGAGAGCATCAGAGAGGTAATCACCATTCAGGTTCGGGGTGGCGATCACGTCGAAATCCTCCGGACGCGTGAGCACCTGCTGCAGGGTGATGTCGGCGATCGCATCCTTGATCACGATCCCGGCGCCCGGCTTGCCGTCGGGGATGCGGCACCACGGACCGCCGTCGATCTCGACGGCGCCGAAAGCGTTCTTCGCGACCGCGTACCCCCAGTCACGGAAGGCCCCTTCCGTGAACTTCATGATGTTGCCCTTGTGGACGAGCGTCACGCTGCGGCGCCCGTGCCGGATCGCGTACGAGATCGCCGTGTGGATCAGCCGCTCCGAACCGGCGTAGCTGATCGGCTTGAAGCCGATGCCCACCTGCACTTTCGCATCGGTCGCGCCGCCGAGCGCCTTGTACCACTGGGCGGTCGCCTCGGGCGTGCCGAAGCGGATCTTCTTGAACTCCTTCGGAAACTCCCGCGCGAGGAAGTCGAGCACCTTCTGCGACTCGGCCGACCCGCCGGGGTACTCGATCCCCGCGTAGATGTCCTCCGTGTTCTCACGGAAGATCACCATGTCAACCTTTTCGGGATGTTTGACCGGCGAAGGAACTCCCTGGAAGTACCGGACCGGGCGCAGGCAGACGTAGAGGTCGAGCATCTGCCGCAGCGCCACGTTCAGCGAACGGATGCCACCCCCCACGGGCGTGGTCAGCGGCCCCTTGATCCCCACGAGGTAGTCGCGGAAGGCCTCGACCGTCTCGTCCGGCAACCAGTTGTTGACCGCCTTGAACGCCTCCTCGCCCGCAAGCACCTTGTGCCAGGCAATCCGGCGTCTGCCGCCGTAGGCCTTCTCCACGGCCGCGTCGAACACGCGCTGCGACGCCCGCCAGATGTCCGGGCCGGTTCCGTCACCCGCGATGAACGGGATGATCGGCCGATCCGGCACGTCCAGCCGGCCACTCACGTTGCGGATGGGATCACCAGACGGTTTTGCACGTTCCATGACTCACCTCTTGATGAAATTCCGGCGAACTGCCCGAACTATAGCAGCCGCCCCCGTGCCCGCAAGACCCTGTCGCCGGCTGGAGCGTGCCCGACAGGCGGCACGGACGCCGATGCGACTTCCGGGGGAAAACGCCCCCTCCACAACGGTCGCACGAGCATCCGGACACCGTGGGTCTGCACAACGGTGGGGCCTGTGCCTCTGCGATGCACCTGCTTATGGCAGCCGCGTACCTGAAGTTGTATATTACCCCTGCGGTCGGGAGCCGCGCATCAGCAGGAGAACCCGAATGCCGTTCCAGATCCTCTGCCTCACCGTTGTTTTCGCCGCGACCGGGCCGGCAACCCGTCCGGCCAGCCGCCCGGCGACGACGCGATCCACGCCATACCGACTCGAGGCCAACGAGAAGATCATGCTTTCCCAGCGCGTCCTGGGTCTCCTCCAGCGCAAGGAGTTTGCCGAGCTCGAGAAGCTCGGGGACGACCTGCTGAAAGGCGCCCGCTTCCGGGACGGCGAATGGCAATTGGAGGTCTATTACAATGCATTGGCGGGCAAGGTCCGCGGTTACCGGGTGCCCACCGCCAATCACGTGCAGTCGCTCAAAGCGTGGCGCCAGGCCCGGCGGCAATCCGCCCATCCGCTCCTTGCCCTGGCGGCCAGCTACGTGGAATGGGCCTGGGAGCTGCGCGGCACCGGTTACGCCGCCGACACGAGCGAGGACCAGTCCGACCTGATGCTGGACCGCCTCCAGACCGCCCGGGATTACACGGAGAAGGCGGCGAAGCTCTCGCCTCATAACCCGGAGATCTACGTGATGCGCCTGCGGATCGCGATGGGGTCGGGCAACCTGGATGAAGTGCGCGCGGACTTCGAGGCGGGTGTGAAGGCATCCCCAGGATATACGGGCCTCTACCGCGCCATGGCTTACATGCTGCTTCCGAGGTGGTACGGCGACGCCGAAGATGCGGCGGCTTTTGCGGCAGCGACGGTTAACAGGACGCGCGGCAGCGAAGGCGAAGCCATGTACGCGCACATCGCATCCTTCGTTTCCGGCATGGAGGGTGAGCAGTTCTCGACGGTCCACGATTTCTCGTGGAACCGCATCCAGAAGGGGATGCGAGACATCGAGAAGCGTTACCCCGGATCACTGATCAATTTGAACAGGTTTGCCTGGCTTGCCTGCCTCATGAAGGATCGGGCGGTCGCCAAGGAGTACTTTGACCAGCTTGGAAGCTGGCAGGAGGGACGCGTCAATCCCGGGACCTGGCGGAACGAACAGATCTACCGCCAGTGGCACGACTGGGCGTTTGAATTCGGGCCTTACCCTCTCGGCGACGCACTGCATCGCGCCGCCCGCAGCGGGAATCTCGAAGCGCTGAAGGAGCTCCTGCGACAGGGTGAGGACGTCAACGCGCGGACCACCAGTGGTTCCACACCGCTGATCGTGGCCTGCGTGAACAGGCGCGCGGAGGCGGCTCTGCTGCTCATCGACAACAAGGCCGACATCCACGTGAAGGCAGCAAGTGCCCGCACGCCGCTGTTCTACGCCGCAAGCGCCGGTCTCATGCCCGTGGTCGAACGTCTGCTGAAGGCAGGGGCGTCTCCCGTCACCCCTGATACGGACGGATGGACGGCGATCCACGTCGCCGCACGTTTTGGACACACCGAGGTGCTCAAACTGCTGCTGGCTCAGCGGGGGACGTCGCCCTCCACACCCCTCCGAAGCCGCCACACACCCCTGCACCTCGCGGCCCGCGGCGGCCATGTCGAAACGGTGGCGTTCCTGCTGGAACGACCGGACGTCGAGCCGAACGCCCGCGCGATGAGCGGGGAAACGCCGCTCCATGTCGCTGCCGAGTACGGCAGTGCCGGCTGTGTCAAGGTTCTGCTGGAGCATCGAGCGGATCCACAGGCAGAAGACGACCGGAATCAGCGGCCCCTCGACCTTGCGATTGACCGAAAGCATCCCGCTGTCGCGGCGATCCTTCAACCTGTGACGAAAGGAGAGCGTAAGCCCCCGCCGGCCGGTCGCGTGTCGACTTCGCCGTCGTAGGACTCAGCAGAGGCAGCAGATTCTGCTGTTCCGGCAGGCGAGGCCGGTTTGTCGTTGAGGTGATTCGAGTCGGCAGGTGTTACGGCCAGCCGATGCGGGTTCCGAGGACCCACTCGACATGCATGTCGCCGAAGATCGCCAGGGTGCCGCCGCCGCGTGCCGTGCGGTGGCTCCCCACGTTGAACCGGCCGACGAGATTACTCCGGGGCGCCCACTGCATGTGCTCGCCCTGTGAGCAATAGACGACGGTCACATCCGACAGACTGCCACTCCTGGCCTGGTGCAGGTCGCCCTGCTTCCACTGGCGATGACGCCACCGCTTCGTCTCTTCCTTCAGCAGGTCGCTGTGGGCGCGGCCCTGGTGCCAGCTGAGGACCGAGTGCTGTGGGACGCCGTTGATGCCGCCGGGCGGCCCCGGCCAGGGCGGTGCTGGGGGCTTCCCGCGGACGATGTCCTCCCAGAGCCAGACGTGGTAACTCTCAAACCACCCGCGCCACTCCCAATAGTAGAACTTCGCGTCCTGGGATACCAGTTCCACGCCGTTGCCGTGCCCGCGCTCGAAGGGGCACGCGTACAGCGGTGGCATGATGCGATTCTCGTAGTCATCGACAATCGCCCAGGTCCAGGACGCCTCGGGATTGAACCTGCCGCCGTCGATCTCCCTGAGTCGCTTCAGCTTCTGGTTGTAGTTCCGCAGGGCCACCGACAGCATGCAGGCCCGGGCAGGCATGTTGTACGGGCTGCCGGTGATGGCCCAGTAGTTGTACATGATGGGCATGCTGGCGTTGTTCTCGGCCATGTAGATGCCAATGGCGGTCGAGATCTGCTTCATGTTCGCACGGTCGGTGCCGATTTTGGCCTGCGTGCGGGCCCGTTGCAGACTCGGCAGCAGGATCGCGACCAGCAGAGCCAGGATCGCAACGACAACGAGGACCTCGATCAGTGTGAAGGCGCCTCGTGCGGGGTGGTCGGGCCCCCCATGCGGTGCGCGCGTCACAGGAGGTTGCCAGCCATGCCGGCGAGGTGGAATTCCGAATCCGGCTCGGTACTGCAGCGGTTGCATGGGATGCACTCCGTTCGAAACGCACTGCAGAGCTGACTGAGCATGATTGTACCATCGTCCTGATCCGGCCGCGCTCGCAACGTTGCACAACCGAAAAGCGACCCGGAGTCCGCGGTAGCGGTTAATGCGTCGGGCGACGTAGAGCGCGAGCGTGGTGGGTTCGCTCGGCGCCCGCTTGCGCCGGCAGGCGCGC
>CAZJTF010000199.1:0-12865 GCA_964548565.1 uncultured Planctomycetales bacterium | reverse complement strand
GTGGTGGACGGCAGGTCGGTCCGATCAGCGACGGGTCGGAACACGGAGCAACTGGTCAGGGTGGAGTGGGATGTCGCGAAATTCTCAGACAAGGAGGCACGTCTTCGGATTATTGACCGGCAGAGCGGCGGCTGGGGCCACATCCTGGTGGACGACATTCGCTTCAGTAACCTGCCGATGGACGCGGTCACGTTCGAGGATGCGGACGCCTGGAACGATGTTCTCGAACGGTTGAAGGCGGCCCCGCCGATGACGTCGGTGGGGATCGGGAACGGCAAAGCGGTGCGGGTGCCGGTGGAACTTGGCGGATTGCGACCGGGCGTCGACCGGTTGGTCCAGCGCGACCAGGTGCTGGAGATGCTGTCGGGGCTCAGCGGCGTGGAGTACCGGCCGGCGGTCGGACGCCCGCAAACCGCGCCCTCCTTCGGCACGATGTGCCTTGCCACGGCGGAACCGAACGTGACGTCCATGCCCGGCTGGACCGACCGCTTCGCGCTGTACCGTGCGTTCCAGGAACGCGATGCGTTTGAACCGGTCCGGCCAGGGACATCGGTCGGCCCAAGCGATCCGGGTGAAACGCTGAACGCCGCACTGCGTGTGGACGCGACGGCGCCGGCCGGCGGCACGGCCGAGGCGACATTCCTCGTCACGTGGCACTTCCCGCACCAGTATTATCCGCAGAATAACTGGCGGATGGCGGGTGGCGGCGCCATTGAAGTCGGCAACATGTACACGGGCTGGTACCACGATGCGCTCGGCGTCGCGCGGAGCGTTCTGGCAGACCTGGACCGCCTGCGCACGAACACGCTGGCGTTCCGCAGCGCGATGTTTGACACGAGTCTGCCTCAGTACTTTGTGGACGCGGTGGCGGCCAACATCTCGATCCTGCGGAGCCCCACCTGCTTCTGGACGAAAGACGGAACGTTCTACGGCTTTGAGGGCTGTAACCCATCGGGTGGCGGCTGCTGCCCGATGAACTGCAACCACGTGTGGAACTACGAGCAGACGCTGGCGAAGCTCTGGCCCTCACTCGAAGCCAACATGCGGGTGACCGAGCTGAAGTTCCATCAGCGTCCGGACGGCGGGGTGCACCATCGGGTCGAGGTGCCGCGCGACAGCGCCGTGAAACGCCACATCGCGGTGGCGGACGGGCAGTGCGGGGCGGTGCTGAAGGCCTACCGCGAGCACCTGCAGTCACGTGACCGTCGCTTCCTCGACGATTTCTGGCCCATGATCCGCAAGGCGATGGACTTTGCGGTTTCAGAGTGGGACGCGGACGGCGACGGCGTGATGGAGAAGCCGCAGTTCAACACGTATGACCGCGTGATCTACGGGTGGAACACGTTCGTCAGTTCGCTGTACCTGGCCGCGCTGCGTGCGGCGGAAGAGATGGCGCGCCTCGTCAAAGATGACGCGGCGGCCGAGCGCTACCGCGGGCTATTCGAAAAAGGACGCGGTATCGTGGCTGGGCAGTTGTTCGACGGCGAGTACTACATCCAACGCGCCGACAATCTCAACCTCGGCTACGGGAGGGGTTGTTTTTCCGACCAGGTGGTAGGGCAGTGGTGGGCGCGCATCCTCCGGCTGGGAGACATCCTGCCGAACGACCAGGTGCAGAGCGCGCTCAAAGCGATCTTCAAACATAATTTCCTCTGGACGCAGGAGGGATTCCAGGGCACGCAGCGATTTCAGCAGTTCGCCGATGGGAAGGACAAGGGTTTGCTCTGCTGCTCGTGGCCAAAGGGCGGCCGACCCGACGACCCCATCCTGTACCGCGACGAGATCTGGACTGGAATCGAATACCAGGTGGCGGCCCACAAGCTGTACGAGGGGCAGATCGAAGAAGGTCTGGCGATCGTCCGTGCAGCGCGCGAGCGCTACGACGGGCGGAAAAAGAGCCCCTGGAACGAGATCGAGTGCGGCGATTACTACGCACGCGCCCTGAGCAGCTGGTCGCTGCTGCTCGCGGCTCAGGGATATGCATACGACGGGCCAAGGCGCGTTCTGGCCATGGATCCGCGGCTTACGCCGGACGAACACCGATCGCTGTTTACGACGGCGGAAGCGTGGGGGCGATTCGCACAGAAGCGCGAGGGCAACCGCCAGGTGAACGGCTTCTCCGTACTGGGGGGGCGGCTGGATCTGGGCGAGCTGCAACTGGGACTGCCTGCCCAACCGGCTTCACTCAAGGGCATGGCCCGAATCGGCGATCGGGAACTCCTGACGGATGCGGCCGCGGATGGCAGCACCGCCGTGGTGCGTCTGCATGCACCGGTGACGATGCAGGCGGGCGAGACGCTGCTCATCACGCTCGACTGGACATAATCGCTGCGGTGTGCAAGCCGCGGAATCAGAAGCGCGGCGCGTGCTCGTGGTCAGGCGCTGCCGGTCAAGACGCGGTCGGCCATGGCGATGCGTTCCGCGAGCGGGGGATGATCATCGAACAGGATGACCTCCCAGCGGGGCGGGTTGGGGTCGGACAGGTTCAGCATCCCGAGTTGCTCGAAAGCGGTGCGGTACGCCTGAGGATCCTCGGTCAGGCGCAGGGCATCGCTGTCACATTGCCGCTCGAATCGCCGGCTGATCGCGTTGGTGACTGGGGCGACAAGCAGCGGGTACAGCGTCGCGAGCAGAAGGACCTGCGGCAAGGCGGCCACGGCGTCAGGCCAGAGCGACGGCTGGCCTGCGCAGGGCTGAAGCCTCCAGTGGATCAGCGCGACGAGGATCGAGCTGACCACGGCGGACAGGCCGATGCCCTTCCAGATGTGCCCGCGGAGGTGATGGCCGAGTTCGTGGGCGAAGACGACCGCGATCTGGTCATCGTTGAACGAGCCAAGCAGCGTGTCGGAGAGGTAAACGCGGCGCGATGAGCCCAGCCCCGCCAGCATCGCGTTTGCCTTCTTCGTGTCCTTGCTGAGGGCCAGGTCGTAGACGCCCGTGAGCCGCAGGCCGGTACCGCTGGCCATCCGCTCGAGACGTTCCTTGAGCGAAGGCCTCTCCAGCGGGCGCGCGGGGTAGAAAATCGGCAGGATGATCAGCGGAAAGACCTTGGCGATTACCACCGACAGGACCATGACGCCCACCCAGAGCCAGATGCTCCAGTAGCGGCCGCCGTGCCAGAGCAGGGCGTACAAGCCACCCACCAGAATGGCCGCGAAAACCGCACCCACCAGCCACGCCTTCAACTGGAAGATGAGCCAACTCCGCGGCGTCTGGTTGCTGAGTTGAAAGCGCTGTTCCACGACGAAACCGCCGTAGTATGTAAGCGGCAGACTGAGAAGAACAAGCCCGCCGAGCGAAATCAAGGTCGTCGCGAAGAGCCCGACCCAGCGGGAGTCGGTCCAGCCGTCAATCCATGCGACCACCGGGCCCGCCAGGGCGAGCCAGACCGTCCAGTAGACCACCGAAACGAGAATGTCGGCAATATGCAGCTTCCGCTGGATGCGGTGATAGGCGCGGACCTCCTCCGGCGAGCGGGCGGGCGGAGGGGTGGGTTCGGCGGCCGGCGTCTGGATCGCGTCGGGTGTCTCCATCACCCAAGGATAGCCGGCACACGAACCGATGCAATGTCGGCTGCTCAGGAGGCGGGTGGGGAAACCGCTTCCACAGCCGCACGAAGATAGTCGAGCTGAGGGCGACCCTGCTCCTCCCCCAGGACGGAGAAGAGCCAGATGAGGATTCGCCAGGCGAGGGAGATGCCAGAGGGGGAGAGATCAAGAATATGGATCACCTGCGTTCCGTTGCCGCGGGGACGGCACATATATCGCTCCATGGCGCGCTGTGGACCGTGCTTCGTTTCGATCAGATGCTCGAAAGCGACTTCCTGCGGCTGACTGTACACGCGGACGCTCGTGAGTGACTGCATCCGCCGGCCGCGGAGCGTGCCGACGGTGCGAAACTGCTCCCCGATTCGAAGCGGCAGCCCCGGCGGGCGGTCTGTTTCCAGCAGCTTCGGATTCCACTCGGCGATGCGCGCGGGATCAGCGATGAATGGCCAGACGACCTCGGGCGCGGCTCGAATCGTGACACGATGTTTCAGTTCAAGCATGGGGAGCCTCGCGCCATCCGCCAACCGGAGCGGCGATCTCATACCGGAGCCAGACAAGCCCGCCGGGAAGCGTCTGCATATCGACGAGTCGGAGGCCGGCCGGGACGGGGAGGGCGCCCTGCACCAGGACAGTGTGCTCTGCCCGCCCGACGATGCACGGGTGAATGACAACGCTGATCTCACTCACCAGGCCCTCTCGAAGCAGGGCCCCGTTCAACGTCCCGCCGCTGTCGACGCGGATCGTGTGCACATCAAAACGCTCGGCCAACTCGTGCAGGGCGGCCGGAAGATCGACGCGGATCTCGCCAGCGATGATCGTGTGAACCCGACGCGATCGCAGCCACTCAGTGTGCGTGCGGGGTGTCGACCGCGAGCAGAGCGCGACCATGTCTCGCCAGTAGCCGGCGTTTCGCAGGACTTGCCAGCACCGGACCCGTCCGCGGCTGTCCGCGACGACGAGGAGGGGACGGTTGTCACCAGGAGAGGGTAGTGGGGGTTCGTCCTCGGGATCGGTCGAAGTGCCCTCCGGTGCGGTCAGGATGGTTTCGCTGCCCACAAGCGTTGCGTCCTCCTTCCACGTGGATACGACGCCATAGTACTGCCCCAGGTCGGGCGCAAAACCGCTCAGACACCCGTCAAGGCTGATCGCGTTATGGAGGATGACGCGGGGCGGCATGATGTGGCTCCGGTTGCGTGGCGCGGCGGTCCACACGAAACCCTGCGACACGCCGCGACTTCACTTTAGGTGGTTGCAGGTTCCAGTCAAGGGAGCCCCTCGGCAGAGAGGCGCACGCACGGGTATGATGCCCCTGCTGCCCCGAAGGTGGCCGCAGACCGGAGGAGTGCTCATGCCCTGCGTCCTGGCGATGGATCAGGGGACCACGAGCTCGCGGGCGATCGTCTTTGACGAGGAGGGCCATGCCCGCAGCATGGCTCAACGCGAGTTCGCGCAGCTGTTTCCGCAGCCGGGCTGGGTGGAGCACGACCCGGCGGAGATCTGGTCATCCCAGGCGGCTGTGGCTATCGAGGCCCTGCAGAAGAGCGGCTTGTCGCGCGCAGATGTCGCGGCCATCGGGATTACGAATCAGCGCGAGACGACCATCATCTGGGATCGTGTGACGGGGCGCCCGATCTGCAACGCCATCGTGTGGCAGGATCGGCGCACGGCTGCGCTCTGCAGCCACCTGGTCGCCCATGGTCATGCGGGTTTGGTGCAGGAGCGGACGGGGCTGGTGATCGACCCCTACTTTTCCGCTACGAAGATCCGCTGGATGCTCGACAATGTGCCGGGAGCCCGGGAGCGGGCGGACAGCGGCCAGCTGGCTTTCGGGACAGTCGACAGCTGGCTGATCTGGAAGCTGACGGGCGGTCGGAGGCACGTGACGGATCCGGGCAATGCCTCCCGTACCATGCTGTTCAACATTCAGACAGGCCGCTGGGACCAGGAGCTCCTGGAACTGCTCCGGATACCCGAAAGCCTCCTGCCCGAGATCGTTCCGTCCAGTGGAGTGGCGGCCACGGTCTCCGACGTGCCGGAACTCCGGGACGTGCCGATCGCAGGGATTGCCGGTGATCAGCAGGCCGCGCTGTTTGGCCAGATGTGTCTCTCGCCGGGCGAGGCGAAGTGTACGTACGGGACGGGGTGCTTCGTCCTGCAGCACACGGGGAGCCGGCCCGCACAGTCGCGATATCGGCTGTTGGCGACGATCGCATGGGATGCGGGGCGCGGGCTTCAGTACGCGCTGGAAGGCAGCGTGTTCGTGGGCGGCGCGGTCGTGCAGTGGCTCCGCGACGGGCTCGGCATCATCGGGACTTCGGCGGAGATCGAGTCACTTGCGTCTACCGTTGCGGACAGCGGCGGCGTGTACCTGGTGCCGGCGTTCGCTGGCCTCGGCGCACCGCACTGGGATGCCCAGGCCCGCGGCGGAATTCTCGGCCTGACGCGGGGAACAACACGCGCGCACATTGCGCGGGCGGCCCTCGAGGGGATCGCATTCCAGGTGCTGGATGTCCTCGAGGCCATGGCGTCGGACTCCGGCGAACGGCTCCGTGAGCTGCGCGTGGATGGCGGCGCCTCGGCGAACAATCTGCTGATGCAGTTCCAGGCGGACGTGCTGGGCGTGCCGCTGGTACGGCCGGCGGTGACGGAGACCACGGCGCTCGGGGCAGCGTACATGGCGGGACTCGGTGTCGGGCTCTGGCAAGGTCCGCAGAGCCTGGCCGGACGACAGCCGACAGATCGCAGGTTCGACCCGTTGATCCGCCGGGATGAGGCGGCAGCGCTCCGCGAGCGCTGGAACGAGGCCGTCCGTCGCGTACGGGAGTGGCAGAGGGACGGATAGAGTTGCCGACGCGGTTTCGTCGGCAACAACTCACTCACAGGAGCAAGAGATGACAGCGCGTCACATCGGGACCTGGGTCCTGGCAGTGCTGTGCAGCAATGTGGTACTCGCGGGGGCTGAGGTGCCCCCGTACAACCGCGTCGAGGACGTGATCTATGGGCGCAAAGACGGCACCGCTCTGACGCTCGACGTGTTCACGCCACGTGGCCCTGCGAATGGCGCGGCTGTGGTTTTCGTGGTGAGCGGCGGCTGGGTCTCCTCGCATGAGGGGATCAATCCGCAGATGTTCGCGGAGTTGCTGAAACGCGGCTACACGGTATTTCCGGTGGTCCATGGCAGTCAGCCGCGGTACACGATCCCGGAGGTTGTCGAGGACATGCACCGGTCGATCCGGTTCATACGCATGAATGCCGCCCGGTATGGCCTCGACCCCAACCGGATCGGCATCATGGGCGGATCCGCCGGGGGGCACCTGTCGCTCATGATCGGGACTTCCGGAACACCCGGTCGTGCGGATGCGAAAGACCCGGTGAATCGGTTCTCCAGCCGTGTGCAGGCGGTCGCCTGCTTCTTTCCGCCCACGGATTTCCTCAATTACGGCGAAGAGGGGCGGGATGCGTTCGTCGCGCTCGAGGGTGAGCTGAAGTCGTTTCGAGCGCCTTTCGATTTCCGTGAACTCGACAAGGAGACACGACGGTACGTGCCGATCACGGATCGGGAGCGGCGACTCGAGATCCTGCGGAGGATTTCACCAGTGACCCATGTCTCCGCTGACGATCCGCCGACGCTGATTATCCATGGAGACGCGGACAAACTCGTGCCCGTCCAGCAGGCGCGGGAAATCGAGGAGCAGCTTTCAGCGGCGGGCGTACCGGTCAAGCTTGTTGTGAAAGAGGACGCCGGACACGGGTGGCCCAACCTGCTCGAGGATGTGAAGCCCATGGCCGACTGGTTCGACAAGTACCTGCAGAACGGACATGCGGCGACTCGACCCGCGACGCGCCCGGGCGAATGAGCGGCGGAGCGGCCTCACCTTCTCATCCATGTGGTGGCGCGGCGACTTGCACCCGGGGGCAGCGTGGGCGATAGTTCTGTGCAGCAGATCACGGGCCGGATGCACCGGTCCGAGGCATCATCGGACAACTCTCAGGGATCACAACATGTCACCTGCCAACGGACTCCTCCTGCTCCTCGCCCTTGCCCAGACCGGCTCGCCTGTGGGCCCGCCGAACGCGTTTTTCGCGATGGACACTGCCACCAGGGACGATCATCACCAGACGGTGGAGTCGCAGCTGCGGCTGGTGAAGGAACTGGGCTTTGCCGGCTGGGCCTGCAGTCTGCAGGACATGCGGGAGCCTCTCAAGATCGCTGACGAACTCGGGTTGAAGATCTTCGCAGTTTACGCGGGGCTCGACCTCGACAAACCGGAGAACCCGTACGATCCAAAACTGCCGGATGCAATCCGGGCACTCAAAGGGCGGGGCACTGCTGTGTGGCTGTTCGTGCTGGGGAAAAAACCGAGCGGCGAAGCGGACGACGGAGCCGTCGAGGGGATCCGTCGCATCGCCGATCTTGCAGCCGAGTCGGAACTGGGGGTGTCGCTCTACCCGCACAACGCTTTCTACGTCGCAAGCACGCGCGACGCGATTCGGCTCGTCGAGAAGGTCAAGCGTCGGAACGTCAAACTGACGTTCAACCTGTGCCACTGGCTCAAAGTGGATGGCGGTCGCGACCTCGATGGGATTTTGCGCGACGCGAGACCACACTTGTCCATCATTTCGATCAACGGCGCGAACCGGCAGGGGGAGAACTGGGACGATTTCATCAAGCCGCTGGGAGACGGCGACTTCGACGTGGCAGGTTTGCTCGGAAAGCTGCGGCGGGTCGGCTTCGCGGGCCCCGTGGGGTTGCAGGGCTACGGCGTCAAAGGGGATGTGCGCGTTCATCTGGCCCGCGCGATGAAGAGCTGGCGGGACTACACGGACCCGGGTCGCTCTTCAACGACGACCGCACCCGCGGCCGGCGTGGAAGAAAAGCGCAGAGTATCCGCAACAATACAGTGAGGCCTTCCTCCGTTTCGCGCAGAATCTCGCGGCGGAACGAGGTGAGGCTTGGCGGCGACCGAACACAGCATTTCGAAGAGCCCGAAAGGAGCGATCATGTTGAGACGCATCGTCTTGGGAACAGTCGGGATCATCGGCCTGGCGTTGCTGTCCCTGGCGCAGGCACAGGAGGCCGGCCGTCGCGAAGGGCAACCGGCAGCACAGGGCGAAGGGCGCCGGTCCGGGTGGGAATCACAGATGCGGGATCGCTGGATCGGCCTGATCAAGGACCAGCTCTCGGTGTCAGAAGCGGAGTGGAAGGCCCTGCAGCCGAAGCTCGAAAAGGCGATTAGCCTCCAGCGGGACCTGCGGACGGGGTTTACCATACGTCAGCGGGGCGGTGAGAGCGAAGAGCCGGAGAGCAAGGTGATCGAGGCCCAGAACAACCTTCGGGTCGCGCTCGCCGACAACAACACGCCGACCGAGGACATCGCGATCCGGCTCAAAGCGTTCCGCGAGGAGCGCGACAAGGCCCGCGCTGAACTGCAGGCGGTCCAGAAGGAACTCAAGGCCGCCGTCAAGCCGCGCCAGGAGGCCGTACTCGTGCTGCACGGCGTCCTGGACTGAACTGCTTTCGCCTCTCGCACGTGTTGGCGCGACCGCAGCCGCCCGGGCGGCAGGCCCCGCCGCACTGGGCGCTGCGCGCAGACGAGCGGCCGTCCCATCGGAACGGCCGCTTCGGTCTCAGCTGAGATCAGTTACGACTTCTCTTCGAACTCGGCATCGATCACGTCTTCGCCGCCGGTTCCAGCGGTTGCTCCGGCCGGCTGGCCGGGGCCGGATTCGCCCTGCGGAGCCGCGCCCTTGGCCTGAGCCTGGCGGGCGGCTTCTTCGTAGATCACCTTTCCGATCGCTTGTGAGGCGGTCATCAGGCCCTCGATGGAACGCTGAATAGCGTTCCTGTCGTCGCCCTTGACGGCCTCCTTGAGCTGATTCACCGCCGACTCGATGTCGCCGCGCTCCTTCGGGCCGACCTTGTCGCCGTGCTCCTTGAGTGTCTTCTCCGTTTGATAGAGCAGGCTGTCTGCCTGATTCTTGAGGTCGACGACCTCGCGGCGCGCCTTGTCCTCGGTGGCGTGGGCTTCAGCCTCCTTGCGCATCCGCTCGACCTCGTCCTTCGAGAGGCCGCTCGAGCCTTCGATACGGATTGTCTGGGCCTTGCCGGTGCCGAGGTCCTTGGCCGAGACGTTCAGGATGCCGTTTGCATCGATGTCAAACGTAACCTCGATCTGCGGCATGCCGCGAGGGGCCGGTGCGATGCCCGCGAGGTTGAAGCGACCGAGCGTCCGGTTGCCGGCGGCCATTTCGCGCTCGCCCTGGAGCACGTGGATGGTCACTTCCGTCTGGTTGTCGGCAGCCGTGCTGAAGATCTCCTTCTTGGAGGTCGGGATCGTCGTGTTGCGCTCGATCAGCTTGGTCATAACGCCACCAAGCGTCTCAACGCCGAGGGAGAGCGGCGTTACGTCGAGCAGAACGATGTCGTCCTTCTCTCCGGTGAGAACCGCACCCTGGATCGCCGCGCCGACGGCCACCACCTCGTCGTGGTTGATGCTCTTATTCGGTTCCTTGCCGAAGATCTCCTTGACGAGTCGCTGCACAGCCGGCATGCGCGTCGAGCCGCCGACAAGCACGACTTCGTCCACCTCGCGCGGCGAAAGCTTCGCGTCCTGCAGCGCCTTGTTCACCGGTCCGCGGCAGCGCTCGGTCAGATGCTCAGTGAGCTGCTCGAATTTCGCGCGGGTCAACGTCTGCTGCAGATGCTTCGGCCCGGACTGGTCGGCCGTGATGAACGGCAGATTGATCGTCGTTTCCTGCGTGGTGGACAGCTCGCATTTCGCCTTCTCGCAAGCCTCCTTGAGGCGCTGCAGGGCCATCGGGTCTTTGCGCAGGTCGATCCCTTCGCGCTTGCGGAACTCCTCGGCGACGAAGTTGATCAGCTCCTCATCGTAATCATCGCCGCCGAGGTGCGTATCGCCATTCGTGCTGAGCACCTCAAAGACGTTGTCGCCGATATCGAGAATCGAGATATCGAACGTTCCACCACCGAGGTCGAAGACGGCGATCTTCTCGTTTTTCTTCTTTTCGAGCCCGTACGCCAACGCGGCGGCCGTCGGCTCGTTGATGATGCGTTCCACCTTGAGTCCGGCGATTTCGCCCGCGTCCTTCGTCGCCTGACGCTGCGAGTCATTGAAGTAAGCCGGCACGGTGATGACGGCCCGGGTGACCTTCTCGCCCAGGTAATCCTCGGCGGTCTTCTTCAGATCGCGCAGGATCATGGCCGAGACCTCCGGCGGGGTGTAGGTCTTCCCGCGGACCTCCACCTTCACCAGCTCGTTCTCGCCGCCAACGACCTTGTACGGCACGATCTTCTCCTCGGAGTGCACCTCGTTGTGCCGCCGCCCCATAAAACGCTTGATGGAGAAGACCGTGTTCTGCGGATTGGTCACCTGCTGATGCCGGGCGATCTGCCCGACCAGAATCTCGCCTTTATCCGTAAAGCCAACCACCGACGGTGTCAGGCGCGAGCCCTGGGCGTTGGTGAGCACCTTCGGCTGATCGCCTTCCATGACGGCTACGACGGAGTTCGTCGTCCCGAGATCGATGCCGATAATCTTGGACATAGCTACACTCTCCTTGGGCATGGGCACGTCCCACCCTCGGGCAGCCCTGCAAATACACGGTCAACAACTGCAAGCTCGATGCCAGACGTTCGCTGGTTTGGCTATGCGCTGCAAGTCACTGTCGGCTCGAACGTTGCGCCGTGTCGGCCGACACGGGCGAAGGGCCCGGTCACCTGCCAGACTGGCAGTGGGGCGCGATCAAGTGCCAGTTGTCGATTGATGAGTTCCCCGACACGCGAGGAGCCGCTCATGACGATGGCCCGTCAGCCGTATGAAACGCTCGACGCACAGGGCTCGCCCACCGTTCGGCAGATCTCGGTTTTTCTCGATAATCGGATGGGGCAACTGCTGCGGCTGACCAGACTCATCGAGGACCGAAATATCCGGATCCTGGGGCTCTCGGTCATTGACTCGGTGGATGTGGCCATCGTGCGGCTGCTGTTCGACCCGCCAGATGAGGCCGCAAAAACCCTCCGGGAGGCGGGATTCGCGATCAGCGTCAAGGAACTGCTGGTGGTCAAGCTGCCACGCGGCCAGCGGGGGCTGCTCACGATTCTGTCGGCCCTGCTGTCGGCGGAGATCAACGTGGCCTACGCGTATCCGCTGTTGCCGGCCCGGATCGGCCCGGCGGTCGCGCTGTCGGTGGACAATCTCGAGATTGCCGCGGAGACGCTGCGGAGCCGGAAGTTCGTCGTGTTGAGCGAAGCTGACCTCAGCCAGGCGGAGTGACATGTCATTCTGGCGGTCCGCGCCGGACAAAGCCCGCTCGCAAGATCGTGCACGGCCGACCTTTACCGATTTCGAAGTGCTGGCACTCGCCGTGCTTGCGAACCTGACGTATAAGTCTGTGGAGCTTTGACAAACTGGACCATCGTACGCTTTACCGGGGAGGTCACACGCGATGCTGTACTTTGATCCCATGTACATGCTGCTGGTCGCCCTGCCGGCGCTCGTGCTCGGCGCGATCACGCAGGCGAAGGTGAAATCCGCCTTTGCCCGGGGCAGCGAGATTCCGACGCGACGCGGCTGGAGCGGGCGTGACGTGGCCCAGGCGATTCTCGACGCCAACGGCATTACCGACGTCGCGATCGAACCGTCTGAGGGCTATTTGAGCGACCACTACGATCCGCGGCACAAGGTGCTGCGGCTCAGTCCCGACGTCTACGCGGGGCGGTCGGTAGCGGCGGCGGGGGTCGCCGCGCACGAAGTGGGTCACGCAATCCAGCACGCCCATGGGTACGCGCCCCTGGGGATTCGCAACGCGGTCGTGCCGATGGCGAGCTTCGGAAGCGGCTTCGGCATCATCCTTGCCATGATCGGCTTCGGCATCGGCGCGCAGTTTCTTGGGATCATCGGCGTGGCGCTGTTCACGATGGTGGTGATTTTCCAGCTCGTCAACCTGCCCGTCGAGTTCAACGCGAGCAGCCGGGCTCGCCAGACACTGCTGGCGAACGGGCTTGTCACCGAAGCCGAGGACCGAGAGGTGGCGAAGGTCCTCAACGCGGCGGCCATGACGTACGTGGCGGCCACGGTGACGGCCATCCTGACGCTGCTCTGGTTGCTGATGCGGTCGGGCCTGCTGGGCGGTCGGCGCGAGTAGTCTCGCGACGGACGATTCAGGTTGTCACACGTGCGGCGGCGCTGACGGGTGCCGCCGCCGTTTTGTGCGCCAAGCATGTAGTGAATCTTGGAGGTGGAAGTCCTCTGCGGGGCGTGATGACCGCAACCGCGAGCCGACGGCAAGGGTGTCCG
>CAZJTF010000198.1:0-13024 GCA_964548565.1 uncultured Planctomycetales bacterium | reverse complement strand
GTAGTCGGTGTCGGCCCGTGCGAGCTCATCGTGCGGAGAGGTCACATGGAATCGCGTCGCTTCCATGAACCGCACGAGTCGCCCGCACGCCTCGAGATCCGCCACTGGCGTGGAGGCGATATCCATGCCCAGGACCATGGAGTAGCCACCACCCATGGCGATCGCCCAGATCTTTCGGCGGAGCACGTCTCCGGTCCCCGAAAACGGCCTGGGATCGTGGCGCGAGTCGGCGAACTCAGACATGTTGATGCTGACGCGTCCGCCGGTGTCCTTCCACGCGGCGACCGTCCCGGCGTGCAGCTCCTCGGGCGTGTCAACGTTCCACTGCACCGCGAACTGGCTGAAGGCCGGCTCATCCTTGAAATCGAACCGGGTCCCATGGTTCTGGTGGATCGCGACCGGGTGGTGCCGCGGATCTTTCGCCCGGATCCTTTGCGCAATCGCGATCGCCTGGTCGCGGGGGAGCTTCTCGGCGTACTCCTCGGCGACGCACCAGATCAGGTTGCGGTAATGCCCCAACCTGCCCACGATCCCGTCGATGAAGGCAGCCTCGGCCAGCCTCAGCTGGCCCTTAGCATCCAATCCCCTCCCGAATGGCGCCACGCTGTCATCGTACAGGAAGAAGTAGATGATGATGCCCGCGCGATCCATGGCGGCAAACCACGTCTCCCACTCGTCGAGAACCTTCTCGTTCAGCGGTTTGGCGGGATCATGATCAACGAAAGGATTGTGCGTGCGGTCGCCGTCTCCGCCGTGACTCCGCACCGCCATGAAGTAAATGCAGTTGGCCCCGGTGCCGGCCATTTTTCGAATCAGTTCCATCTGGTCGCCATCGCGCGTTCCATCCGGGCGTTGCTTGCCGCGGTAGAGGAAGCCCTCCGGGTCGCCCGGGCCGCACATGAAGAGCGGGCGCCCCTTCTCGCGCTTCAGCCAGGCCGGGTGCTCCGGGTCGGCCACGATTCCGCCGTCATCCACCGCTTCAACGAGCCGCCTGAGCGCCTCATCGACCGGATTGCCTGACTTGTCGCCGAGGGTGGTGTCATTCCACGACACGACCAGATCCAGCGTGGGAATCACCACGACTGCCCGCTGACCATTCTTGTGGCCGAATGCGCCGAACGTGTCGGCGGGCGCGTGAGGCCAGTGGCGCCGCCCCTCCCGATCTCTGCCGTTCGTCCACCAGAGATAGCTGTAGCTGCCCAGGTGGTCGGTCTGATCGTCCGGCACCTTCTGAGAGCCCAGGGTTCGCGCGCCCGGGCACATCTCTGCCTTCTTCGCCGTTGTGCGTGGGATCGCATTCGACAGCGGGCGCGTGACGGCCTCGACGGCGTGCACCGGGTCCAGGAGTTGGCGATCGCCCCACCGCCCCTGCCGCAGGTAGAGCAACCCGAAGCGTGCGAAGTCGCGAACCGAGACGCCGAACCGCCCGGCCCGATTGTTCGACCCGAACGCCAGGAATGTCGGGCTGTCCTGGCACTGCAGCGGCTCAGCCAGCAGGGGTCGCAGCACTTTCTCGTCGACGGTGTCGCCGGATGCTCCATAGACGCCGAGCAGCAATGAATCCCACAGGAGCGCCATCTGCCAGTCGTTGTAGTCGAAGGCCGTGCCCGGCTTTTCACGCACGCCATAGCAGGACGTCTGCGTGGCCATGTGGCGGAAGGTGATCGAACGGTCCTTATAGCCCAGGTCCGCGTTCAAGTTCGCCAGGCATGGCTGCCACTTCACCGCGGGCTCGTCGAGGCTGGAGAGCCGCCCGTCTTCGACCGCTTTCCACAGCAAGTGCGCGATGACCGGTTTACACGCAGACGCGACATCCCCCCGCGCAGTCTGATCCCCCCACGTGTACACCATCCGACCGTGACGAACGACGCAGCCTCGGCCGCCGACGTAGTCCCGCAGTGCATTCAGGGCAGCAGTGTCCATGCCCGCATCCTGCGGTGTGGCGGATTCCCATTCGCGGCCGGGAAAGGTCTCCGCCGGGCATACCGAAACGGACGCGAGCACCAGGATCGCGCCCGAGAATATCGCGGTTGGAAGACGAGACGAGGACAGCTTCATCGCACGTGCACTCCGTTGGGACAGTCATTGGAAGCGCGTCACTCAAGGCAGACACGTTGCGGGCCTGTTCGGTCCGCTCATGCAGTCCAGGAGCCGAACACAATCCGTCTGGTCTACCAGGTCATCCTCGTTGAAGTTCGCCCAGAGGCAGTTCGGCGGGATCACGGGAATCGCGAAGGAGGAGAAGCACACCTGGAACATACCGAAGTCCTCCTGGTCGACGTCGCCGTCGCCATCGTAGTCGCCGGGGACTCCGTCCGTCGTGAAACTCCAGACCGCGCCAGTTGTCACGCCCTGTCCATTCACTTCGTCGATGCGCCAGTAATAGGTGGTATGTGTTTCGAGTGGTCCGGGCTGGAATACGTTCTCGGCCTGCCGACCGCCCAACGTGCCCGGGCTGCTTGTCCCGAAGTACACATCGTGTGAAACGGCACCGGCCCCCGGTGTCCAGGACAGTTGCACGTCCGGGCGGACCCGCAGGGCCCCCGAGAGCGGATGTGGATTGCTCGCCGGCATCGGAACCGTGCTGCACACGTAGAGCGCCGCATCGCCCGTGATCGCGCCCGGCCTGGTGAAGTCCTGGATTCCAGCCGCCGCGACCGCGCGAGTGCCCTGTTCGATCCACGAGCCGCTCGCCGGGTTGTACCACCGCACGACGTAGTGCCCTGGCAGCATCGACAGCCCGAAATCGATACCGCTGTCACCGTAGGCAATGTAGACCTCGCCGGGGCTGGCGAGGACGTAATCCGTATCCTGCCGGGCGAGGTCGTCGCGCGGGGCGGCCTCGTTGAACCGCGTTGCTTCCATGAACCGCACCAGCCTCCCGCAGGTCTGCAGGTCGCCGGCCGGCGTGGCTGCGATGTCCATCCCCAGAACCATGGAATAGCCGCCGCCCAGGGCGATCCCCCAGAGTTTGCGCTGCAGCTCCAGGCCGGTCGAAAGCGGCGCGAACTCGGCCATGTTGATGTTGACCAGCCCGCTCACATTCGCCCAGGCGGCGATCGTTCCCGCGTGCAGTTCGGCGGGTGTCGACACATTCCACTGGACGGCGAACTGGTTGAACGATGTGTTGCCGTTGAAATTGAAGGCGGTGCCGTTGTTCTGGTGGATCGCCACCGGGTGCCCGCGGTCATCCTGCAGCTTGATCTGCTGGGCAATTTTCGATGCGTGGGCCGCCGACAGGCCTTCCCCGTACTCCTCCGCCACGCACCAGATCAGGTGCTTGTGGTGCTTGAACCGGCTGACGATCGTATTGATGAACGTGACCTCCGCCGATTTGAGCTGCCCGTTGGTGGGGAGTTCCTTCCCGAAGGGCGAGGCACTGTCGTCGTAGAAAATGAAATAAATGACAATGCCTCTGCTGTCCATCGCCGTGAACCAGGTCTCCCACTGGTTCAGAATATCCGTGTCCAGGGCTTTCGTCAGATCGCTGTCGATGTACGGGTTTTCGGTGCTGTCGCCATCGCCGCCGTGGCTGCGAATCGCCATGAGGTAAATGCAGTTGGCGCCGGTGCCGGTCACCTTGTTGATCAGGGCCATCTGATCGCCGCTGCGCGTCCCGTCCGCATTGCGCGTTCCGCGGTAGAGGAATCCTTCCGGATCCCCGGGCCCGCACAGGTAAAACGGTCCTCCGCCGGCGTACCGAAACCACGCGGGGTGCTCAGAGTCGGCGATGATCTGACCCGCCAGCACGTCCGCGAGACACGCAGCCGAAACGAGCAGAACCAGCACGGCGGTGGTGATGTTTCGACAACGCGGCATCGCAACCTCTGCCGGCCGGTGGATCAGGGCGGAATCCGCCGAGAACACGCTCGCACCGTCACTGCCAGGCATCGTCGCATGTGTGGTCGGCAACGTGTCCGCTGCCGGAGAGGCACCCCCACAGGACGTTGAAATCCACCTGGTCGATGAGATCATCGCGATTGAAGTTACAGGGCTGGCACTCGGCCGGGATCTGGGGGACCGCACTGGCCCCGAGGCAGCGCTGGAATAGCCCGAAGTCTTCCTGGTCAACGTCGGTATCCCGGTCCAGGTCGGGTAGAACGCTGACCACCTGCAGCGCGACCGTGATGGTCTGGGGACTGTTGCCGGCGGCCGGCGTGCTACCCGCATCGGAAACGCGGATGCTGGCCGAGTGCGGCCCGAGCGACAGGCCGGCGGTGTTGTACTCGATCGTGATCGTGTCCGATTCGCCGGTGCTCGTTCCGGCGGTCGGCGCGACGGCGAGCCACGACTGGTCGCTTTCGATTTCGTAGTTCAACTCACCGATTCCGGTGTTGGTGACGGTGAATGTCTGGTCCGGGAGGTCCTGCCCGTACTCGGCCGTCTTCTCGATTGCGCCCGGCGTGAGCAGGATGTATGGATTCTCAGGCAATGCCGCAGCCGCCACCCGCTTGATCGCTTCACCGGGGTTACCAGGCTTGCTGCCGAGCGTCGTATCATTCCAGGAGATCACCATGTCGAGGCTGGGGATGACGACCACCGCCCGCTGCCCGTTTCCGTGCCCGAACGCGCCGTACGTGTCCAGCGGACAGTCCGGAAAGCGGCGCTGCCCCGTGCGACCCACCCCGTTCACCCACCACAGCCAGCTGTAACTTCCTTCGTGATCGTTCTGGTTGTCGGGGATCACGGTAGAGCCGATGGACCGGGCCCCGGCACACATTTCCGCCGGGACCGCCGTGGTGCGCGGAATGGAAAGCGGAAGCGGACTGGTCACCGCCATCGTGGCATGGGCCTCGCTGACGATCTGCGTCCCCTTCCAATTACCCTTGTGCAGGTACAACAGCCCGAATCGGGCGAAATCACGCACCGAAATCCCGATCCGGCCGGCCCGGTCGGGCAGAAACATCATCGTCGGATTGTCTTCACACTGCAGGAGGTCCGTCAGCATCGGGTGATAGACGGTGGCGTCGACATTGTTGTAGGTCGCCCCGTACACCTTCAGAAACAGCGTGTCCCAGAACAGGGCCATCTGCCAGTCGTTGTAGTCGAACGCGGTACCCGGCGCTTCCCGGACACCGTAGCAGGAGATCTGGTTGGCCATGTGGCGGAAGGTGATGTTCCGGTCCTTGTAGCCCAGGCCCGGGTTGATGCCCGTCAGGCACTGCTCCCAGTTGACCACGAGATCGTCGACGCTCGAGAGGCGGCCCGTCTCCACGGCTTTGAAGAGGAATGTGCTGATCCAGGGTTTGCACGCCGACGCGATGTCCTGGCGCTGACTCTGGCTTCCCCACGTGTAGGCCATGTAGCCGTGACGCACGACGCAGCCGCGCCCGCCGATGTAATCCCGCGCCGCGTCCAGCACCGCGGGGTCCAGCCCGACCTGAGCGGGCGTACGAAACTCCCACGTCGCTACCTGGAGGACCTGCGCGGCGACCTCGCGCTGCCCGGCGAGCATCGCCAGAGCGATGCACGCAATCACCTTGGCCGGGCGCCTCATGCCCTCGGTCATGCCAGACTCCCTGCGCTGCCCTGCCCGGTCCCGTGCGTCTGCAGGATCACGGGCACGCGGGCGTCGACGTCCAGACGACCGCCGGGCCCGTCGCACACGCCTGGAACTGCTGGAAATCAAGCGTGTCGACGTCCGAATCCCTGTTGCGGTCGAAGCACCCGCACTCGGTCGTAAGCGTGAAGGTGCCCGAACCGGTGTAGCACGCCTGGAATACCGCGAAATCGTCCATGTCCACGTCGTGGTCGCCGTCGGCATCAACCGCAGGCGTGTGGCAGAGCGGAGCCGGCACGCAGCCTTCGCCGTCCCAGAACGGACAACCGGACACGGTGTATGACAGCATGCGGACCCAGTCAAAGTCAAAATCCCAGATGTCGATGCTGGACTGCAGTTCGCCAAGGCCGATGTAGGGGTCGCCGGAGACATCTTCGAGGAACGTGCGGAAGCTGTAGATACCGCCGCCAGGACCCACGGGCGAACCGGCGCTGCCGTCGTCGCTGCTTCCCGTGAAGAGCAGCTTCTGCCCGTCTATCCAGAGGTTCCAGTACGCTCGCTGATCACTGGCCTGGTAGCAGACAGCCGCTGTCCAGACGTGATACGCACCGGAGATGTCGTCAGAGAGTACGAGGGTGTTAATTCCAGAGAACTGAGCTCCGCCGTTCCTGAGAATCGACACATTCGTGCCGTTCTGAATGCGGATGAAGGCGTTGAACACGTCGCCGGGCAGCGACAGCGTCTCACTGGTCCCGAATGGCCCCTTGACGCGCGGAAACGTGATCTGCATCGGACCGCGAGTCGGAGAGTAGTCCCCGATGCGCATCCGCCATGCCACCGCCATCCCGTTGGCGGGATCGAACGTGTCGTCGAACGGCAGGAAAGTCCTGAATCGCGCCCGCCCGACGCCGGCCAGACCGCCACTCGCTGCCCCCTGCGGATTATTGAACAGGGCCGTGGTTGCCACCCCGCTGATGCTGCCCTGCGTCAGCCAGCCGGCGTCGAGCTGATCGACCTGCAGTCCGCCGGTCTGGACGTAGAACTGGCGGGCCGTTGCCACATTTGGATCGCAGGAAACGACGGGGCTGAGTGACGTCAGATCGGTCCCCGTGAACGTCGTGAACTCCGCGCTAAACTGCTGAGCCGCTCCGCCGGGGCTGCTGATTGTACCGTCGACAGACAGGAGCACCTGCCGCAGATGCTGGATGGCAGGACTGCAGGTATCGGTAAACGTGATCGTGGCCGTGTAGCCGCCCGGCGTGAGCCCCGCCAGGTTGATCGTGCCCGTCACGGCGTCCGTGCCTCCCGGCGCCACGGTGCCGCCGGCTTTGTCCAGTTGAAGCCAGGCGGCCGACGACGAGACGGAATAGCTCACGGCCGGAGCGCCGGTATTCTCGAATGTGTAGATCACGGGTTGCGGGGCATGGCCTGATCCGATCTGGGCCGACCGGAGCGTGTCGCCCGCCGGAGAGACCGACGACCGGCAGTCAATGATTGTCAAATCGATCCGGCGGACGTGCTTGACCGCCGGGTTACAGGTCGGCACGAACGTGATGTAGCCCGTGTAGGTGCCGGCGTTCAGGTTGGTGTCGGTGATCGTGAGATCGACCTGGTCAGTCTGGCCCGGGTTGACCGAAACGCTTCCCGACTTGCTCAGACTGAACCAGCCGTACGTCGCAGCTGCACCGGTCTGATCGCTCTGGGCAACGGTGTAGCCCGTGACGGCTGAACCGTTGTTGCCGAACGTGTAGGTGAGCTGTGACGGCGTCGCCGCACCACCCTTGAGCGCGGTTGACGTCCCGGTCGAGGCCGGCGAGACGCCGCTGTCGCAGGGCGGAGCGGCGCCGCCGCAGGTGAAGTTGACCGCCAGCCCGTCATCCTTGAAGGCCACGCAGTCGAACTCGAAGTCCCAGACATCCGAGCTCAGCAGTTCACCGAGACCAATGTACCCGCCCGCAGCGCCGGGGACGGGGATGTTGCTGAAGCTGTTGCTCCCCGTACGGAAGCTGAACTGCTGCGCGCCGCCGCCCGGATCGAACAGGGGCGAGCCGTCGGTTCCGGTGAACAGGAGCAGGTTGCCGTCGAGCCAGAGTTTCCAGTAGGCGGTGCCGCCGGAGGTGATGACCGCGCAACTCCATGTGTGGTAGTTGCCGTCCCCGACGTCGGGAATCGTCAGTGGATCGATCGTTCCGTACAGACTTCCGCCGTTGCTCTGGATGGCGAGTGTCGTTCCGTTCTGCACGCGGAAGAAGACGTTGAACGGCGTGCCGCCGGTGGAAGTGCCGGTGTCATACAGCGCCACCTGGATGGGCGCCCGGTTCATCGCGTAGTTCCCGTATCGGGCAGTCCAGCCGACGGCGATGCCGCCGTTGCCGTCGGCCGTCGCCGGCAGCGGCGTGGCGAACCGGGCCCGCCCGCTCACCCCGTCCTGCATGTTCGTGAACTTGGCCGTGGTGGGGATGCCGCCGCGGCTGCCCTGCGTCAGCCACCCGGCGGGAACGGAACCGATGCCGAGGAACGTCACAGTGTAGGAAGTCGGGTTGGCTCCCGTGGTGTCGCTGTAGCTGGCGACCGCGGTCTGATCGCTGCCGGCCCACGTCTGTGGCGGGCTCGAGCTGAAGTCAGCCACCCATTCCGTCGCCCGGGCGTAAGACGCCAGAGTCAACGCAAGGGACACCGCTGCGATCGCTCTCTTCCACCACATCCCAAGCTCCTTTTTCACCGCGACTGCATCGTTCGGAACATCATGGGGCGACAGATCCCCTGCCCGGCAGCGGCGCGGCCGCCGGGAACACGCTCATCGGACGTATCGTCACACAAAGCCGGCGTCTCCGCCGGCAATCATCCGCGGCGACGCACCAGCCAGAGGACCCCGAGTCCGAGCATCGCGAGTGAAGCCGGCTCGGGTACGTCGCTGAACCTCACATAATCGAATTCAAAATCCCAACTGTCCTGGCTGTTCAGGTCACCGAGCCCGATGTAGGGATCATTCGTACCTGTACTGCCAAATCCTTCCTGAAAGGTCTTGAAGCTGAACTGCTGCCCGTTCCATGTCGGCGAGCCGGAGGCCCCGCCGAACAGCAGTTTTTGCCCATCTAAATAGAGGTTCCAGTATGCCTTGTTCTCCACGGCATTCCGGACCACCTCGGCCTTCCACGTGTGGAACTCGTCGCCGATGTTGTTCGGCAGGTACAACACGTCGACCCTGAGACTCGTGTCCGAGACCGCGCTGTAGGACTGGCCGCCGTTCCGCAGGAGGTCGATGTAGCTGCGGTTCTGCGTGTCGCCGGAGTTTCTGAGCCGGATGTAAGCGTTGAACGGCGTGGCGCCCGAACCCGCGGCGCCGTCCGCCGTGGCCGCGATCTGGATAGGCCCGCGCCCGGTGTTCGCAAATCCGACACGCATCGACCACTCCACCTCGATGCCCTGATTGAGGTCGGCACTCGCGGGAAGGGGCGTCGCAAAGCGAATCCGTCCGTTGCCGGTCCCGACCTCGTTCAGGAACGCAGCGGTCTTGTTTCCGCCGCCGATGTCACCCTGGTAGAGGTATGGAACTGACTGTGTCACACCGCTCATTCCGGTGTTAAAGGTGACGGTATACGACAGCGGATTTGCCCCGTTCGCGTCCGTGTAACTGGACACAGAGGTCAGATTGCTGCCCGTCCAGTTGTTGAAATCGTTTGTCCAGACCGTTGCGTTCAGCGGCGATGCTGCCGCAACCACAACCCCGATGATGGCGAAGGTTCGAGTGCGTTTCATGCTTCCGCTCCTCCAGTTTGTGTTCTGCGCCGATACGTACTCCGGATCGGCACGGCTCCTCTCTATCCCGCTCCTGCGTCCCCGGTGATCCGCACCGGCGGGACAACCACTCATTCCTGCTTGTCATTTCTACCGATCGACCGCTCCGCAACAGGCAATATCGTACGCCTATGGGATCTCGACACCAAAATGCCGCTGCCATCGGGTGGAGTATGTGCCGACCGACGTTGGATCGATATCAGGCTCACCCGGCCGCGGCTGCGTATCCAGGAGTGCCGCGTGGCCGTCCACGAAGAGGCAGTTGGTCATCCGTTGCGCGTGCATCGCGCGAGAGACCCGGCGCGTATTTGCCGCACCGCTGGGCAGATCGGCGACCTGGTACGCATCAAAGTAGCTCAGGTCACCCACATTCGTGCCGCTGACCGGATAGGCCGCCCGGATGGTCCCCGACACGGAGTTCCTCTCCAGGTCAGCCAGGTAGACCACCTTGGCCGGGTACTTCCAGACAGACACCTTCGTGGCATCGGTGACATCCGCGAATCCGCCGCCGCCTCCCTTTCGGGCGTCATGGTTGAACGAGTTGACGACGTAACTCACGGCTTCCGGAGTACCGGTGCTGGCCGCCCGCTCCGGGCATTGGAAGACGGGGATCTTCTGAAACGTCGTCCAAAGCAGTTCGTTCAGTTTGATCCCGCGGTTTTCGTATGTTTTGCCGTTGAAACTGCTCGAGCCTTTCCCGACGGATTGCGCCTGCGAGAAGATCGGAGCCGTGTTCACGCCGACCTGCCGCAGCAGCACGACCGTCCAATGGATGTCACCATTCGAGAAATACCGCTGAACGTTCCCACCACGTGGCACGTAGTCGCGGTACTGCGTGATATACCCCAGCATCGCGATACCCGCCTGGTGCAGGTTGTTCGCGCAGACTCCCCGGCGGGCGTTCGAACGGGCGGCGGACAGCGACGGCAGGAGAATCGCCACCAGGAGGGCGATGATGGCCACCACGACCAGGACTTCGATGAGTGTGAATCCTTTCGATGATCGCATGCGGCTCCTCGCTTCTCCGATGGGTCAATCGCCCGGATCGTGCCCGCCGCGACTGCAACGGATGCGTTCCGGCGAGCGCCGGCCGATGGTGCCACGTGTACGGGGATGGAGATGCAGAGGCCGCACACGCGGTTTTCGGACACCGATCATCATATCGGGAGACGCTCGCCCCCCTCAATCAGAAATCGGGGTCGGTTTTTGTCAATTCAGACAAATGATTTGCACTTTCCGAACGTCAGGCCCGGTTTTCGCGACGGTAGGCGGCCGGCGTCTGCCGCGTGGCCGCCCGGAACGCCCGCGTCATGTACTGGATGCTGCTGAAACCGGTCTGGTAGGCGATCTGCTTGAGCGGGAGACCCGTTTCTGCCAGCATCTGCTGTACCCGGGCGATCCGCGTCCGCTGGATCTCCTTGTGAATCGTGCGCCCGATCGCCTGCTTGAGCCGCTGTTCCAGCGCCGACCGCGAAATGTGCACGTGAGCGGCCACGTCCGTGATGGAAATCGGCTCGCAGGCATGGTCGCGGATGAAGCGGATCGCCTCCGCGACGCCGTGGTCCCGCACCGCCATCGTGTCGGTCGACTGGCGGCAGACGACGCCCTGCGGCTCGATCAGGACCTTTCCCGGCGACTTGCCGCCATCCATCAGGTCATTCAGCACTGCGGCCGCCTTGTAGCCGATCTGCTCGGCGCCGACGTCGACGCTGCTCAGCGGCGGAATCGACAGGGAGCACAGGCATTCATCATTTGCCACGCCGACGACCGCCACTTCGTCGGGAACCGCCACGCCCACCTGTCGGCAGGCCTCCAGCACGAGCAGGCCGCGATCATCGGTGCAGGCCATCACCGCGGCCGGCCGAGGCAGCGAGCGAATCCACTTTGCCACGGTAGCGAGTTCCTGTTTCCACGCGCGCAACTCCCGTCCGTAGGTCGGCTCCGGGTCCGACATGTTGCAGATCACGGCGCTGCCCCCCGCCTTGCGGGCGAACTCCACGAACGCGTCGCAACGCCGGTCCCCCGCCGCGCTGTAGCCGCGCCGGTATCCGCAGAAGCCGAAATGGCGGAACCCGCGGCCGAGCAGGTGCTCGATCGCCATCCGCGCCACAGCGATATCGTCAACACCGACATAAGGAAACGGCAGGTCCGCCAGTTTGCCGCGCAGGTTGACGGTCGGCACCTTCAGTCGGGCAATGGAGGCCGCCATTCGGCGATTGGTGATGCGGGCGAGGATCGCGTCGCCCCGCCAGTCGCGCAGCCAGGTGTAACTCATGTCGCCCAGGCCGTGTGGCCGGCAATACGTCAGCCATCCCCCGTGTTCCTGCTTGTAACGGGCGACGCCCCGCAGCAGGCCGCGGCCGAATTCGCGCGAGGTTTCGATCAGAAGGGCGACGTGTCGCATGCTGCCGTTCCCGAAATGAGTGCCGCTGCGCAACGCAGCGCCTGCCGCAAGCGCCCGGCAGAAAGTGTAACGAACTGTTCACAAAGTACAACAACTTCGCCCTTTCCGGCGTAGGCGCGGCCGGGACGCGCTGAATAGAATGACCTCAGGCCTGAATGAGGGCCTTTTTTCTTATCGCGGAGAGTGCCGGCATGGCCTCGCGGCGCCCACGACCTCCTCGGATTACCCGGGCAGCAGAAGGCAGTCCCTTCCTGCAAGTGGAAAAGTTGCCGGCGGGCGGTAACGGGATCCTGCCGCGCGCCCAGATCGTCGCGCGGTACTTCATTGAGACCCCCCTGTCGCTCGAGGCAGCGGCGGAAACGATGGCGGGCGCCTCGACCGCCACCTTCGTCCGTGTTCCCGGCCTGACCGAGGAGTTGCGCCACCGCGTTGCGGCAAAGGTGGTAAAGATTCTGCCGGGCGAGGCGGTCAGCACCCCTGGCCTGCCGGGATCGCGCGGGCGCGAGGGCGGGCGCTACTGTCGCGGCGAGGTGGAAATCGCCTTCCCCATCGATGCCGTCGGAACGAATCTGCCGGCTCTCATCTCCATGACGATGGGCAACTTCTACGCGCTGCGCCAGGTCTCCGGCATGCGCCTGCTCGACCTGGAACTGCCGGACTGCTTCGCAAAGGCGTACCCCGGCCCCCAGTATGGGATCACCGGGACGCGCCGGCTGGCCGGTGTGCCGGAAGGCCCGCTGATCGGCACGATCATCAAGCCCAATCTCGGCCTCTCCCCGGAACAGACGGCCCACAAGGTACAGCAGGTCGTTGAGGCCGGCGTGGACTTCATTAAAGACGATGAAGTGATGGCCAACCCGCCCCACTCTCCGCTCGAACGACGTGTGGCGGCGGTCATGCGCGTGATCAACGCCTTCGCCGGCCGCACCGGCAAAAAGGTGATGTACGCCTTCAACATCAGCGATGAATTCGACGCCATGCTGCGGCACCACGACACCGTTGTGGCGGCCGGCGGCACCTGCGTCATGCTCAGCGTGAACAGCATCGGCTACATGGGCGTCCTCGCGATGCGCCGCCGGTGCGCGCTGCCGATCCACGCGCACCGCAATGGCTGGGACATGCTCACCCGGTGCCCGCACCTCGGCCTCGAATTCAGCCCCTGGCAGAAGCTCTGGCGCCTCATCGGCGTCGATCACCTGCACGTCAACGGGTTGGGCAACAAGTTCTGGGAGCCGGATGACTCCGTGGTCGCCTCCGTCAAGGCGGTCATGACGCCGCTGTTCGGCGGTCACCATGTTTTGCCGGTCATCGGCTCCGGGCAA
>CAZJTF010000197.1:770-13196 GCA_964548565.1 uncultured Planctomycetales bacterium | reverse complement strand
ACCCCTATTTCCAGCGGACCAACGTCGCACGGGCCCACGTGGGCGGCTGCAGCGGGCGGTACTGGTACACCTCCTCCTACCGCATGCTCTGCACCGACGTCCCGCCCGTGAACACCTGCGGCGGGGGCCCCTGCGTGGACGAACCCGACCCCGCCGGCCCGCAGTACGTCGATTACATTCCGCCGTTCGGCCCGGGTGCGAGCGAGCTCACGCCGGGGCGGTACCGCCTCACGACCGAGTACCGCAACACAACGAGCCGCGCGCCGTACCCGGCGGAGTACATCGTCCATCATGGGGGCGGGGTGACAACGGTTCTCAAGAGCCAGCTTGACGGCGTTTCGGGGTCGTGCCCCTCGTTCGAGATCGGCGCGTTCGACATGGTGCCCGGCAGCTTCGTGCGCGTGAACGACACCGGTTCAAGCTCGATCACGTTTAGCTTCATGCGGTTCGAACTGACCGGGCCGCCGGGCGGGCTGCCCTACGTCTCGGCGGGCTCCGACCAGACGGTGATTCTCCCGGCGGACGCTGCGCTGACGGGAAAGGCGAGCGATGACGGCCAGCCTGCATCCCTGGTCGTCACATGGTCGAAACTCACCGGCCCCGGGACCGTCACGTTTCTCGACGCGTCGTCTGCAACGACCACCGCGACGTTCTCGGAGGCCGGCGGCTACGTGCTGCGCCTGACCGCATTCGACGGCGCGAACAGCGCCACCGATGACATGACTGTCACCGTTCTGGCAGCCGGTGCGACCCTCAGCTACTCGACCCAGTACGAGTTCAACGCCGACCCGAGCCTTGCCGCCGGGGTTCTCGATGCGGACGCCGGCGACGCAAACGGAAGTGGGCTGCTCACGAAAGTCGGCAACGGCTTCGGCGCGACCGGTGCCGGCGCGGGAATCTCGAACGGCATCCTCCGCTACATCGACAACGGCAGCACCGGCAACTTCGGCTGGTACTTCCAGAACGGCGGGAACAATCTCAGCTTCACGATGGACATGTCGGTGCGCGTGAATGCCGGCGTGGCGGGCACGACGAACCGTCGCTCGCTCGGCGTGAGCGGGGGAGCGGGCAGGAACCTCGGCCTCCGCCTCCACAAGATGAATGACGGCGCGACGAGCGCCTGTACGCTCGGCAGCATTCGCCTGGTCGCGCCAACCGGCGGCGTCGGCGACGAGGCGTGCATGGACTTCTCCACCCCCGCGTTCCATCGCATCCGCGTGTCGGTGGATGCCCCGGCGAACACGATCCGCGTGTTCGACATGGAGGTTGGCATCCTGCTCTCCCAGGCGTCCGGGAGCGGCGGAACGGTCCTGAGCTGGGCGGACCAGATCAACAACCTGGGCGGCTTCCAGATCGGCTCGATCTCGAACAGCAACACGACAATGACCGACTTCGAGCTGGACTACTGCCGCGTGCTGCTCGGTGTCGCCGTGGACAGTGCCACGACACCGATTCTGACGATCGGCCAGTGCAACAATCCACGCTTTGACACGGACAATGACGACGACGTTGACATGGACGATTTCGGCGTGTTCCAGAGCTGCTGGACCGGAGATACCGACACGATCACGAGTTCCTCCTGCCAGTGCATGGACCGCAACGGCGACAACAGAGTAGGCGAGCCGGATCTTGGGGCGTTCAAGACCTGCGCGGACGGCAGCCGTGCCGGCGTTGCCGCGGCCCCGGAGTGCGACGGCGCGCCCTGATCGCTTCGCGAGGAGTGTGCCGCAGGGATCGCCTCTGGTGATTGAGGGTCTGGCGCAGGCGTTCGCCTGCGAGGAGTGCGGGTGTATGCGTGAATTGGTGGTCAGGTACTTCCGCTCGCTGGCCGTCTTTCTCTGCGGGCTCGCGTTCGGCTGCCCCTCGGCAACCGCGAGCCTGGTCGGCACGCCGCCCTCGAGCGTCAAGACCTGGCGCGTGTTCGAACTGGCCCTCTCCGCCGACGTGCCCGGCACGAACCCCTACGTGAACGGTCCGTCGGTGACGGCCACGTTCACGGGCACCGGCGGCGCGGCGACTGGCCGCACGCTTGTGATGAAGGGTTTCTGGGACGGCGGGAACATCTGGCGCATCCGGTTCGCACCGACCGCGCCGGGCGACTGGTCCTACACGACCGCTTCAGGCGACCCGGGGCTCAGCGGCATCGCGGGGATGGTCACCGCGATCGAGGCGACGCCCGAGGAGATCGCCGGCAGCGCGCTGTATCGAGGCTTCCTGCAGCGCGACGGCTACGCGTGGAAGCTGTCGGACGGCTCGCTCTTCCTGCCGGTCGGCGACACGCACTGGTCATTTTCCGAGGAGTTCACCACGAGCGAGTGGCAGACGTGGATGAGCGCACGGGCCGCCCAGAAGTTCAACACCTTCCTGGGATGCGTCTGGCTGGCGATCTACAACCGGTCGGGCGTGCCGGAGGCGTTTCCGGGGAAAGATCCACAGACGGACAACCTGCAGGTCGCCTACTTCCAGCGTCTCGACCAGATGGTGCAGTACGCGAACGACCGCGGCATCATGATGGGCCTGACGATCGGCGGGTTCCCGGACAACAGCAACTGGTGGGGCAAGTTCGGGACGCTGGCGCGGAATGACCGGTGGTTCCGGTACTGCGTCGCGCGATACACGGCCTACAACGTGCGCTGGATCCTCTACGGAGAGGTAAACGAGCGCAATCCTCCCGGAGGGTGGGGCGGCGGGATCACTACGTGGCAGGCGCAGGTCGCCCACGACGCGCAGCTGGTCAAGGATGAGGATCCGTATGATCATCCTCTGGGCAGCCACCACAACCGGGTTGATACGAGCAGCGCCGGCAGCACGAATATCGATTACGTCGAGGTCCAGATCGACACGTGCGGGGCCCGCACGGAGACGCAGTACAACGCCGCGCTCTCCTACCGGAGTTATGGCAAGCCGGTCTGGTTCGAAGAGTACTGGTACGAGAATACCAGCTGCGACAACGAGTACGTGCAGGGCATCCGCAACACGCACCGCAACTTCGTGGCCGCCATGGCTTTCCCGACGATCGGCACCCTGATGCGCAATCATTTCACGGACAACCCTCCCCCGAACGCCGCCGCGGCCGCGACGGATCCGGGCGCGATCCGCATGAGCCATTTCTACGACTGGTTCAAGGGCCTGGACATGCGCCGCTTCACACCGTCGGGCTCGCTGGTGAGCCGCGGGCAGTGCGGCAGGTTTGGCAGCGGATACGCGATCTTCCTGCAGGGGGGCGGAAGTGTTGATCTAAACCTTGCGGGCGTCAGCGGCAGCTTCAACGTCAGGTCTCTCGATATCAACACCGGCGCGATCACGACATTGTCAGGCGTCACGGGCGGGGCGCAGCGCACGATCGCGTCCGGAACGACGGGCGACGTGTCGATCCTGGTCACGCCTGCAGGTCCGGTTCAGAACCAGGCGCCGAATGTGGACGCCGGGCCGGACCAGGCGATCCGCGGGACCAGGCAGACAGCCCTGGACGGCACGGTGACCGACGACGGCCTGCCGGATCCGCCGGCCGCGGTGACCATCCAGTGGACGAAAGTGAGCGGCCCCGGAATCGTGGCATTCGGGCATGCAGACGCTGCCGACACGTCGGTCACGTTTTCGATGGCCGGCAGGTATGTGCTGAGGCTCACCGCGGGCGACGGCGCGCTGGAAGCGAGTGATGAGACGACCGTAACGGTCAGGGTGCCGGGCGACTTCGACGGCGACGCCGACGTGGACCAGGAGGACTTCGGGGATTTCCAGCTCTGTTTGACCGCGCCCGGGGTTCCGCAGGAAAACGGCCCATGCGCGCCAGCAAGGCTCGACCTGGACGATGACGTCGACGGCAATGACTTCAATCTGTTCAGCGGCTGCATGTCCGGCGCGAATGTGACCGGTAACGCGGCCTGCACCGGATGATCACGGCAGTGGCGAAAAGCCCGCCGAAACGAAACTGAAACTGTCCAGATCAGGGCCGACCGAAGATCCGGGACCGGCCCAAACGGGAGGCTCATCATGACCAGGTACCTGTGTGCGATCCTCATCGGACTCGTGGCCGCGGCCTCGGCTCATGGCGCCACGGTTCTCCCCATCCAGTCCCTCGTGCCGACGGGAACAAACCTCACGGGGACTCAGCCGCTGTCCTCCGTCAGCCTGGACGTAGCCAACGACGGCGCTCCGTTCGAGTCCTTCACCGATCTGACGGGGATCGGCGCCGTCGAACTCACCGGCTCCTTCAGCGAGGGCCATGCCAACGGCCTGAGTGCCATACCCGCAGTGGACACCATGCTGGGCAAGGAGCTGAGCCGGGCGCTGCTCGGGCTCGGAACGGGCGATTCGTTCCGCGTTTACTTCGCAGGCGGAGCCGTGGTCAACGCGGACGGCTCGGATGCGCCTGAAGTTTTCGTGCTCGAATGGGCGTCCAGCCGGGACAACTTCCAGGTCCAGCTCCTGACGAGCGGACCCGGTGAGGCGCCGGTGATCGCGGCGACGATTCAGGTCCGCTCGTCGGATTACATCAACTCGACCGGCACCTCCATCTCCACCGCGAGTGTGGGTGTGCAGCCGGTCGGAGGGGTGGGGATCAACCTCGACGCGGTCGGGGTCACCGGTATCAGGGGCATTCAGATCCCGGGCGAGGACGGGCTTGGCGGCAGCAGCGGTCTCGACCCCTGCGTCGTCGTCGGAAGGGCCACCGCGCCGAACGTGCCGCCGACGGCAGCCCTCTCCGCGTGCCCTGCGGAGGGTCGTCCGCCGCTGAGCGTCAACTTCGACGCGTCCGCATCGATCGACACCGACGGCTCGATCGCCAGCTATGAGTGGGACTTTGACGGGGACGGCACCTACGACCAGACAACGGCCGCTGCCAAAGTCGTTCACGTTTATGACACCAGCGGTTCGTACCAGGCCAAGGTGCGGGTCGTCGATGACGACGGTGCCGGGACGGTTAGCTCGCCTGTTACCATCACGGTGGCTCCCGGCGCGACGATTCTCATGCCCGTCACGGCACTCACGCCGACCGGCGGACCTCTCAACGGCTCACAGGTGGTCACCTCGATTATGGCCGGCGGTTACACGATCCTCGACTTTACGGGGCCGCCGGACACCGGACACGTGGAGATCGTCGGCACGATGAATGAGGCCGTCGCGCAGGGCCTTACCGCGACGTCGGCCCAGCAGGCACTGGTCGGCCTCGAAATGGGCCGGGCCGTGCTGGGGCTCGACTCCACGCCCGGCGAGTTCATTCGCGCGTACTTTGAAAGCCCCGCCAACGCGGACGGGACAGACAAGCCGGAGGTGTTCGTGCTCGAATGGGCCGGATCGGCCGAGACGTTCCAGGTTCAACTGCTGAGCAGTCCCCCCGGCCAGGTCCCCGTTGTCGTCGCGACGGTGCCAGTGCTGGCGTGCCAGTACACGGGCACAGCCACAATCATTAACCCGGCGGGTGCCGGGCTGGATAACCAGCCAGTCGGCGGGGTCGCGATCAACCTCGACGGCCTCGGCGTCTCTGGAATCACCGGTGTGCAGATCCCATCCGAGGGCAATACGGGTGTGGATCCCTGCGTCATCGCCGCCGTCACCAAGCCCTGCCCCGTCCCGTTCGCCGACGCCGACGATGACGGTGACGTCGACCACGACGACTTCGGTGCGTTCCAGCGATGCTATACCGGGTTCGGTATACCCGGTTACGACGCGGTGACCTGCTCGTGCTTTGATCAAAAGCCGCGCGACGGTGACGTGGACGAGGCGGACTTCAACGCGTTCCGGAAGTGCGTGACGGGCCCGGCGATCATCTGGACGCCGACGCTGACGCCCGACTGCGTGCCGTAACTCGCGCGCCCTTCGGCGAGAGGACATCACCGCGTGTGGCGCTCCTCGAGGACCACCGGTCCCATGAGGCCGGACGCGCGCCGGTTCCTGGCGTCGTAGCGGTTTGCCAGCGAGTTGGTCACCTCGATGTGCAGCGTGTTGTCGCCGTCGCGCAGGACATCCGTGACGTCCCACGTCCACGGCGCCCAGAAGCGGACGCCCAGATCACGCCCGTTCGCGCGGACGCTGGCAAAGTCGCCGACCCTCCCCAGGTCCAGCAGGTAGCGGGAGCCGTCGCGGCGCGCGACTGGAAACGTCGTCTCGTACCGCAGGGTTCCCGCGAATTGGTCCATCCCCGGCAGATTCCCCCAGTCCCTTAGGCCGGCGTCGACCGCGGTTCCATCGGGCCGACGCACGGTCCACGCCTCGAGCGTGACTCTCCCGGCCACAACGTCCGCTGCCGGCGCGGCGGGCAAGACCAGCGGCGGCTTGCCACGTTCGATGCACAGGACAATGCTCGCGCGGCGCTCCAGGCGGAGGGGCAGCGTCACGCCTTCGTCGCCTTCGGCAACTGCGGGAGCCTCGCGCAACGCGCCGGTCCACGCGTCGAACCATTCGGATCGTCCGCGTGCCCGCACCGTGATACGGGTCTCGATCGCGTTTCCACCTTCATTTACCAGAAGGTAGTATTCCACTCCACGACCCGCCAGGTGAAGAGACCGCAGATCGGGCGTGTCGGGCTGTGCGATCACGTCGCGCGTAATGCCCGCGATGAGCGACGGACCCGGCTCGCCCGCACACGTTCGCACGTGGATGCCGGCCCGCTCCGCTTCGCGTAAACGCGCGAGCACCGGTGCGGGCGGCGGCGCGTCCTGATCGACGATGACACACCGGTATGCCATGTCGCCGACCCGCAGCGTGTCGCCTTCGACTCTGGCCTGCTCGACGACTCGCCACTGCTCGAGGTAGTTGAAGTCTACCTGGTGCTGGTAGAGCCACCTGGCCGCACGCCACGGCAGGCGGTCGTTCTCGCAGAGGATCGCGACTTCGCACACCTGCCGGTTGCGTGCGAGCAGTCCGCACAACCGCGTCGTGTAGTCCGCAAACACACGGTAGTGCGCCCACCAGGCATTATTCGGGCCGACGTCCGGAGGACGCTCGTTTCCGCGGCCGTCGCGGGTCGAATAGTAGAACGCGTGCGGGTACAGGAGGTCGACACCGCGGACGAGCATCCAGTCGGCAATCCACTTCATCTCCTCCATCGTGAGCTGCCAGCCGTACGCCCCGTAGAGTTCGTTGCTGTTGCGCCGCCGCTGATCGTGGCGCGCCACGCTGCTGGAGCACTTGGCAAGCGTGCTGTTCGGCCCGTTCAGCGCGGTCGGCCCATCGGGGACGACACCGCGCCAGACGAGATCCTGCCCGGGAATCTGAAAATACCGGAGCGGCTGAATCTCGGTCGCGCCGGCGGGATGCCCGGTGAGGGCGATCCCGTTTCGTTCGCACCAGACGGACAGCGGCCGGTAGTACGCCTCGTCCAGTCGCTCGGCCAGTGTGCGTTCGTAATCCTGCCGGATCGATGCGGTCCTGGGGCCGATGTCCTGGAAGAGCGCGGGCAGCAGCGGGCGCAGGTCGTAGCCGCGTTTTGCCTGGAAGTACGCCTCAAATCCCCTGGTCCAGGGCTTCAGGCCACGACGCGGGGCGCGCCCCTGCAGGCTGGGCTCGTCGGTGAACGTCGCGATCACGGTTTTGCCAAAGTGCGGGCGGAGGGCCCGGGCGTAAGGCTCATACGCGAACCGGAGGAACGCCTGCATGGCTTCGGGGTTCAAAAGGTCGGCGGCCGGCGGAGCATCCGGCTGGCGATCGTCCTCGCCCTCGTGCACGCCGCGGATGCGACCCTGCGTGGGCACGCGCGTGAACACCATCACGCGCCAGTCACCATCCGGCAGCGGAATCGTGTGCTCGGAGGGGTCCGCAACGCGCAGACTCTCGGCGTCGAGGCCGTTCTTTGCATCCGTGCGCCGCGCCGCGACCGCAGCCACCGGTTCGCCTTCATTGACAGCAGGGATCGCGACGTCGGCGCCGCCGCGCGCGTCGATTGCGGTCATGAGCAGCCCCTGGGCGGCAAAGTCCGGATTGGAGCGCACCACCGCTCCATGGGCGGAGCCGGAGGGATACATTCCCTCATCATAGAGGCACACCCGCATACCGGTACGAGCCGCTTCCTCGACGGCGGTCTGCACGTGACCCATCCAGCGGTCGCCCATGTACGCGATGTCCTTCGGCAAGCCGATTCGGGCGTGGATGACGAAGCCGTAGACACCGTGCTCGCGGAAATCGGCCATCTGGCGGCGGATTTCGTCGTCCGTGAGGGCGTCATTCCAGAACCAGAATGGCATCTGGCTGAATTCGGGTGACGGTTCGCGGAGTTCGTGTCGCCATTCCGGCAACGCGTCGGCAGCGATGGCCAGCCGCAGCCCCCCGAGCATCAGAACACCGGAAACGTGCAGAAGGGTCGTTCGTCGCATGTGGTCCCCAGGTTTTGATTGGTCAGGCTTTCAGCTGGATCTCACCCGCGGTGATCAGCCAGTTCAGGCTTCAGGCCGACGGAAGGTGAATGTGCCTGCTCAGGCAGAAATGAACCGCTGTCCCTGCGAGTACGCGGCGACGCTACGTCCGGTACACGATGTAGCCTGCCTTGATGGTCATCCGCGCCTTCAGATCGTTGTCGAGCACGACCAGGTCGGCGTCCTTGCCGACGGCCAGGATACCGCGGCGGTATTTCCATGCGAGAATCCTGGCCGCATTGAGACTCGCCATCTGGGCCGCCTGTTCGAGCGTCGCACCGGCGCGATGCACCATCGTGCGGACCGCGCGATCCATCGTCAGCGTGCTGCCCGCCAGCGTCTGCGGTGCGTGGGCGAGGTAGGCGCGACCCTCCCGCACGATCACTTTCTGGCCGCCGAATTCGTACGTGCCGTCCGGCTGACCCGCCGCCCGGATCGCGTCGGTGACCAGCAGAATCTTGTCGTAACCCTTCACCTTGAGCAGCAGCTGCAGAATCGCGGGATGCACGTGAACGGTGTCGGCGATGACTTCGACGAAGAGCTCGTCGCGCAGCAGGGTGCCGGTCAGAACGCCCGGCTTGCGATGATGAAAGCCGGACATCGCATTGAAAATGTGCGTCACGCCGTCCAGGCCGTTGTCGATGGCCTCGGCGACCATCTCGTACGCTGCGTTCGAGTGGCCGATCGACAGGTGCAGCGGCCGGTGCTTCGCCTTACCCATCGCCGTCCGTGAGGATTCGACCATCGCCGCGGCCCGCAGGACCTGCATCGCTCCCGGCATCTCCGGGGCAATCGTCATCACGAGGATCCACGGCCCGCCGACCTCCATGATCTCATAGAACTTCTCCACGTCCGCCGGCCACATGTATTCAGGCGGGATCGCGCCGTGCATGACGGGGTTGAGGAACGGCCCCTCCACGTGGATTCCTTCCAGAATGCGCTGCGGACCGGTTGTCTCGCAGTATTGCCGCAAACCGCGGATACAGCGGTAGAGCGGTTCAACCGGCTGCGTGTAGATCGTGGCGATCAGCGAGGTCGTTCCGCAACTCGCGTGAAAGCGCGAGATCGCGTCGATATCCGGCTCGAGGTCCGCGAAGTCGCAGCCTCTCCCGCCGTGCACGTGGACGTCGATGAAGCCCGGAAGGATGTACTGCCCGCCCAGATCGATGGTTTCCGCCCCCGGGGGCGCGGAGACATCGTCGGGCTGGCCCATCTGCGCGATCTTTCCCTCTTCGAGGACGAGCGTGCAGCCCTGCTCCCGGCGAAAGGGCGTAATGGCAGTGGCGTTGGTCAGGACCAGCGGTCGCGGTTCAGGTGTCATGGCATTGGGCACTCACAAAAACACTCTGACAGTCTAAACCGGGGCGCGCGCGCCGCAAGCATTCGGGACGGTGCAGCTCAAGGCGCCTTGTCCCGGGTGACCCACTCCGTTCCGCGGACCAGCATGCGGGCGAAGTCGGGATTGCGGCAGGCGGCGGCATCGTGGCCGAAGACGATGTTGAAGACGCGTCCTTTGCCATACGTGAGCGTCCATGCCATAGGTTCGGTGCGTTTGCTCCAGTCCGAGTAAGCCTCGGCCAGCACGGTGATCGGCGCGTCGCCCACCAGCTTCGAGTACAACTCGTCATCCGCGCCGAAATCGCTCGTCCCCTGCGTGATAAAGTGGTCGCGCGCGACGATCTTGACGTTGAACGGCCCACGCGGCCCGTGCCCGGAGCCTTTCGTCCAGATGCGTCCGATGAGATTGCGGTATTCCGCCCACTCTTCGAAGGCCCGGGCGGAGAAGTGGAAGCTGACGAGCCCCTTGCCGCCACGGACGAACGCCAGCAGGTTTTCTTTTGCCTTGTCGCTGACGGTCGGGCGCTGCCAGTTGTAGTAGTTCAGCAAAATCACATCGTATGTCGCCAGGGCCGTCGACGATTCGAGGATCAGCGGGTCCTCGCTGACCACAACTTCGAACTGCCCGCTCTTTTCCAGGTGTTCACGAAGCACGGGCGTGGTTTCGCGCCAGTTGTGAGCCGGAACATCGCGCCCGGTGATGACGAGAATGCGTGTGGCAGGAGCCCCGGCCGGCTGACTGGCCGGAGCGGCGAAGACGCAGGTTGCGGTGAGCAGAACGACCGGGATCATCGACCTCATGGTGCCACCTCGAATCCGGCGCGTCATCGCGTCGCGCTCCGGCGCGAGCAGGACGCCGCCACGGCTGCGGTTGCGCGTTTTCAAACGGTGGTGGGATGGTAGCACAATCGCAGCACGCGGGATACACGCGTCGCCCACGCGCGGAGTCGGTTACGACGCGCAATACGCGGATTGCTTGATGATTCCGGGTGGATTCTTAGGATGGCAGGCGTCCGGCGACCCCGTTCTCCGGAGCGGGTCGTGCCGCAACGAACCGGCGACCCTGCAAGGGTTCGTCGGGGCATTTCTGGTGCAGTGACCATGCGCACCGGATGTTGAATCAACCGTGGGCTGCCATCCCTGAAAGAGGATCTGCCTGATGTCGTCTCACAAACGCGCTCTCACCAGTGCGGTCGTTCTCGGTATGTCCTGCTCCGTCGCTGCTGCCGTCTCGGTTTCGCCTGCGGAGATGGAGGAGGCCGCCCGATGGGTGGCGGCCAAGTTCAGGGGCGTCCAGCGGACCGAGCAGCCGCCGGCCGGCCTGACCGTCGTGGCCAACAACGACCCGGTGCAGCCCAACGCGCGGAACGGCAAGCCGATGCGGATCGTGGATCAGCAGTACGGGCGCGGACTGTACTGCCACGCTGTCAGCAAGGTGATTGTCCGGCTCCCCGGGCCAGGCAAAGCGTTTCGCGCGACGATCGGCATCGACTCGAATGAGCAGACGTCCGGGGGGCGCGGCAGCGTCGTTTTCTCGGTGGTGGTCGCGGGCAAGGAGGCCTTCCGCTCCGGGGTCCTGCGCGAAGGCATGCCCGGCGTGGCGGTCGACGTGAACTTGAACGGCGCGACCGAGTTCACGCTCGACATCGGCGATGCCGGTGACGGCATCTCGTGCGACCAGTCGGACTGGGCGGATGCGCGAGCCGAACTTGCCGACGGAAAGGAAGTGTGGCTCGGTGATCTGCCGATCCTGGGCTCGGCACGCCCGCCGTACACCACCGAGCCGCCGTTTTCGTTCACGTACGACGGCAAGCCCTCAGGCGAACTGCTGAAGGACTGGAGGCTCCAACGCGAGAACCGGAAAATCGACGACCACCGCACGCGGCATACGCTGACCTGGACGGATCCGAAGACGACGCTGACGGTGCGATGCGTCGCGATCGAGTATCACGATTATCCGACGGTCGAATGGACGCTCTACCTCAGGAACGCCGGGGCGGGCGACACCCCGATCATCGAATCCATCCAGGCGATCGACACTCTTCTCAGCGGTTCAGGCCAGGGCGACTGCGTCTTCCGCTATCACACCGGCGACATGTGCACGGCCGACAGCTACGCCCCTCACGCCGAGTCGATGCCGCCCCGGAGCGAGAAGAAGATCGCAAACGTGGGGGGGCGCCCGACGCACACGGCGTTCCCGTACTTCAACGTCGGCTGGCCGGGTGAGGGGGTGATTGCCGTCCTGAGTTGGGCCGGACAGTGGTCCGCGCAGTTCACGCGTGACGAGGCGACGGGGATGCGGGTCCGCGGCGGACAGGAGCTCACGCGTTTCCGCCTTCGCCCGGGTGAAGAGGTGCGCAGCCCGATGGCGGTCATCCAGTTCTACAAGGGCGACTGGAGCCGCGCGCAGAACGTCTGGCGCCGATGGATGGTTGCGCACAACCTGCCACGCCCTGGCGGGAAGCTCCCACCCGTGCAGATGGCCGCGTGCAGTTCGCACCAGTTCGGCGAGATGATCCATGCCGACACGAAGAGCCAGTTCCTGTTTATCGATCGCTACCTCGAGGAAGGCCTGAAGCTCGATTACTGGTGGATGGATGCCGGCTGGTACTGGAACAAGTCGGGCTGGCCGAACACGGGCACCTGGGAGGTCGACACCAAGCGCTTTCCGGGCGGGCTGCGTGTCATCAGCGATCACGCCCGCGCCAAGGGCGTGCGGACGATCGTCTGGTTCGAG
>CAZJTF010000197.1:0-760 GCA_964548565.1 uncultured Planctomycetales bacterium | reverse complement strand
GCATCCGGAGTGGCTGCTCGGCAAAGACGGCGAACAGAAGCTGCTGAACCTGGGGAACCCTGTCGCGCGCCAGTGGCTGACCGAATACGTGGACAAACTCCTGAACGAGCAGGGAATCGATCTGTACCGCCAGGACTTCAACATCGACCCGTTGCCGTACTGGCGGGCGGCTGATGCCGAGGACCGGCAGGGGATCACTGAGATTCGCCACGTTGAGGGCTACCAGGCCTACTGGGATGAGTTGCGCCGGCGGCATCCAGACATGCTGATTGATTCCTGCGCCAGCGGCGGTCGCCGGAACGACCTGGAGACGCTGCGCCGCGCCGTGCCGCTGCTGCGCAGTGATTACATCATCGAACCCGTCGGCAACCAGGGGCACACGTACGGGTTATCGTTCTGGATGCCGTACTACGGCACAGGCACCGGTGCAATCGACCCGTACATGTTCCGGAGCGTGATGTGCCCGCACTTCACCGCGTGCTATGACATGCGGCGCAAGGACCTGGACTTCGAGATGGCGCGCCGGCTGGTGGAACAGTGGCGACAGGTGGCCTCAGGTTTCTTCGGTGACTATTACCCGCTCACACCGTATACGCTCGCCGGCGACGCGTGGATCGGCTGGCAGTTCCATCGTCCGGACGAAGGAGACGGTTTTGTACAGGCATTCCGGCGGGTGGACAGTGTCTACCGGGTGGCGGATCTTCGGCTGCACGGCTTGGACCCGGAGAAGAAGTACGCCGTCACCGACCTCGACGGCGGC
>CAZJTF010000196.1:0-13258 GCA_964548565.1 uncultured Planctomycetales bacterium | reverse complement strand
CCGGAATCGCTGATGCAGACGTGACTGATCGGGTGCAATCGACGACTCAGCACAACGCGATTGTAGTGATACTCATACGAGTGGATGCCGGCAGCCGCCCACTTCGCGCGGTTGGCCTCCAATTCCGCCCGAAGCGCGGCGTACCTCAACTCGGACGGCCAACCGCCACAACCGAGGAATGGAAGGAGGGTGAGCACCGCGGCCCCGATCCTGCCGGAATGCCTGGGGAAACAGCGCGAGAGGAAGGCTTGAAAGCCGAAGTCGAACATGGTGCGGTCCTCTTTCCGGGCGACAGCGGCGGCTGCGGCCCGCTCCGTTCAGGAACAGGCACCGAGGCGCAGGCACCACCCCTTGCAGGCTATCGGCTGCCCCACGGGAGTGTCAACAACTGAATGCCCCTTCACGCCGCCGGTCGCGGGAGCGGCGTAATCATGACGAGTCTTTCAGCGATCCTCTCGTTCAACCGACATGCGCAACTCCAGCACGGCCGTCACGGGCCGGTGATCGGACGCGACTGACTCTTCTACCACGCGGGTCGAAATCACGCGCCAGCGGTCCGCCGGCCGCGCCATGATGTAGTCGATGCGGATGTCCGGCTTGCCGCTCGGGAAGCTGGGCGCGGGATCGATGCTGGCGGTATCCAGCCAACCGGGGCCGAGTGCCGCCAGGGGCTCGCTGCCCGGCGTGGTGTTCAGATCGCCGGCCAGCACGACCGGCCCCGGCTCGCCCGCCACGAGTTCGGCAATCGCCTTCGCCTGCTGGATGCGCTCCGCCGGGTCCTTCAGATGATCCCAGTGCGTCGCGAGAAACAGGAGTTGCCCTCCTCTTCCGGTCGCCCGCGTTCCGGCCAGGCGGACACGAACCTCGAGCGCGCAGCGCGGCTCGTGATCCGGCGCGTGCGGCAGCGGGTGCACCCGCATGCGCTCGATGGGAAAACGCGAGAGGACCGCCTCCCCATACTGCCCACCGTCGTAATCCATGGCTTTTCCGAATGCCGGCTGCATCCCGGTGATTCTTGCGAGTTCCATCGCCTCGTCCACGCCCCCCGACCGCTTCGTCCCAACATCCACCTCCTGCAACGCGACCAGGTCCGGCTCCGCGCGGCGGATGACGTCGGCGATGCGCGCCAGGTCGATCCGCTTGTCCATGCCCAGTCCGTGGTGGATGTTGTACGTCAGGACGCGCAGCTGCACAGGCGACGGCGCCGCCTCCCGTGTGCTGGAGGAAACAGTGGCGAAGCCGTTTTTCTGCTCGGCGCATCCTCCTGTGAGAACAAGCACCGCCACGCCGATCCACCACGCTCGTCGAAGCACGCGCATCGTAGCCTCCCGTATGAGGTGACCCGCCGATGAGCCTATCCGTCCGGGCATCCAAAGCAAGCGTGGGGCACCGAGCGGTCCACCTCAGCCGTTCGCCGAACGGCTTTCCGCGCGCACGGATACAGACGCGGCATCCGCGAGTGTCAGGCCACGCGGCTATTCTTCGTCCATGGTTTCGGTCGTGAGGTGCTCGAGGATCACGAGGTTCTGGCCCGTGTCCGAGTCATAGCGGATCCCGACGATGTCGTAATTGTGGCTGATCGCCAGGTGCAGCATCGGTCGCTGCGTGTTGAAGCACTCGAAGCGGATGATGTGGTAGCCGTTATCGCGCGCCCAGGCGGTGAGCGCTTCCATCAACTGCGAAGCGATGCCCGACCGGCGGTAGTCCGGCAGCACGCCGATCAGCCAGCAGTAGAATGTCCGGGGCTTGTTCTCGTAGCCCACGGCGAAACCGACCGGACGTCCGTCCACCTGCGCCAGAAGCAGGAGCGGGTTCGTCCTCCCGCGGAGGCGCCGCTCGAAGAACGCCTGCTCGCGCCATGGTCGGAATACGCTGTTGAACAGCTCTACGATGAGTGGGAGTTCGCGCATCCCCAGCATGACGATGTCGGCGTTGGCCATCGGGTCACCCCAGTTCACACCGTCTCAGGATCGCGGGAGGGAGAAAACTGCTCCGGAGCCGATTGTCCCCCGCGCATACCTTGCGCTTCGCTGCGTGGCGTCGATTCTCAACCCGGCTGCGGCAATGGCCCTGGCCCCAGGCCCGGCTCCGGCTTCGACTCCGCCTTGGGACGGGATGCCGCCGGCGGGGCGGCCGCGCCCGACGTATCCGCGTCGAGGAGATCCGACAGCGTCGGTCGGTGGAGTTGCTCCCCGCGGATCAGGGCGTGCACCTCGGCCGCGTCGAGCGTCTCGTACTTCAATAGCGCCCGTGCGATCGCCTCCAGCTTGTCACGGTTATCCTGGAGCATCCGCCGTGTGTCGCTGTACGCGTCGTCGATCAGTTTGCGGACTTCTTCATCGATGACCTGTGCGGTGGTCGGCGAATAATCATGCCCGCCCGGCAGGTCGATCCACATGTTCTGCCGCTGCGGATCCTCGCCATAGTAGACGAATCCGACGCGGTCGCTCATACCCCACTCGGTGACCATCCGGCGGGCCATGTCCGTCGCCTGGCGGATGTCGGCGGAGGCGCCCGTGTTGACGTCGCCGCACATGAGTTCCTCGGCGATGCGCCCGGCACACAGGATGCGGATGAGCGACTTGATCCACCCCGCGCTGTAGTTCGTGCGGTCCTTCTCCGGCAGCGTGAACGAAGCCCCGCCATACGGCCCGCGCGGAATGATGCTCACCTTGTGCAGCGGGTCCGCGTCCGGCAGCATGCACTGCAGCAGGGCGTGCCCGGCCTCGTGGTAAGCCGTGGCAATCCGTTCCTTGTCGTCGACGACACGGCTCTTCTTGGCCCGACCCCAGCGGACCTTGTCGCGCGCCTCCTCGAGATCGCTCATCTCGACGAAGTCTTTGTTGGCCAGCGTCGCGATCAGGGCCGCCTCGTTGATGATGGCCGCGAGGTCGGCGCCGCTGAACATGGGTGTTCCGCGAGCCAGCCGGTGGAGGTCGACATCGGGGCCGAGCTTGATCTTCTTGGCATGCACCCGCAGGATCTCGAGCCGCCCTTTCACATCCGGCAGCGGCACGAACACCTGTCGGTCGAACCGCCCGGGGCGTACGAGCGCCGGGTCGAGCACGTCCGCACGATTCGTCGCGGCGATCACGATCACCTGGTCGGACGTGTCGAAGCCGTCCATCTCCACGAGGATCGCGTTCAGCGTCTGCTCCCGCTCGTCATGCCCCCCGCTGGAGATCCCCGCCCCGCGGCGCCGCCCGACGGCGTCAATCTCGTCGAGAAAGATGATGCAGGGAGCGTTATCCTTCGCCTGTTTGAACAGGTCTCGGACGCGCGAGGCCCCCACGCCGACGAACATCTCGACGAAGTCGCTGCCCGAAATTGAGAAGAACGGCACGTCCGCTTCGCCCGCGATGGCCTTCGCGAGCAGTGTCTTGCCGCAGCCCGGGTCGCCCACGAGCAGCACGCCGCGCGGGATCCGTCCACCGAGCCGCTGGAAGCGTTTGGGATTCTTCAGGAACTCGATGATCTCCGTGACTTCGTCCTTCGCCTCGTCGATCCCTGCCACGTCGTTGAACGTGACGTTCGTGTGCTCCTTCGACGTGACGCGATGCCGGCTGCGCCCGAAATTCCCGAGCATGCCTCCCGGTCCCCCGCCGACGCCCCGCAGCTGGCGGAACACGAAGAACCACGCGAACGCGAAGATCAGGATCCACGGGATCATACTGATCAGCACATTGATGAAGTAATTGCTGTTGCTGTCGAACTCGACCTTCGTCTCCGGCGAGTACCGGGGGAAGTCTTCGTTCACCAGCTTGTTGAGCCCGACGTCCTTACCCGGGGGCAGTTCTACTTTGAAAGCCTTGTTCTGGTTGTGCCCGCGGACCTCCTTGAGCTCGCCGACGATTGCATCTTCTTTGATCGTCACCTTGGCGATGTTCCCGTCCATCATCTGCGTGCGGAACTCGTCCCAGCGCAGCTCCACCTGGCTCCCGACGTTGTTCATGACCATCATGACCAGCATCAGGGAGAAGAGGATGAACACCACCCACCCGAGCACGCCGCGCGACATGCGCATGGGCGGGCCGGGGGGACGCCCCTGGCCCTGGCGGTCGTCTCGGTCCTGCATATCGGACATCAGCCTTTTCCTGCTGTTCCGCTGGCGCGGAGGGGTTTTGTCGACAAGGAATCGCAACAGGCCCGAACCGGCCTGCTCGCGGCGGCGGGGTCGGGACTTACCCACCCATCATAGGCGGTTCACCAGGGGCTTTCCATACTCTGGATGATGCGGCGGGCGATGCGGTTGGCGGCGTCGTCACGGGCCTCGTAGGTCGTTTCCCCCACGGGACGCACGTATTCGACGGTTGTGACGAACCGCGGCTCATCCACCAGCAGCTTGCCCGTACGCATATCCTGCCAGCGGTAGCGGATGACCAGCGTCGCGGCCGTCTGCCGCGGAAGGTCCGTGTTGAAGTCGCGACCCATCGTGGCCTCGCGCCACTCGAGGATTTCACCCGAAATGATCGAGTCCGCGCGGTTTTTCGGAGCGTTGCGGTACGGCGTGGACCGGTCGATCTGCTTGCGGAGCGCTTCGGTCAGCTGGAACTCGATCCCGCGGCGGAATTCCTTCGACTGGAACATGTCCACGTAGACTGTCCGGATATTGCTGCGGTACAGCCCCTCGGAGGTGTATCCGCAGCCGCTCAGGGTGGCGAGTGCCAGCAAGGCAGCCAGGGCGCGGCCACATCGGGCGGCCAGGGGCCGGATGGGGTGCGTCATGGCGTTCATCAGTGGCCTCCCTTGTCGGCCGCGGGACGCCCCACAGCGGCGGCCGGACCGGCCTGCTCGACCGGTTCACCCATCGCGGACAGCCGACCTTCGGCCTCGCTGGCGGCCGGCGTGCCCGGGTAGCGCTGCACGGTGGCCCGGTAGTAGTACCGCGCCGCGTTCCGCTGGCCCGTCTTGTCGTAGAATCGCGCGATATCCAGAGTCTTGTCCGCGCGACGGGCGGAGATCTGGTCCAGAATCACGGGGACATCCATCCGCCGCGAGACGTCAGGATACTCCATCTGGAACTGCGTGAACCGCTCCTGTGCCTCCACCAGCGCCGCGTCGTCAAACTTGATTCCCGGGAAGCTCGCCAGCGCAGATCGCGCGCTCTGGAGCAATGCATATGGATGGTACCGGCTCCTCGGGTACTCGCGTGCCAGCGCGCTGTACTCCGTCTCCGCCTGCTCGAACTCGCCCCGGGCGTAGAAATAGTCCGCCTTGGTCTTCTGGGCCAGTTCCGCGAGCGGCGTGTCGGAATAGTTCGTCCTCACGTCGTCCATGATCTTGACGCCGGCCTCGCGGTCGCGGACGCGAAGAAGGCCCCACAGCGCCTTGCGCCGCTTCCCGGCCATGTACTGCTCGGCAATCCGGAAATCGGCGGAGAGCGCCTTCTCCGCGTATTCCGAGCCCGGGTAGTCGTTCAGCAGCTTCTGATAGGTGTCGTGCGCGTCCCGGTACTCGCCCAACTCGAGTTGCGCGGTCCCCTGCACGTACAAAGCCTCTGCGTGCCGGTCGGACGCGGTGCCATACGTTTTGATCCAACCCTCGACCGTCTTGAGGGCCTCCTTGTACTCCTCGCGCGCGAGCCACTGCCGCGCGATATCAAGATCGCCAGCCTCCGTGCCGGGAACCGGCTCGGGCGTCACAACCCAGCTGTCCGTTCGGGGATCGTACGTCAGTCGTTCGGCGTGCTGCCGGGGAGGGATGGTCGGAGTGTCCGCTGCGGGTGCGGGAGAATTAAGCCCCGCCAATAGAACCAGGCACAATGGCGTCTTGCGTGGCATCAGCCGCATCGAACTCGTTTCGCGTCCTGGCGAACGGAGGACCTGACCACGGGGGCGGATTATACGGCCTCCCGCGCTGTCCCGCAATTCATCAGCTTCGAATGTCCGGCTCTTTTCCGGGAATCTCGGGCCGCTCCGCTCCGGTGGTACCCGCCGCGTTTGCGGCTGCGGGTGACCGCGCGAGCGTCAGGCACTGTGAAACGACACTGAAGATCAGCAGACCCAGCCCGATCGTGACCCGCACGATCCACCTCGGCCCCTTCTCCCGCAACTCGAACCGCACCGTTCCCTGCGGCAGCCGCGGAAACGTCATCGTCCCGTCCCGGGCCGTCCAGAGCAGGTAGCCGGGAAACCCGCCCGGTGGATAACGGGATGCCAGATCGGAAAAAGCCAGCCGCCGGCTCTCCTCGAACAACTGGCGGTCTTCCGCCATGCCGGGCGTCAGTGACGCTTTCACGACTCGCTGGGCCGCATCCTCGGAAAATGATCGGTACTCGAAGTACAGCCCGAAAACCCAGGTGAGCAGGGCAACCGTCAGCCCGATCATCCAGCACGTGGCACGGGGCAGGGGCATCGCCCGGGCGCCAAACCGGTAGACCGCCGCCCCGACAAGCAACCCCACCAGAGAAAAGAAGAACAGTCCCAGAAAGTACGGAAGCGCCGAAAGATACGCGAGGACCCACCCTGCGGGCACCGCCAGGATGATCCCGGCAATCAGCCCGGGCAGCGCCGACCGGTGTACCCGGGTCTCCTGTATTGGCGGCGAGGCAGATGTCATGGGCGGCAGTCTAGCCGGGCACGCGTGCCGTGGCCAGCAATATCGGGGATTGCTGGAGATCAGGACGGATTGCCTGTAGCATGGATGCACTTCGTCGCAGGCGGACGGCCCCGGAGCGGCCGCTCGACTGCCAGTCTGACCCGTGCTTTCACAACCGAATCACCGTAGCCCGTCTGGTTCCCGGGAGGAAAGGAAAGCCCTACGTGTTGCCCAGCGCCCCTCGATTCGCGGCACTGATCATCCCCCTGGTCTGCTCTGCCCCGGTCCTCGCGACAACCTACAGCTGGACACTGCAGACAATCTCCACCGCCCCCAGCAACCCCGACCAGGTCGGACTCGGTATGGGTCGAGGCCAGGTGTGGCCGGCCGTCGTTTTCGGCAGCAATTCGGACGTCAAGGGCTCTACCCTCACACCCGTTGGCTGGCAGGAGACGACCCTCGGGCAGCGTGTCGGCATGTCACAGACCACCATCCGGGCAGGATCAGCGCCGGACGGGCGGGTTGGTGCCGTCTGGGTCAGCCCGAATGGCATCACGCTCGCACAGACCTCCAAAACAGGATGGGAAACGACCCCCTTCACGGTCTCGCTGTCGGGGACGCCGACCGTGGACTTCGCCTACAGCACCTTGAGCAAGCCGACCGTTGCCTACGTCGAGCAGGGCCAGGCGAAGATTTCGAGCTACGATGGCACCACGTGGAACGCGGAAAGCGTCGCCGTTGGAACGACCCCGGTCAACTCCAATCTTCTGAGCACCGCGATCGACAGCCTCGATCGCGTCGGCGTGGCGTACAGCCTGGGCTCCGGTGTCGGGTTCGTGATGAAGGATCCCGTGCTGGGCACCTGGCAGAAATACACGGCGCCCACCGGCCAGCTCGATCCGCTCCTGCAGACCGGAACCGTGAATCACATTTCGCTGGCGTTCGGCCCCAACGACGAGGCCGGCATGCTCCTCACCCACTACGACGGCTACACCTACGCCTGGTTCGACATTCGCTCGGGCACCTGGAAGGCCGAACGCGTCATCCAGACCGGCTATACCCAGGGCAGATTCTCCAACCTGACGTTCGACAGCACCGGTGCCGCGGCCTTCGCGTATATCGACTCCTCCGGATCGGGCTACAACGTCCACTACCGCCGCAGGGTCGGCCTCGGCTGGCAGGACGTCGTGCTTCCGGCCCGGGCAGCCTCTTACGCCGGAAACGCCTCGCTGGCCTTTGACGCAGAGGACCTTCCGGTCATCGCGTTCCGGAGCGACACGTCCCCGTACAACCTCGTGCTGGCCTACGACCCGATTGTCGTGCCGGAGCCTGCATCCGCACTGCTGCTGGCGCTGGGGTGCATCGTCCTTCGTCGCCGGGGGAATTGATCATGACGGCCCCACGGCACGATCAGGGATGCTATCGCGCCCGCGCGGGCGGCATGCTCGCGTTGCTTGCCTCCACCCTTTTGGTCGGCAGTGCGCCGGCCGCAATCACCACCCGGCCTATCGAGTTCTTCGCCGCAGAACCCTCCCGGCAGATCAGCCCGCGTGTTGCCATCGATGGCAACCGATTCGTCGTCGCTTACGCGGGCGCTCCCGCCGCCCCGCTCCGCATCGCGACCCTGGACTGCACGGGGGTGCAGATTCAAACCGCCGTCGATGGCGACGTCTACCTGGCGGACATGGAGATCGACTCGCTCGGCCAGTTCAATCTTGTCCATCGGAACAAGACCTACGCGGAAATCTGCTTCACGCTCGATTCTGTGCAGTTGGCACAGCCCATCACTGTCCGCCTCCCGGGGACACAGGTCAGCAATCCCTACCGGCTCGCGATGGCGCTGGATTCAAAGGACCGGCCGTACATCGTCGCGATACACGCCAGCGGCTACCTGATGACCTCCGTGTTCGAAATCCAGCGAGGCGTCTGGGTGACGGAGGTCCTCACCGGCATTCCCAGGCTCACCGGCGACCGCCCTTCCCCCGCCATCGCCATCGATCCCCAGGATCGTCCGGTCATCGCGTATCTCGACCCGTCACGCAACCTGGTGGTCATGACCCGTGACGAGGGTGCCTGGATCAGGCGGTCGACTCCCCCCTTTGCACACTCTGACCTCGGGACCGCGGCCGCCTGCAGCTCCGACGGCCTCATCCTCGTCGCTGCGAACTCGGAAGGCTATCTGCGACTGTTCCGCTTCCACGAACTCGGCGTCACCGTCGAGAACGTCATCGGCGAGACTACCCCGTGCTTCGTGGGTCCGCACTCCATGACCGTCGACGCGTCGGGCACGATTCGGATCGCGTTTCAGCAGTACGAAGGCGGCACATGGACCGTGCGGCTTGCCGAGAAGGCGGCCGCGGAATGGACGATCACCACCATCGCATCGAACGGCGTCCGGAGTCCCGTCACCGGCCCGAGCATGGACGTCGGCCCGGACGGCGCCTGGGTTGCCAGTTGGTACGACAACGCCGCGCGCGCCGTGTACGTCGCCGGCCCGACGGTACCTCCTGCAATCACGGGCGAGCACGCGCTTCTCGCCGGCCGCTGGTCGCAGTGCATGGGCGGCGAGAATCTGCCCAGACCGGGTGGCGCTATCCATGCGTCGAGTTGGGACGGCGCCAGCCTTGCCGGCGCGTGGGATCTGAGCGGTCTTGGAACCAGCAGCGTTGAAGAGATCGGCAACACTGTTGATCCGGAGGGCAACGGAGAGATCACCTGGCGTGTAAGCTACGCCGGGCAGCCGACAGGCACGTTGGTCGCCGCCGGTCCACAAGATGGATGCAACGGTAGTGATGCGATCGCGATCGAGTCGTACGTTCAGACAATGGTCGTGCGGATGGTCGCCGGTCAGCCCGATTGGCTGGACTCATCGTTTTGGATCGAGGGCGCCGGCCACTTCTCCTCGTACCCTCAGTACGCTGTGAAAGTGGCCGGCGTGGGCGGATTTGACGGCAGCGGCCCCATCCCTCCGGACTATCCGGATGTCACCTGCTTTTATGGTGCTCCCGCCACGCCGTATTGGGGCAGCATCACCTCGTTCGGTATTCAGATCACCGATTGCGCAGTGGATGACGACCTTGATCACCTCCCGAACTGCGCGGACAACTGCCCGATGACGGCCAACACCGATCAGCACGACGCAGACGACGATGGAATCGGCGATCCGTGCGATCCGGATCTCGATGGTGACACGATCTTCGACGATGGCGAAGAATCAGGCATTGCCGGTGACAACCGCTGCACGGGCGGCGCCGTCATCGGCTGCGACGACAACTGCAGGTTCGCGCCAAACCCTGACCAGGCCGACGGCGACGCGGATGGGGTCGGTGACCTCTGCGACAACTGCCCGGGCGCCGGCAACGCCGACCAGGGCGACGCGGATGGCGACAGCGTCGGCGATGCCTGTGATACGTGTCCCGCAACAATCCCCGGCGTTCCCGTGGACGCGACAGGCTGCCCGCCGACAGTTCCCGGCGATCTCGATCACGACGGCGACGTCGACCTCGCAGATACAGGCGTCTTCACCGGCTGCGCGACGCGCGCGGGCGTTCCCGCTCTGCCGGAGTGCATGGGGAGCGACCCGGATCTGGATGGCGACGTGGATATGGACGACTTTGCCGTCGTACAGCGCTGCCTCCGGGGCGAAAACCTCCCCGGTGATCCGGCGTGCGCCGATTGACCGCGGAACGCCCGGCTGCTGCCCCTGCCGGCGCCTTACGCACGGGTTGGTCGCGAGGCCCTGCTGCCCCAGTGATAGTCCTTCTGCTGTCGGTGACCTCTGACAATGATCGTGCCGTCACCATGCAGGTCCATCACCGCGTACCCGCTGTTCTCGGCGCCGGAGCCTTCCACCATCGCGACAAGCGTGCAGTAGTGGATCCCGCCGACCTCGCGATAGTCGTTCTTGTGGCTGTGACCCTGGAAAACCGCCAGTGTTTTGCCCGAGTCCTCGAGTATCCGTCGCACGTCCGGCGCGTTCCGCACGGCGTGATCGTTGCTGACGTCCAGGCGCTGGTGCATGAACACGATGACCTTGCGGCTGGTCGCCTTCAGGTCCGCTTCGAGCCACTCGAGCTGTTCGCCCGGGATGTTCGCATCCGTCCAATGTGAGTTCCTGCGCCCATACGGTTCGCCATCCTTTCGAAAGCACGCATCGAGCACAGCGAAATGAAACCCGCCCCTGTCGAATGAATAGTGGGCTCGCTCCTGCCCCACTTCGCCCAGGAATTCCTGCTTCGTAAGCGTCTCCACGCAGTGGTTGCCCAGAACGTAGTACCGGTTCGCGCAGATCGACGCAAAATCACGCTGGATCCGCCGGAGATAGGCCCGCTCGTCCTCCACAGCGTCGGCGGCATCGATGAAATCGCCGAGCTCGACGACAAACGCCACCTCGTCGCGGCGAAACCGCTCTCCCGCTTCGGCCAGCTTGTCGAGCGTCTCGCGGTAGTACCGCGTTTTCGCCGCCGGCTTGTCCGCATAGTGCAGATCCGTAACGAGCCCCACGCGCAGGACGTCCCCGGATGGCCCGGCCGCCAGGAGCGGCTCGACCGCCGTCGGATTGAGGCTCGCCGCCGCTGCCAGGGCCAGCGAACCGTTCCTGAGAAACGCCCGCCGGCCGAGGCGGCCCGAAAAGAGTAGTCCGTGATCGCTCATGATCGCAAAGTGCTCCGCCGTGGTTCACCACGGAAACTGATTGTACTTTCCCGCCGATTCCGGACGAATCCTGACGCGCGGTTTGCCATCAAGCTGCCGCGTTGACTTCCCCACGATCGAGCCGGTAGAGTCCACGCGACAGGGCCGCCGCGTCCAGAAACTGCCGGAGAACCGATGTCACGACTCGCCCAGATCGAAAGCATGCTTGCGAAGGAGCCGCAGGATGCATTCCTGAATTTCGCAAAAGCCATGGAGCTCGTGAAGCTCGAGCGGCACGATGAGGCCGTCGCGCAGTTCTGTAAGGTGACCGACCTCGACCCGAACTACATCCCCGCCTACTTTCAGCGCGGACGCACCCTCCTCGGAATGGGCAGGACAGAGGACGCCGTCCAGGCGCTCCGCCACGGAATCGCGGTGGCGAATCAGACGGGAGACGGGCACGCCGCCGCCGAGATGACGGAACTGCTCGAAGCCATCTCGTAACGCCGCGTTCCCGCCGGCTGAAACTCACCGGAGCTTCTGCAGGAATGCGTTCGCGTCCGCATACCGCGGAAACGTGCGTTCCTCCGCGCGGAACTCCGCCGTGTGCGCATGCCGGCGCGCGCCCCGCCACTCGCACCCGTGCTTCTTGTGCAGCAGTTCGTGGTGCATCACGTGGTCGACCACGAATGATGGAACCTTCGGGCTGTCCAGCGTCGCGCTGATCATCACCAGGTCGCGCAGGAAGTCGTAATGCCCGAACTTCCGCCCGGTCAGCGTGCGGTTCCACGTCAGGTGCGGTCGCTCAATCACCCCGCCCAGGTGCTCGCGGTTGACGCGGTCAAACACCTCGGCAAGATCGTAGGCCATCCCACGCGTGCGATCGACGACTCCCTCGGCCGCCTCGAGCTCGACGTGCAGCGACTGGAACTCGTCCGAACTGACCGCCTGCGAAATCGCGGCCCGCACACTGCGGTCACCCGCCATCTGCCGACCCATCAGCCGGAATATCTCGGCTTCCAGAGCCAGCGAGGGCGTATTGAGCACGATCCGTGTGCCGTCGCTGAGGATGCTCCAGCGATACAGGTGGCTGCTCGGGCGGAAATGGACAACCAGCGGACAGCGCCATTTCAGCGCGCCGGCCGCCGTGGCCTCAAACTGCCGCTGCGCCACGTGGACCGCCTCGAGATAGCGCCCGAGCGCGTCCGCCTCGGAGAAATACCGGAACCAGCCGACGATGCTGCGGGTCTGGGGCGTCAGGTGTACGCTCGAGAGCCCGTCGTCTGTCATGGAGCGCTCGAGCCGGTCGCGGGTGCGGGCGATCACGGTGTGGATGGCCCCGGGTTTGGCCTCGCCCTTCCAGACGCTGACCGCCGCGTTGTCCAGAACGCGTTCCAGAAACGCGGAAAGCCCGCGGTAAGAAACCGATTCGGCGTGCGGACCGGACGCGACCGCCTCGTTGGTGATCGGAACACGGCTCCAGTCGATGCTCCGCAGGAATTCGTACGCCCGCCGGGACTGCGGCGGAAGGTGCGATACCGAGTTCCCGTGTTCCTTGAGAATCGTGTCAATCTGTCGGAGCGAATGGGCCAGTTCGGCGGCCGCCGCGTCGCGCTGCGCGATAGTCAACGGCGCGCTGAGAATCTGCCGGAACTGGTTCGCCTGCTGGACAATACCGGTGATACGGATCCGCGCCATTGTTGCTGCGTTTCCTTCGCCTCCCGCGACTCACACCGCGGCAATCGTCACCACGATGACGTTGTAGAAAGCGTGGCACCCCGCCGCGATCCCAAAACCCCGAAACACGAACAGCCCGGCAAGGTACAGCCCGGCTGCCGCCCGGAACAGGAAATTCTGCGTGCTGAACGGCTCCGCGCCCAGGGGCGGGTGATGCTGCGCGGCGAACAGCACGGCCGAGCCAATCATGATAAAGACGGCGGCCGGCGTGCGCGGGAGACGCAGCGTGTCGATGAAGATCAGCACCAGCAGCGTGATGCAGATCAGCCGGAACACCAGTTCCTCGTAGATTCCCGCGCCGAAGCTGCGGATCAGGCTGTCTGCCCACTGCACGCGCTCGGCGGGCGTTCCG
>CAZJTF010000195.1:0-13415 GCA_964548565.1 uncultured Planctomycetales bacterium | reverse complement strand
CCCCACCCCTTCAGCCCAAGGGTCTACAACATCGAGTCCGTGGATGTGTTCGGCCAGAGCAACACGTTCATCGAGGCGCAGCGGATTCCGGCGGGCAAACCTCTGGGCACGCTGGTCGCCGGTACCAAAAAGGACGTGGTGATCACACCCCAACTGGTGACCAGGCCCAACAAGGTCGCGATCTACGGCTGGCACCGGCTGAATGGTCTGCCCATCCAGCCGCTCTACCTCGGCCATAAGAGCACCTACATGGATTACAGTCACGGGATCCGCCTGGTGCGGCAATCGATGATCGTGGACGGCGCCCGCCGCACCATCACGGAGGTTCTTGCCGATCCGGTGCTGTGCGTCCTGCTGAGCGACGAGGGACCGGTGCTCTCGCCGCGATACTGATGACGGCTGCGCCGCGAGGCGATCTATTGCCGCGGCTCACCGCATCATCATCGGCCGGCGCAGCTTCTGGTGGTTCTCGCGGCGATGGACGGGGCCCTTGAGAACCTTCATCGCCTTGGCGGTATCCGCCACCTTGAAGACACCTTTGGTCTTTCCTCCCTGGACGCCCGTCGTGCAGTAGGCGTAGCTGATGTTGACGTGGGCCTCGGCGAGACGTCCACAGACGTCCGCGAGAGCGCCGGGACGGTTCGACATGTCGATGAGCAGCACGTCGGTCTCGGTCGTTGGAAGGTTGAGCGTGTTCAAGGCCGCGCGCAGCCGCTCCGGATCCGTCGAAACGAGCCGCAGGACCCCGTGCTCGCTCGAGTCCATCATCGTCATGGCAACGATGTTGATCTTGGCCTGGGCCAGTTGCCGGCTGACCTGCGCGAGGATGCCGGGCTTGTTCACCAGGAATACCGAGAACTGCGTCACGAGCTGCATTCTGCACCTCCAGTCTGGAATCTGCATGCCGAGAGGATGTCTCGGGGGTCGAAATCCGTGGAGAATGTGGAGACGGCCGCCGCTCCGGCGCGCACCGTGCGATGCGATCGTCTGGACAGGCAGGTCATGGCCGCTCTCCTGCGCCGCGCATCAGCGCTGGCGCCGGTTTGAGTTGCGGTAGTGTTCCACCGCACTCAGCATTGCATCGTGCGTGGCGACCGGATAATCCCAGTCGTCATCGGGGCCGACGATATAGCCGCCGCTTTCGCCGAGCAGCGCGACCCGGCGGTGCGTCTCTGCGATCGTTGTGGCGGTGTCTCCCGCCAGCAGGATGGAAGACTCGATACCGCCGCACAGGCAGATTCGCCCCGCGGTCCGGTCGCGGATGAAATCCAGCCGATTGCAGTTCGGCTGGAGGGGATCGAGGACATCAATCCCGACCTCGAGGAAGTCGTCGATCAGCGCCGAGATGTTACCGCAGCTGTGGAGAATGACGAGCGCCCCCGCCTCGTGGTACACCGAGACGAGCCGCTCCAAGTGGGGACGCACGAATCGCCTCCACATGGCGGGCGAGAACATGAGCGCCGAGCTCATACCGTAATCGTCGGAAATCCATGCCGCCTCAACCCGCAGGCGCACGTAGTGCCGCGCGATCTGCTCCTCGAAATCACCGATCATCGCGAACAGCCGATCCACGAGGTCCGGTGCGTCGGCCATGCAGGTCAGGAGGTTCTGCATTCCGGCAAGCAGCCACGCCCGTTCGTATATCGAGAAGGGATGCTCTGCGACCAGCAGCTGATCCTCCGGATGCCGGAGGTGCACCAGGTCGGCGAACAGCCGGCCGTCGCTCGCATCCGGTGGCGTGATCCGTCCGACGTTCTCCAGCCCGTCGTGCAGCGGGTGCTCGATGGGGTAGGGCATCAGGCTCGGATCCGGTGACTCCTTCTGCCAGCCCACGCCCCAGGCGTCCCGCCAGATCGGCATGTCCGGCGGCCGGCTGTCGCCCGGATGCCCGCCCCAGTAGCAGATCGTCCGGATCGGCCAATCCAGCTTGCAGGGAAGGAGTGCGCCGCCTTCACAGCGCATCGTCGCGATCAGGTCCTGTTTGGGAAAGGCCTCGGTCATGCAATGGCCCGACGTGAATACAACCGCCTATTATATCCCCCCGTCGCCGGGGAGCCCAGCGGTCAGCTGATGTACGTTTTCCGCCGCCGCCCGGACAGGTACGACTCCATGATGCAGCTGGAGAGGTCCCCTCCCGCACAGTAGAAGGCGACGCTCCGGGTCAGGCGTGTGAGCTGGTCAACGAAGCCCACCCAATCGAGGTATTCGTAGTCCTCGGTGAGCGCGAACGTGCTGATGCGAATCCCCTGGCGAGCAATCTGCAGCGCCTCCCGCAGTGTCGTGGTCGTCGTCACGTTCGACGGGGGGTAAATCAGGTGCAGGTAGTCGCCCTGGAGATGCGCGGTCGGCTGGCCGTCGGTGATGATGAAGATCTGGCGATTGTCGCCGCCGCGCCGCATCAGGATCCGTCGCGCCAGCATCAGCCCCATCTGCAGGTTGGTGAAGTGCTGCGGCGCCTTGTCCTTCTGGCTCAGGGCGACACGCATCCGAACCTGGTAATCGTAGATGCTGACCGGTTTGGGCATGAGCAACGGGAGCTTGTGTTCGGGAATGACTTCCGCCGCCGAGTAGAAGCCGACCAGGTCGACCGTGTCCTGCGGAAACCGCTGGCGGATGAGCGCGTGCATCGCCATGGCGCATTTCTTGGCGTGGTAGAAGCGGTGGTACCGCGCCATCGACCCTGACATGTCGATCAGAATCACCGTGCTGCAGTTCGAGGAGTGTTCCGAGTGATACAACTCGAAATCTTCCTCCGCGACCCTGAGCGGAAGGCCCGGTCCGCGGCGCTTGAGCGTGTTGGAAAGCGTCGGTCCGAGTGCCAGCTCGCTCACGGGGTCGCCGAACTGGTAGGGGCGCGTGCCTTCGATCCGCTCGCCGCCCTGGCCGGTCTCCGGGGTCTGGTGCCCGTCGCGCGTGCCTTTGCGCAGCCGCGCGAATACCTCCATCAGCGCCTTGCGCTGCATGGCGTTGACCGCACGGGGCGTCAGCCGCCAGCGCGCGCCCGCCTTCTCGAGCAGGCCGTCGTCGATCAGCTTCTGGAGCAGTTCGCGCTGCTCCTCGTTTGCTTCCAGGTCTTCGAGCGCCTCCATGGCTTCGTCGCCGTAATCGAGCACGAACTCCATGAGGCGGTCGAAGAGCTTCAGGTGCTCCTGGCTCTGGAACTCTTCCCCATTCCATTCCGCGTAACGAAAACGCATCCGGTCTCCCCGTGATGGACGTGGCAGGCGCCACGCAGTGCCGGGTCGGGGCACCTCGCATTATAGGAGGGGGCTGCCGGATGGGGGAAAGCCACGCGCGCACGAACCAAAGTCCTGGCGGACGTGCCGGAACCCGCGTGGCCGGGTAATCACATCGACGGCTGGGGCTCTGCCATGGCTTTGAGCTCGTTCTTCAGAATCTTCCCGGTCGGTCCGTGGGGGAGGCTCGTCCGGACGTAGATCTCCCGCGGAACCTTGTAGCCCCCGAGCCGCTCCCGGCAGAACTCGCGGAGCTCCGTGCTCGTCACGCTCTCACCCTCGTTGAGGACAACGTAACCGACGACGACCTCGCCGCGGTTGGCGTCCGGACGACCCACGACGGCCGATTCCGCGACGGCCGGGTGCTGTTCAAGCACGTTCTCGACCTCTCGCGGGGCGACGTTCTCGCCTCCGACGATAATGATGTCTTTGGCGCGCCCGGTGATCCGGATGTACTGATCCGGATCCACTCGCACGATGTCTCCTGTCCGGAACCAGCCGTTGCGGTCGATCACGGCCGCGGTGTCCTCGGGCTTGTTGTAGTAGCCCTTCATGATGAGCCGTCCGCGGACGTTCAGTTCGCCCTCCTCGCCGGGGGGAAGCGGCTGTCCTTCTTCGTCACGGACTTCGATCGAGACACCCTCGAGTGGCGGGCCGACCGTCCCGACACGGTGCGCCCACGGCAGGTCCACGGAGATGACCGGGGATGTCTCCGTCAACCCGTAGCCCTCGTGGAGCGTCAATCCGGTCCGTTCACGAAAGGCGTTATAGACGCGGCGCGGCAGACCTTCTCCGCCGCTGACGGTGAGCGCGATGTGTTTGAGACGTGCCGCCTCGATGTGCTTGAGGCGGGCAATGGCGGAGAACATGCTCGGCACCGCCATAAAGACGCCGATATGCGGCTTCGTCATCGCTTCGTACGTGGCCTGCGGCAGAAAGCGAGGCAGGTAATCTACGCTGCCCTGGAGGTAAATGGGCATGAAGTATAAGACGGTCAGTCCGAACACGTGGAATGCGGGAATGACTCCCAGCAGCCCCTGGTTCGGCTCGATCCGCAGATGCCGGATGGACGCGAGCGAATCGTATTCGAAGTTGTCGTGCGTGAGGCAGACGCCCTTTGGCAGCCCGGTGGTTCCCGAGGTGTAAACGATGGTTGCCACGTCAGCCGGCGAGACCTTCGGCGGCTCGGGGGTGCGGCTCAACCGCTCGCGAACGAATCGCCACCGCAACCCGAGTTCTTCCACATACAGCGCCCGCACCGGCAGTTGTTCGAGCACCGTTCGAAAGTGCTGCGTGCTGATCACCAGGTCGAGGCCGGCATCGCCGCAGATCGCGGCCAATTCGCGGGGCTGCAGCAGGAAGTTGAGCGGGACTGCGGAACGTCCCGACCACAGGACGCCGAGCAGCGCGGCCAGGCTGCCACAGGAGGAGGGCAGCATCACACCGACGTTCTGCTGCTGCGTTTGTTGCAGGACGATGTGCCGGAAGACGCGCGCCGCCACCGTCAACCGCGCGTACGTCAGGGTGCGGAACGGATCTCGCGCAGCCACGCGATCGGGATACCGCGCCGCGGTATCGAGGAGCGTCTCGATAATCATGAATCGGGCCCTGCGTACTCGACAAGTTATGTGAAAACCGTCATGCTAACGGCCCGGGTAAGATGCGTCCACGGACCGCCAGGGCTTCTTTTTCAGACCTGTGGCGACAGGAGGTCGTTCCACACATGCCGGGTCCAAGCGTCCTGAACCGCCGAACGTGTCGCACCGCCGCTCCCCTGATTCCCCTCATCCTGTCCGGTTGCACGATAATGGGTCCTGCCGAGCGCCAGTCGCTCCGGGAGGCCTCCGAGCAGTACAGCCGGGGCGAGGTCCCGGCCGCCGTTGTGCGTCTGGATCGGCTGATTCGCGACTACGGCAGTGCCCCGGAAGTTGCCGAGGCTTACTACCTGCGGGGCCTGTGCCGCATGAAGATGGGGCAGGTCCGCCCGGCCATTTCTGACTTCGAAAACGCCGTCGACCAGTCGCAGCGCGACGAGCTGACCGCGCGGGCCAGGGCCTCGCTGGGCACGATCGCGTTCCAGAACAGCGAGTGGGGTCGGGCCGCGGACCTCTACGCTGCCAGTGTGAATCACCTGCCAGACCAGCCTCCGACCGATCAGATCCTCTACGACGCTGGCGTTGCCCTCCAGCGCGCCGGCCGATGGAAAGAGGCGTCCTTCCAGTTTGCGCGCATCCTCAACCGCTTCCGGGATCGCCCGATCGCGACAGAGGCGAGACGGATGGCCGCCTGGCGGCACGAGTACTTTTCGATCCAACTTGCCGTCTTCACGAATGCCGATGCGGCCGCCGCGTCCGTTTCGAACTTCCGTGCCCGTGGTCTCGATGCCGTGCAGGAGAACCTGCCCCGGGCCGGCGGCGCGATGTGGGTTGTGATGGCGGGGCGGTACGCCCTGTTTGCGGACGCCGTCGCCGCACTGCCGCGTGCCCGACAGATCCAGCCGTCGGCGTTCATCATTCCGTGATCAAGGGCGCGCCGGCCGCATTGTGCGTGACTCCAGCCGGTCAATCACGTCCCGGCAGTTCACGACTTTCTCCACAAGATCCAGCGGCACGTAGTAGTAGTGATTGGACGCCTCGAATCCGATACGTGAATCCTGCCGTGTAAGATCGAACAGGCGCCGCGCCAGGCGGATCTCGTCTTCTGCCCGGGCACGCATGTCTGCGATGCTCATCGTGGTGTCGGAGGGCGACGTCCCTGCGGCGAGAAGGCGATTGCGCGCGATGAGGAACCGTGTCTGGTTGACGACGCTGCGGAAGTGCAGCTGTGCCGCCTCTGCGATACGCAGGTCTTCCGCCAGCATCTCCCGCTGCCTCGGTTCGGCCGAGGCCATCGCCTTCCGCAGGTGTTCGAGCCCGCGCTCCCATCCGGCAACGATCTTGTCGAACTGCTCCGCCAGCTTCTCCGGCGGATACGGTCCGCGCCAGCCGTCGAGATCATCGTACGGGAATCCCACCATCGAGGATTTGTACCCCGTCGGTTCGAGGAAGAGCGGGTTGGCGGGGCCCCAGTGCTGCGGGCCGTTATAGAGCAGCGCACCGTTGTAGGGATAGTTCTCAAACCCTTCACTGAACGCTGTCCAGGCGCGACGGACGTCCGCCGCTGCCGGTCCGTACATCGCCCGCGCGGCTCGATCGATGACGCCCTCGAGCGGTTCTCCCGGCGATTGCATCACCGCCTGCGCGAGTTCAAGATTCCGCGACGGATAGCCGCCGAGGGTCCAGCTCAGCATGTAACCCGAGACGCCGCTCGAAGACAGCCGGTGGACGTGGCGAGCGACAAGATCCCCGACGGGCAGCCACGGGACCGCCGACATTTCCCAGGTGCTGTTCACCTTGATGTTCGCGACGGTCCGCAACCCGTGCTGCCGGGCGATAGCCCAGTGCCTGGTGGCGCGCGGGCCGGGTCCCACGGCGGAGAGGGAGTACTCCCCGACATTGACGGGAACTCCGCCGCGGTTGAGCGGCAGGTCCCACTCGCTCACAGACATGAGGGCGACCGACTTCGGCAACCCGGCAATCGCATCGGCAACCCACGCGTCGTGCCAGCCCCAGTCCCAGACGACGACGTCCGCGGCCGCGTTGCCCGCATGGACGCCGTCCGCGATGACGGTGTTGACCTCAGCGATGATCTCCGCCGCACTGCGTTTCGAGCACCGGGGGCAGTTCTTCCACTGCCCGTGCGAAGCGCAGCTTGTGAGATTCTCCGAAGCGGTGATGGTGAAGACGCCGCCGAGATGCGGAACCTCCGAAAAGACATGATGCAGTGCGTCGCGCAGCCACTCGCGCACTTCAGCGGTCGAGGTGCACATCGCAGTGAACCCGCCGCCCGACACGCCGCGCATACCCTCGCGCCGGGCGAAGAACTCCGACGGCATCGCCCGGGGTTCATTCACGTACAGGTAAATGCGGACGCCATGCCGCCGGGCGCGCTCGACGAGGTTTCGCAACGTGGCGAGCCGCTTTTCGCAGCCCTCGCCGAATTCGGGGAATTGCTTCGAGGGCGCCATGCTGCGCAGCGTGCTGTGCAGCCAGACGGCGTTCACTCCTCGCATCGCGAGTTCGCGCAGCAGTCCGTCCGGGTAGGGATCGAGTGACGGATTGGACAGCGGATCGCCGTAGACCGCGGCGTACGAGTACACGAGCCGCATTCCCAGGGAGGACTGACCCGTGGGCGGAGGAGCCCCCACATCTTTCGAGAACCGCTCAAGGAAGTGAAATCGCGGTTCGACCGGTTGATCGGCTCCCGGCGCCCCGGTGCCGAACTCCCGTTCCACGATGGCGCGAACTCGCCGGCATGCCTCCCGGGATGCCGGGTCCACATCCGCTGTCAGCGGCGGAACACTCGGTTTGAAGCCGCCCAGCTTGTGCGAAAGAAAGTCATCCTCGCGCAGCGTTTCCGCGAGCCGCTGCGTATCCCAGTCGAGCAACCGCAGCAGCTGTTCATACGGCAGCAGGTGCCAGTTGCGCCGGATCACCGTGATGTAGCTGCGCTCCGGATGCAACTCACCGGGCGGTGGCGGTTCCGCTAATCCCATCTCCGCGCCGATACCACGGATCGTTTCAACGGGGCAGCCGACAGTCAGCGCCATGCGTGCCGGTTCCACAAGTTCCCAGTTCCGCCAGACAAATGCGTGCAGCCGGTCGGGCATCCAGGGTGTATTGAGTGGTGGGCGATCTGCAACAGGAGGAAGCGGGCTGGCTGCGAGTCCCAGACACGCTGCGATCAGGAGCTGACTGGACACGGGTCACCTCATGGATGTTGAATCGAGCCATACGATCGACGAGCCGGAGCTGTGATGCAAGTTTTTCGTCGTGTCAGGGCTTGATTCTGATTCCCGTTCCACTAGAATGCGGGCTCGCTGGCCACCTGCGGCATGAACGATTCTGCCGTCACCCTGCTGGCCGGCCTCCCATATATCCAACCGCAAGCAGTCAGCGATGACGTCCGCGTGTTTGCGCACGTGTGCGTCAGAGCCACGGAAGGCGGACACCCCGGCGCAGGTGTCGCATTGGAGAGTTCCAGGAATTCGGGGAAACTGACAATGCCCAAAGGAATTACCGCTCTGCTGGTGGAAGACAATCCCGCTCATGCCAAAATGGTGGCAATCGCCCTCAAAGACTCCAAGTACCCGACCCGGCTGCACCACGTAACCGACGGTGACGAGGCTCTGGACTTTATCTACGGCCGGGGACAGTTCAACGATCGCCTCGGCATGCCGCAGATCGACGTCATCTTCCTCGATCTGCGGCTTGGCCGTGTCGACGGTCTCGAGGTGCTCTGCGCACTGAAGGCGGACCCCTCCACGCGGTCGATTCCGGTCGTCGTGCTGACGACCTCGGATCGCCAGGAGGATATCAACCGCGCGTACAGCTGCGGGGCCAATGCATTCGTGACCAAGCCGCTCGAATTCAGCGAATTCACCCGCAAGGTGCGCGGCCTGGCCGAGTTCTGGGCCGCTACCGCCGAAATCCCGGCCTGCGCCTGAGCAGCGTCCCGGGCGAGACTGTCCGACGCCGTCAGCCTCTTGCTTTCGGCTCCGGATAGTGTATAGTCCGATCCCGACAACTGAATACGTGCGCGATTGCCGGCTTCCGCCTCTGCGGAATCAAGAGGGAAGTGTGGTGAAAAGCCACCGCGGACCCGCCGCTGTAATCGGATGAGACCGGCCACAGGATGCCATTGTCCGCCGCGCGACGAATGTCGCCTCACGCGGATGAGAAGGCGTGGCCGGATTCGGGCTTGCCCGACATCCGTAAGCCAGAAGACCTGCCTGCAGTCGTGTTGTTCTTGTCAGGTGCCCCGGGCATGGGCGACCGATTGCTGCCCGGGATCCGTTTCTGTTCGCGGATCCCGTTTGCGTTCAGGCAACCACACCCGGTGACTCTCCCCGAGGGCGCCGGGTTTTTTCTTGGCCCGAGGTGGCCGGAAAGGAAAGGTTGCATGGGCGCGATGAGAGGCGGTTTGCAGGTACTCGCGGTGTTCGGTGCGATGTGGGCGGCGAACGAGGCCGGGGCTGCCCTGGTCGCCCGACCGGGAACGCATCTCCGGTCCCACATCAGCGGCGCAGGCGTCGCCGGAATCGATTTCGTCTCCGACAGTTCCCTCGTGGTCGCACGCTACAGTTCGACACTGGATCTTCACAGGATTGCCCTGGACACTGGCCCGGTCGGCCCCGCGTTCTACACCCAGCCGGCGTTTGCGACGGGCTTGACGTTCGGCGGCGCTGCAGTCGCCACAGATGGAACCTTCGTGCTCTCCGGCCAGACGGGCAGCGTCCCGGCAGGCCAGTTGTTCCCCGGGCGTGTTTTTCTCACGCCGCTCGCGGGGGGGGCTTGCACCGAATGGAACGTACCCGGCAACTACGATTTTGCGCAGGGGGCCGGCAACTTCTTCCTGACCGCGGCAGCTGGAGCGGCTACCGGTCTCGTCGGCGACGGCTCGAGCGGTGTGTATCTTCTTGAGCAGTCAGGCGGCACGATCACGGGTCTGAATCTTGTCATCGACACCGGAACCGCCAGCGGGCTGGTGGCGGCCGACAGTGGAGGGGCGGTTGTCTTCAGCCTCGGTGGCTTCTCGGGATTGGTGCCGGGCGCGCCAAACGATCTGTACCGCCTCACGTCCGCCGAAGTCGCGCAGGCCGCCGCGGATGGTCAGACGACTGGCCTCCCGGGAAGCGCCGCCGACAGGCTCATCGCCGGCACCGCGCTCAAGACTGCGGTTACTCCACTCTTCCAGCCGTATGTACCCGAGGGAGGGTACGTCAGCTCCTACATCTCCGATCTGCTGTTTGATGCAAATGGCGACATCATCATCGGCATGAGCGGGTACGTCTTTGACCGCCCGGATGCGGTCTGGGCCAGTCGGGTCGTGGGCGCGGGGCTGCTCCTGGATGTGACGTCAAACGGGGACGATTACGCGGCCAGCGTCGCCCGCCTGCTCTACACGAACGACACGGACGGTGGCGGCAGCCTGGCGTATCGTTCGTCCGATCAAACGCTCTGGATCAGTGCCAATGGCGATATCTATGGCCTCTCGCTCGTGCCGGAGCCCTCGATGCTGGCGCTCGCGGGTATCGGCATGCTGCTCGGGTGCCGGATCGGCGGGAGGCGTGGCCGATGACCTTCGCCGCGGAGCACAACCTGCCGGCGGAGTGGTCGCGACGTCGCCCACGCGCCTGGCCTGCATTGCTTGCATCGCTGGCGCTCGGTGCCGGCGCGACCAGCGCGCGCTGCGAACCGTTGCTGCGTTTCGCCGACGTGCTGGTCTCGTATGTGCAGGGCGCGGGCGCGCAGCCCGGCTACACCGATCCCTCGGTGGCCATCGGTCCGCCATCCACTGGCCACACACCGACCACACCTCTCAACGACGACCCCGAAACGCTCCGGCCGACGGTCGTTTCACTCGGGCAGGGCGGCTCGATCACCCTGCGATTCAATCGGCCCGTGCGGAATCAGCCGCCATCCCCCGCGAACCCTCGGGGGTACGACTTCCTCGTGTGGGGCAACACGCTGCAGGGCTTCATGGCGATCACGCCGGAGCTGGAGTTGGGGCGCTTCAATGAGCAGGGCTTCATCGAGGTAGCACAGGCGGACGAGAACGGCAGTCCGATCGAGTGGTTCCTTGTGCTTCCTCGCATCTTCTACGATTCCGTCCGTATGGAACCGGTCCCGCGCGACTTTTTGCCCGCGCAGTTGATCGGCCCGACCGTGATCGGCGCCGAGTTCGTTGCCAGCGGCGATGTGGGAACCTCCGCATCCCTCTTTGACGGCTTTGCCGACGCAGTCCCGGCCCGTGGTGCGCAGCTCGCCATGATCCTCGCGACAAACCAGCTGGCCGACGTGGTGCTGGACGACCCGGCGACATTCGAGATCGAAGGGCTCGGCGGGACGGGGGTCGATCTGACCCGCGCTGTCCGGCAGGAGGCCCCGGGCGTTCCGCTTTTGGTCGATGGTCAGCCGCAATTCGTTTCCCAGCCGCGGGTCGACCTGGTTCGCATCACCGATGTGCGGACGGGCGACACGCATCCCGCGGGTGCCGGGCCGATCACCACGGAGGTCGACGGCCTGATCGTGCTGCCTGACCTGCGGGATTGCCACACCCCGTTCGCCGACTTCGACGGCGATCACGACGTGGATCAGGATGACTTCGGGACCTTCCAGGCGTGCCGCGGAGTTCCTTCAGCCCTCACATGCCGCTGCCTGGACCGGGATGGCGACGGCGGCATCGGCTGGAGCGACTTCGAAGCGTTCCGCCGCTGCGCTGAAACCAGCGGGCCGGCGATTCCCGCGGACGCAGACTGCGAGGGCGAGCCATGGTGACACGTCATCCGCTCGACCAGCGCCCGTCCCGCACGTCGCTCGGACTGCTGCAGTCGCGTACCGCGCGCACCGCGTTCACGCTCGTGGAAGTGCTCGCCGCGGTCGCAATCCTGGCATTGCTGCTGGCCATTCTTCTGCCCTCGCTGCTCAAGGCGAGGAGTTCGGCCCGCGCGAGCCTCTGCGGCTCAAACGTCCGCCAATTGGGCATCGCGAACCTCAGTTACGCCGCGGATCACCGCGACTACTTCGTCCCCGCCGCGCCGGACGTGTTCACCGGCTTCGGCGGCACGCGCCGATGGCACGGCGTCCGCAAGTCGCCCGGCGTTGCGACGGATCCGGCGATGAATCGCTTCGAGCCCGCCCGCAGTCCGCTCGCACGCCACTTCGGCCGGGAGGCGCGGCTCAAAGAGTGTCCCGCATTCCGCGAGTTTGTTTCGGACGGCGCGAGAAATGCCTTCGAGGCGGGCACCGGCGGCTATGGGTACAACCACCTCTATGTAGGGGGTCGCTATGACCTGTACGGTTCGTCGCCCAAAGCCGCGCTGACCACCGCACAGACGACCGACCTCGCGCACCCCGCGTCGACAATCGGTTTTGCCGATACGGCGTGCCTCCAGGTCGGTCCGCGCGGCGCGAACTGGCTGATCGAATACTCGTTTACCGAGCCGCCGCTGCTGCAGGATCAGCCGGGCGTCCCCTCCCAGCCTTCCGGTTCGCCTTCGCTTCACTTCCGGCACGCCGACATGGCGAACGTCGCCTGGATGGACGGGCACGTCAGCTCACCACGATTCGGCTTCACGCGGCACGCAATTGCCAAGGTTCGCCCGATGCTTGAGGCCGCCCGTGTCGGCTGGTGCGGACCTGCTGACAACACGCTCTTCCAGGTGCGCTGAGAGGCCCACAGCGACTGCCGCGACACGACCTGGCCTCGCTTCGCTGCTCAAGCCTTCACGTGGAAGTAGCCAGGCTCGTTGCCCGGCTTCCACTTGATGTTGCATCCGATGCTCGGCTTCTGGTCTGCCGGAATCGGCCGCCCCTCCAGCACCGCGTCGAGCGCGGCCCGCAGGTCCGACCCAGTGACGGGTTTGCCGCTGTTCGGGCGGCTGTCATCCATCTGGCCGCGGTATACGAGGCGCTGCTGGCGGTCGAACACGAAGAAATCCGGCGTGCAGGCCGCGCGGTACGCCTTCGCGACCTCCTGTGTCGCGTCGTACAGATAGGGGAACGTGTACCCCGCGGCTCGAACCTCCTCCCGCATGCGCTCCGGGCTGTCGTCGGGGTATTTTTCCACGTCGTTCGCATTAATCCCCACGACTGCCACGCCGCGCGCCTGGTACTCCTTCGCGAGCCGTGCGAGGCCGTCACGAACGTGTTTCACATACGGGCAGTGATTGCACATGAAGATCACGAGCAGAGCGGGCGCATTCTCAAAATCAGACAGCGAAACGATCTTGCCGCTCGTGTCGGGCAGCCGGAAGTCGGGAGCCGCGGTCCCGAGCGGCAGCATGGTCGAAGGGGTGAGTGCCATCAGTATTCTCCCTTTACAGATAGCAGTGTCGCAGGAATTAATCACGTCTGCTGCAATCAGCAGCATTATCTCCGGCACCGCGCGATTCGACCAGCGGTGTGCCCCATACGTCCGGGGAGAGACGCGCCCACGGCCGCCACGCGCGGTCTTCGCATCGTGAAATCCAAACGTCTTCTTCGCGCGAAATATGCTTGCCAGTCTGCACGGTGAACTGGATAATGGGCGCCTGTGGGGTCGCGGCCTCCGGGGAGGGGCCGGAGGCGCACTCTCAGT
>CAZJTF010000194.1:0-13494 GCA_964548565.1 uncultured Planctomycetales bacterium | reverse complement strand
GCCGCGTGGAAGCTGTTGGCGGGCGTGATGCCGCCCCGCCCATGCACACGCAAATACCCGCCAGCGACAGGAGCACACTGATCATCACACCTGACATACGTCTCCCTCGTTTACGCGAAGTCGCACCTCCACAATACCGCCGTCGGTCGGCGATTTCACCGAAGGCGCCGTGCAGGCGCACAAGCCAGCGGATGCTGGACGGTTTGACCGTGACTGGCTGGGCGGTATCATCAGCGAGACATCTCCGACACTGGCAGAGGGTGGGCAGGAAGACCGGTCCAGCACCGCAGGCGCGGCCTGCATACACGACGAGTACGCGTGAAGACGCGACGGAGGAGCTCCATGCGATCAATCGTCGGCATGACCGCAGGCGAACTCCCGGCGCGAGGTCATTTCCGCGTACATGCCGCGTTTACGCTGATCGAGGTGCTGGTGGTTGTCTCGATCATTGCCGTGCTGGTCGCGGTGCTGCTGCCGTCGCTGGCCCGGAGCCGGGAGCAGTCCCGAGCGGCGGTGTGTCTCTCGAATCTCAAGCAGCAGGGAGCCGGGCTGTCCGCGTATTCGGCTGACAACCGTGGCATCCTGCCGTGGGCCGGGTCCTTCCGTTTCACCCTCATGGAGGGCAAGTATTACCTCGGTTTTACGCGGGTAGACCCGACATGGGAGGACTGGGTCCAGACCAATATCGGCCTGCTCTACCCCAAATACGTGGGCAGGACGACGGGCCTGTTCTACTGCCCCAACAACAAGGCGGTGGACAAGAGCGGACCGAACGGGGAGGCGGTCCTTCTGCAGCGCTACCAGCACTGGCGGCGCAGAGATCCGCAGCACTACAACTCGCACGATTTTCCGGGCTCGCCGTTCACATCGTATGGATACGCCCTGCCCGCGCTGCCGTCCCGGTCGCCGCGCGACGCCGGCAGCGACATGTACCCGCAGGAGGTGGTTCGATATGGCAACACGCCGGATTCCGCCGAGTACCCCTACTGGGTGTACCTCACGGAGCCGAAAGACCCCGATCCCTCGTTCCTGGGCCCGTTTCCAAAGGAGTCACGCGGCAGGCACGCGGTGCACGCGCTGGTGTCGGACGGCTACTTCGCCTCCGAGTGGGAAGGCGACCACAAGATCTACGAAGGGTACCACCTCAAGGGCTACAACGTGCTGTTCGGCGATTTTCACGCGAAGCGGGTCATTGACCCGGGCGGAAGGATCCACGCGGCGGGCTTGAAGCCCGTTCGGCCGATGGAATACACGGGACTGAACGAGAACGAGCGCAAAGTCTATATGGTCTGGGATTATTTCGCGCGAAACCCATGATGCTGGAAGTGAGAGGTGCGAAGTGAGACGCGAGAAGCGCGCCCGTAGCGGCCACCCCTGTGGCGGCCGTTCACCTGCTCCCTGCTTTCCCCGGCAGAGCAAAGCGCAGAAGGCGCAAGGAACCACCGCCGCTCCCTCTTCACTTCTCACTTCGCCCTTCTCACTTCGAACTTCAAGGATGTGCCCATCCGCCGCGGTACGGCCGCGCCAAGAGCCGGTTCGCTTCAGCATCCCCGGGGATCTGCCCCTTCTGCGGGTCGAACGCCAGTGAGCGGCCGAGTTTCATCGACATGTTGGCCAGGATGCAGCACGAACTCGAAATGAAGCCCTCCTCGATGTCCGCAACGGGACGGCTCCGCCGCGCGATGGCCGCCACGAAGTCCTTCATGTGGGCGCGGGTCGCGGGCGCAGCGAAGAGTTCAATGTCCTTCTCGGTGACGTCCTCGGGATACTGCTCGCGTTCCTCGATGACCTGGCCGCTGACTGTGGGCTCGTCCTTGCCAACGGGATAGAAGTCGTACTTCCGAACGCTCGCCTTCAGGGTGCCCTTTTCGCCGTGGATGATCAGGGCCCACGGGTATTTTGGATCAGGCGCGCTCCCCCACGTGCGGTGGCTCCAGACCACGCTGACGTCGTCATACTTGAACGTGGCGACCTGCGTGTCGCTCGTGTTCGAGCTGCCCTCCTTGTGCACGTGGATCCCGCCGATGGACGAGATGCTGCGCGGCCAGCCAAGGCCGAGCATCCACCGCACCGTGTCGAACATGTGGATGCCCATGTCGCCGATAATGCCATTGCCGTATTCGATGAACTGTCGCCAGCGCCGGTGCGGCAGGCCGTCGTACGGGCGCATCGGCGCCGGGCCCGTCCACATCTCGTAGTCGAGGTGGTCAGGCACCGGCTGCGTGGTCGACTTTCCGCGGCCGGAACGATAGTAGCAGCACATCTCGACGTGCCCGATCGTCCCGAGCAGGCCGGCGTCGAGGACCTTGCGACGGCACTCGACCAGGTGAGGCGTACTGCGGCGCTGCGTACCGACCTGGACCACGCGATTGTGCTTCCGGGCGGCCGCCAGCATGGCCATCCCCTCGGCCACATCGACGCTGATCGGCTTCTGCACGTAAACGTCGGCCCCCGCCTCGATGGCGGCGATCGTCGGGAGCGCGTGCCAGTGGTCGGGCGTGCCGACGAGCACGACGTCGAGGTCCTTCTCTTTCAGCATCTCGCGGAAGTCGCCATAAGTCCGCGGCTTTTTCTTCGAAGCCTGTCGCGCGGCCACAAGTTCCACCGCTTCTTCGAGCATCTTGCGGTCAGGATCGCAGACGCAGATGACTTCGACGGGTGCCACCTGGATCAGGCGCATCAGATCGGACTTGCCGTACCATCCGCAGCCGATCAGGCCCACGCGGAGCGTTTTCTGCTCGGCGGCCTGCGCGACATAGCCGCTGAACGCTGTTGCCACCGATCCTGCAGCCCCTGCCCTGAGGAATTCACGCCGATTCATGCCTGACCTCCACCTGTTCGTCGTCTCTGTCATCGCGAGCGCCGGAACCCATCATGTCCCGCCGGGCCAGACGAGCGCCCTTCTCAGCCTGTTCCACGCACCAGCTCACGGAGGGGGAAGAGCACCGACTCGCCCACCGTGCCCTGGCGAATGTCCGTGGACGCATCAAACGGCACGATGATTGGAATCCGCATTCGCGCGAGCCGGGCGATCACCTCCGGGTTCGTCTCTTCGGCGAGCGTCGCCGACCCCGGACGGTACCCGTTGATCACGACGGCGGCAATCGCCAACTGCCGGGCGCGGGCGGCCTCGATCGTCAGCAGCGTGTGGTTGATCGTGCCCAGGCCCGGCCGCGCGACGATGACCAGTGGGAGCTGGAAGCGCCGGGCGAGATCCGCCACGCTGGTATCGGCATCGATCGGGACCAGCAGCCCCCCTGCTCCTTCCACCACGAGGGCATCGGCGGACTTCCGGATCGCCTGCCAGGATGTTTCGATCGCCGCCCAGTCAATCGGGTGGTGCGAGCGTTCGGCCGCCACCATGGGAGCAAGTTCGCCCACGTAACGTACAGGGTTGATCGTCGCGAGGTCCTCGCGGGCGTCGGCACAGTGGGCGAGGAACTCCGCGTCCTCGCTGATGAGGCCCAGGCGGATGTCGCGCCGGCAGCCGCTGGCCACGGGCTTGAACACCCCCACCTGGCGGCCAGCCTGGCGAAGGAGCAACGCCAGCGCACCCGCGATGACCGTCTTGCCGACCCCTGTGTCGGTACCCGTAACGAAGAATCCGCTCACAAGATCGCTCCTGAACGCCTGGCCACTGCAGCAGGGATCATAGCCTGGCGGTGACAAAGATGCCGCTGCGTCAGGGATGCAGTCGTGCTGTTTTGCCGCCGCTGTGTCAGCGGGTACACGTACGCTCCAACGGCATCTCACGCACAAGGAACAGCTCGGCTGGTCGCCGGGACGCGATCTCGCGGGAGAGCGATTCGAGGCGGTCGGGGGACATGCCGGCCATCAATGCACTGAGGCTCTCGCTCGGGCGGTAAGACAGGCCGGTGGCCGGATGATCCGGCGTGGGGCGAGTCATGATATCCACCACGGGCCAGCCCTCGCAGAGAACCTCCGCGGAATCGGCGAAGCGGATGTTCTGCTTGCCGAGCGTGGCGCCCGTGGCCACCTGCAGGCCATCGAGAATGCACGACCACGGCTGCTTCTGACGCTCCAGCGGCATCCAGCAGACCACCTCGATGTCCCAATAGCCGCGGGTCTGCAGGCGCTGCCGCGCATCCGCGCCGATCATGTGGCCGATGATCACCCACGGGCCCAGGTGGCCGTGAAATTCGCCCAGGCGACGCACCCAGGCAGCGTCCGAGGGCTGGGGCTCGTACATCTGGAGCATGCCGGGGCCTCCCGTGTGGTGGTCATGCCCGTCGTCGCCCGTCCGCTGCACCTCGACTGGACGACCGGCCGAGCAGGCCATCCCCCCGATCATCATCCAGGCCGCCAGGATCGTCCACGCTGCGTGTCTGCTCACGATGCCGTCTCCTCAAGGGCTGCGGACCATCAGGCCGGTCCGCGTTCGGATGTGGGTGATCACGCCGGTGTCGCCCGTGCGCAGCATCCAGTAGCGGCGTGGCACCGGCATTTTCCAGTCGTCGACGTGGTCGGACCCCTCGATCCGCGGGAACTTTACCGAGCGGGGATCCGGCCCCATGCTCCAGACCGCGTATCGCACCGGACTGGGTGGCTCGTCCGGGAAGCTGTGATACCACCGCCCCGTGAGACGCTCCGAACGCGGAAAGTCGTCGGGGACCCAGACCTTCGACCGCGGCTGGAATGGCTTGTCCGGAGCGTCGAAGAGTGCGCCGTTGAAGTAGATGGGGCCCGGTGCGACGTACTTGTAGGTCGAGCCCGGGTTCAAGAAGTCCTCGAAATGCGCCTGCGGAATCTTGGAGGGGCATTTCGGCAGGTATCGCTGATGGGCGAGTTCCACCGGAAGCTGGTGATTGACGAGCGTTCCGCAGGCGCAGCGCGTCGGGGGCAGTTTGTCGCCGTTGTTCAGCACATACGCGTCCAGAGCGAGTGTGATCTGGCGGAGGTCCGAGTGGACGCGTACCAGCCGCGATCGCATCCGGGCCGCGTGCAGAGCCGGCGACAGAATAGCCAGGAGCAGCGCGAGCACCGCCGCCACGACGAGTCCTTCGATCAAAGTGAAGCCGCGGGGCCGCCGTACGCCTCCCCCGCGTTGCCGGAACGACCCCCGCGGCCTCGCATCCGCCCGCAAACCACGCGTCAATTCCGTCTCCTCCGGGTGAAGAAGCCGCCCGCCGCGGCAAGAAGCGCGCACGTAGCGGGCTCCGGTACGACTACTGCGCTGCCGGCGTAATCCATGACCCAGATGCGGTACCCGTCCCGCCAGCCGTCGGCGCCGTTCGTATCCTCCTGGTCCAGGATGCCGATGATGTCGATGCGACCCGTGCCCGTCTCGCCGACGGGCGGGCCATAGATGCTGAAACCCGCGCCCCGGCCGAGCAGCACGTCGATACTGCGTCCCCCATTGTCCATCGCCGCGAGATGCGCCCCCGGGCCCCATCCGCTCGTGTCCGCGAACCGCACGCCGTTCAGCCGCACAAGGGTGCCCTGGTAGCGCTCGGGCCCGCTCAGCCGGTCCGGCGCGAAGAGGGACTGGTTCGATCTGTCCTTCAGCGCGGCAAGTTCCACGACTTCGGGCGCCGGCAGGCCGTAACCCGCCTCGACGAGGTGCACGTCGAAATCGGCGGCCGGATCGATGCTGTGCTGCTCGTTGATATTGGTCTTACCGCTGAAAAACAGGCCTGGAGCGCGGGCCCGCACCTCCACGAGATCGCCCGCGCGGAACTGGCGGCCGGTGGCCGGGTCGTGATTGAGGCGGAGCAGTTCGGCACTCCACTGGGCGTTCGTGTAGCTGCCGCCCGGATGATTGCCCATCACTTTGCCGACGTACTGTCCCATGAAAAGTGTGGTGCCGCCGGAGTCGCCCGGCTCCGTCGCCTGAATCGTCACCTGCCACTGCCCTCCCAGGAAGCCGGCGGCGCCGGGCGACGGATCGAGCATGTTTGCGGGGTCATTGAGCAGCACGCCGCGCAGGCGAATCGGGCCGCTCGTTGAAACGGGAAATGTGCCGGCCCCGGAGGCGTCCACCGCCTGGTACGCCGCGTGCGGTGTGAGCGCAATGGAAACCCAGTCCGGCTCCGCCGCCGCAGAGCTCGCAGTCAGGCCGGCAACGGCAATCACGAATCCTGCAGGATGCACGCGTCGCATGTCTCTCTCCCTCGATGTCCTGAGTCGCGCTTCGATATTACGGATGCGCCATTCGTAATACGATGGTGATCCTATGGGCCGGCCACCCCGTGTCAAGTATTACGGGTACTGATTGCGTAATATCTGCGCGCCGCGCACCCCGGCGGTACGCCCCGGGGGACGCCCGGAAGTCAATACCGATGCACACCGCTACACGTGGGAGAGGCAGCAGCCCATTCCGAGGTACTGGCGTCCATCCGCGTTCATTGGAGCTTTCGGCGATGCGCGCCGAGCGACAGGATTCCGCAGCGGCGGCTCAAGGAAGAATCCCAGAACCAGCATGAGGAGTCTGAACCAGCGAAGATGGTGCGAGAAAGAAATCGCGTACCAGCGGTGGACCTTTCGCCGCTTTACCGTTTGAACTTTTCGATGTTCGCCATGGCGTCGCGTCAGTGCAGGGACCGCCCCGTGCTGCTGGTGGAGAGTTCGGCGTGGTAAACGCCCTTCTGGCCGGCCAGGGTGTCGGCCAGTTTACGGACGTGGGAGGCCTTGGCACGCACCAGGATGACCTCGGCGCACAGGTCGTGACTCAGGTGCACGTGTGTCGTCACCAGGACTTCGCGGTGGTGGTCGTGCTGCAGGTCGATCAGTTTCTCGCTCAGGCGCCGGGCGTGGTGGTCGTAAATCAGCGTGATCGTGCCCAGCACCTCGCGATCCCCCTCCCACTCCCGCTGCACGAGACGGTCGCGGATCATGTCCCGCACGAATTCGCTGCGGTTTGTGTAGCCGCTGCGGCGAACCAGCTTCTCGAGCTCGTCAAACAACGGCTTCTCGATGGACAGGCTCAGACGGACCAGTTCCGGCATACGCGGATCCTCCCTCGCGGGCCCCCGCCCGACGGCCCGGCCGCGGGATTGCCCGGATCAGGAAAATGTTATACTATATCACCTCGACCTCAGGCAGCGTTTCCCTGCACCAGTCGGGTGAATCGGGCAAACGACTCTCCCTGCGCGAAGGAGCAGACTGATCATGAGTGGGCATGTCGCCGTCGTCGGCGCCACCGGTGCGGTAGGCCAGGAGTTCATCCGCGTTCTCGAACAGCGGAAGTTCCCCTTTGAGAAGATCACGTTTCTCGCATCCGCGCGTTCCGCCGGCAAGACGCTGACGTTCAACGGCAAGCCCCACACGATCCATGAGCTCAAGGAGGACAGCTTCAAGGGCGTCGATCTGGCGCTGTTCTCCGCCGGCGGCTCGATCTCCAAGAAGTTCGCCCCCATCGCGGCCGCCGCCGGCTGCGTTGTTGTCGATAATTCGTCCGCCTTCCGAATGGACCCCTCCGTGCCGCTCGTTGTCCCCGAGGTCAATCCCGAGGACGCGAAAAAGCACAAGAACATCATCGCCAACCCCAACTGTTCGACCATCATCATGGTGGTCCCGGTGTTCCCGCTCCACAGGGCAAACCCGATCGAGCGGGTCGTGGTCAGCACCTACCAGGCGGCCAGCGGCGCCGGCTACCAGGCGATGGTCGAGCTGCAGGAGCAGGCCCGCGACGTCCTCGACGGCAAGACCATCACCCCGAAGGTCCTCCCGCACCAGATCGCCTTCAACCTCTTCAGCCACAACTCGAAGGTGAGCGAGAACGGCTACAACGAGGAAGAGATGAAGATGGTGAAGGAGACCCGCAAGATGTTCCACACCGACCGGATCCAGGTCACCGCGACCTGCGTGCGCGTGCCGGTCCTGCGGGCCCACTCCGAGAGCATCAACATCACGTTCTCGAAGCCGATTACGGAAAACGAGGTCCGCGAGATCCTGCGGAGCGCGCCGGGCGTCAAGGTCGTGGATGACCGCGACAAGAACCATTTCCCGATGCCGCTCGAGTCGAGCGACCAGGACGACGTGTTCGTCGGACGCATCCGGCAGGACATCAGCCAGCCGGACGGACGCGGCATCGACATGTTCGTCAGCGGCGACCAGCTCCGGAAAGGCGCGGCCCTCAACGCCGTCCAGATCGCGGAACTGCTATAGCCCGAAGGCGGTAAACCCCGCCGGCCGAAATATCTGGTTTGTACTGGGACCTTGCCGGGTCACGACCTTGTTTTGCGCGGGCAGCGGGCACATGCGCTGCGGTGCCCCCGTATCTGCGCAGGCAGTGTCTCACTTTGTCATTTCAACCGACTCCGCAAAGCGGTAGGATGGACCGCGGCTGGGGAAATCCGCCGCTGCACGACGCATGTCGGAGGCGGATCGGGACATCGGGGGGGGGGGAGCCGGATCAGCTGGAGCATCTCACATGTGCCGCGCGACGCTGGTTTCTCTTGCTGCTCTGTGCCTGCCCGTCCATTTGATGGGCGCCACCGCCACGTTTGATCTCGAACTGCTGGACGGCACCGGACAGGAGGTCACGGTTGCGCCGGGCGAGGAAGTCCCCTACGTCCTGACGGTCACCATCACGCCGGAAGACGCGAACAACCCGGAAACCAGCGGCCTCGCGTTCTTCAGCGTCGACATCCACACCGACCTGCGGGTCCCGCAGAGCCCGGTGACGTTCGAGACGACGATCGGGAACGTGTTCTCGGTCCTGCAGTCCCCCGGAACCCCCAGCCAGAGTCTCCTGCTGCCCGGCATCCTGCAGGACATCGTGCAGATCACGGGTTCCCAGAACGCCACCCCGGGCGTGCAGCCCGTGCTGGGCATCGCCCTGTCCGAGAAACAGGTGCTGGCAACGGGACGCCTGGCGACGCCGACGATCGAGGGCACTTTCGCCGCGGCCGTCCAGGACACGACCACCGCCAGCGTCTACCGTGCCGCCATCTTCTCCACGTTCCAGCCGACCATCGCCGTAGGACCGGGGATGACGATCACCACGGTCAACACACCGGATGACGGCGGCTCCGACGGGACGGATGGCGGGACGGACAACGGCACCGATAACGGCACGGACAATGGCGACGGCTCCGGCATCTTCGACAATATCGTGGTCACCGATCCGATCGCCGGCGGAATCGCGCTGGCGATCGGGATTGGCATGCTGGTCGTCGGCGCACTTCTGTGGAGTGGCGCGGGACTGGCGCTGTTCCTCCTGCTGGTCGGCCCGTTGCTCGGCATTCTCATCCTGAGTCAGCAATCGACCGGCGGTTAATTCCGCGCGCACGGGTAGAGCTCACTTCCTCCGCGGGAACCCAACCAGTAAGCAATGCCGGCGCGCGTCCCGCGAGAAGCCTCACTTTCCCGCCATTTGCTTCATCGCCACCTCGCCACGCCGGGCGAGTTCGTCCGGAGGAACGTCCTCGATGTGCGTTCCTATCCACCACATGTTGCCCTGCGGATCACGCACCCCGCCGCTGCGATCGCCGTAGAAGGCGTTCATCGGTTCCATGATCGAGGTCGCGCCGGCCGCCAGCGCTTTCTTGTACGTCGCGTCCACGTCCGGGACGTACACGTACAGCCCCGCGGCCGTCGACTGCCCGCCCGCGCACACGTCGCTGAGCATGAGGAGCGAGTCGCCGATCCGCACATCGGTGTGCATGATGCGCCCATCCGGAAAACTCATGCGGTGGCCCTCGACCGCCCCGAACACCTCCTTCAGGAAGACGACGATCTGCCTGGCATCTGTCGCCATCAGGTACGGCGTGACACTGTGATAACCATCCGGAATCGGTTTGACCGGCATATCCTGCCCTCTCCCGTTTAGATGTTGCGATATTCTGGCCCGCCGGAGAGCTTACCCCCACTCAGGCGTTCGGGACAAGGCATGCCGCGGCATCACCGCTGAAGGTGGCTGCGGCGCTTCTTCGGTCGCTACGCGGCATTCAGCGGACCGGGTAAGATGCGCGGTGTCTCATGGAAAGGACAGCGCATGCGTCGACACCTCAGCTGGATGATGATTGCGGCAACCGCGGCAGGCACGGCACGGGGACAGGAGGCGCGGTGGATCACCGCGCCCGGTATCGACTGCCCGCTCCTGCGGACGGAGTTCACACTCGCCGAAACGCCGGCACGGGCGGTCATTCGCATCGCAGGGCTCGGGCACTTCCAACTGCGTGTCAACGGTCAGGACCCCGGCGGGCGGACGGCAATCCACCAGGCGTGGTCACAGTACGACCGCACGATCTACTTCGAGGAAATCGACCTCGGCCCGTGCGTACAGCTCGGGGGCAATGCGATCGGCGTGATGCTCGGCAATTCGTTCTGGCACTGCCCCCCCGCCCCGAAGGGCCGTTACCACAAGGGCGGCGTCGAGACCGACTACGGGACCCCGTTCCTGCTGTGGGTCGAGGCGGAATTCGAAGCGCCCGGCGGCACGCGCACGCGGATCGTATCGGACGAGACGTGGAAAACATCGCCCGGGCCGGTCACGTTCAGCCACGTCTACGCCGGCGAGGATTATGACGCGCGGCTCGAGCAGGCGAGATGGGATTCGCCCGGCTTCGACCACGCCAACTGGAAACCGGCCGTGCGGGCGGAGGCGCCACGCGGGCGTCTCGAGAAGCAGTTCTGGCCGCCCCTCCGCGAAGTGGCGCAGCTCCCCTCCCAGCAGATCACGCAGTCTGAGCCGGGCGTCTATCACGTGTTCTTCGGCCAGAACGCATCGGGCGTCCTGCGATTTACAGTAGAGGGTAAAGCGGGGCAAAGCTTTACGGCGCAGCCTTCCGAATACCGCACCGAAGATGGCCGGTTTATGAAGCCGAAGTGGGGAGACCCGGTGCTCTTCCGCTACACGCTGAAGGGCGGCGGGCCCGAGCGGCACCAGTGGCTGTTCCACTACAACGGCTTCCAGGCCGTCGAGCTCAAAGGAGCCGTGCCGGCGGGCCAGCCGAACCCGGACGGCTTGCCGGTTGTCAGCGGGATGGAGGTCGCGCACGTCCACACGGATCTCCCGCGTACAGGCACGTTCCAGGCATCCGACGAGGCGTACCGTTATAACGACATCCACCGCCTGATCGACTGGGCCATGCGGTCGAACATGTCCTACGTGCTGACGGACTGCCCCCATCGCGAAAAGCTGGGGTGGCTCGAGTGTGCGTACCTGCTCGTCCCGACGTTCAGCTACCGGTATGACTGCCGCGCCTGGTTCACGAAGATCGTGCGCGACATCCGCGAGTCGCAGGAGCCGTCCGGGCGAATTCTGACGGTCGCGCCCCCGTACGCGGCCACACGCTTCCCGGACGCCTTTCACTGGACCATTGAGTGGGGAGCGGCCGGTGCCTTGCTGCCGTGGCAGCACTACACGTGGTACGGCGATCCGCAGATCCTGCGCGACAACTACGACTGCATGCGGCGCTTCGTAGACTTCGTGGCGTCCGAGTCGAAGGACGGCATCGCCCGCGGCGGGCTGGGCGACTGGTACGACTACGGCCACGGGCAGCCTCCGGGGCCAAGCCGGTTCACGCCGACCACCCTCACCGCGACGGCCGTGCAGGTGATGTGCATCGACGCGGTGATCGGGGCAGCAGGCGTGCTCGGCAAGCCGGAGGATGTCGCACGCTACCGCACGCTTCGCGAAGCGACGGCGGCGGCGTTCCTGAAGGCCTTCTACAACCCGGCGACCAAAACATTCACGCACAAAGACTCCCCGCAGTGTGCCCACACCATCGCACTCGCGGCCGGACTGGTGCCGGAGCCGGACAAGGCGGCGGTGCTCGACGCGGTGCTCGTGGATCTCGCGAAACGCGGCTGGCAGCAGACGCCGGGCGACATCGGCCACGTGTTCTTCATCCGCGCGCTGGCGGAGGCGGGACGATCGGACGTGCTGCACCGCGTGTATTCACGCGACGGGCTGGGCAGCTACGGCGGGATCCTCAAAAAGGGCCTCACCGCCATGCCGGAGACCTGGGACGCGATGAACGACGGCTACCAGTCGCACAACCACTGCATGCTCGGCCACGTGATGGAGTGGTTCTACGGCTACGTCGGTGGGATCCGCCAGCAGCCCGGCGACGTGGGCTGGAAGCGTGTGCTCATCGCCCCAGCCCCGGGGCCGCTCAGCCACGCCGAGGTGACGTTCAACAGCCCCGCGGGACGAATCGCCAGCCGGTGGACCGTCGAAAACGGCAAGTTCACACTGCGGGCGGAGGTACCGGACGGCGTGCGGGCTGTACTCAAAGCGCCGGACGGCACATCGCGCGAGGTCGGCAGCGGCAAGCACGAACTGGAGGGAAGATACGAGCGCGCAGCACAGTAAGAACTCCCCGGGGCTTTCCCTTGTTCGCTGTTCGTCGTCCCTGTTCTCTGTTCGCTGCTATCTTCGCGTCATCTCAAACAGCTGCGCCGCCTGCGGCCCGAGGAAGCCCTGGAAGCGCCGTCGCGCCCCCGCTTCGTCGGTGACATCGCCGCGCTCGGCCAGCTCGTAATACGCGTAGGCCCAGCGGAGTGTCGTCGGGCCCCCATGCTCGTCCACGACCGGGCAATCCACGTCAACGGCCTGCGTAGCGGTCTGGCGGAGCTTGCTGCCGCGCTCGCCTTCGATCTCGTTCTTGAGCGGGACGCCGGCCTGGCGGAGCCCCGCGATGGTCGCTTCGATATCCGGCCACTCGGCCACGTTCTGTTCGTTGATGTACGCGGTGAAATGATTCACGTTGTTGCCGTGCAGCAGCGTCCACGCCGCGTACTGGCTGACCGTGTTGATCTCACGCACGAGAGATGCCCTCGGAGCCGGCCAGGGCAGCGCCGTAAAGAAGTCGACGAGGTGATCGACGAGCGACGAGGCCTCTGCCTCCCGCAGCGTGCTGGCAGCCCGGAGGAGTTCGAGCGGCCCCCCCGCCAGACGGTCCCGTGCCCCGCCGACCGCCTCCCGCAGCTGCGACGCCCCATCGGAAGGCAGGTCATCCACCTCGAGCTGCGAGATGAAGATCTTCGGTGCGAGCGGGTTCGCGTGCTCGTAGTGGCGTGCATGGAGGTGCGTCTGCTGAAAGGTGTAGCTGCCGACCGCCTTGTAGCCCAGCGGAAGAAAGACGCGCTCGATCGCGGCAATCCCCGCGGGCTGCGAACCAGTCCGCGTGTTGAACGTGCGAAACGCGATGTGATCGTTCACGACGCGCCCGCCCTTCGACTGCACGAGCTCCACGTAGCGGCGGGCATACTCGACGCGCTGCGTGTAGATCGCCCAGAGACGTTCCAGCAGTGCGTTCAACACGTGTTCGGCAGACATCGGTCGGTTCTCCTTTACGCGTTCTTCAGGACGCCCTTGCCGTGACAGACTCAGGCCGCCCCCTTTGGCGTCACCACACCGGACACAGCGGCCACAATCGACTCCTCGAGGATGCCCAGCCCGACCTGCATCTCCTTTTCCGTGATGCACAGCGGCGGACACAGCCGGATGGCGGTCTCACCGCAGCCGAGCGTCATGAGCCCGCGGGTGAACGCCTCCTGCACGACGCGGTCGCGCAACTGGGC
>CAZJTF010000193.1:3590-13545 GCA_964548565.1 uncultured Planctomycetales bacterium | reverse complement strand
TCGAGAAGATCCCCGTCGCGGAGTACGCGGCCCTCAGGGATCGCTTCACGGCGGAGAAGTTCGATGCGGACCGTATCACGGACCTCGTGCTGGCGGCCGGCATGAAGTACGTGAACATCACCTCGCGACACCACGACAGCTTCTGCCTGTTTCGGACGGAGCAGACGAATTTCAACAGCGTGAATTCGCCCGCAAAGCGCGACCTGGTCGGCGAACTCGCCGAGGCGTGCCGCAAGAAGGGGCTCGGCCTCTTCCTCTACTACTCGTACGCCCTCGACTGGAAGCATCCGTACTTCTACCCGCCAGAGGTCGGCTGGAAAGCCGCCCGCCCGCAGTACGAGAAGCCAGAGCCGACATATCTCTGGCGCAAGGACGAGGACATCCGCAAGTACATCGACTTCACGCACGCCCAGTTGCGAGAGCTCCTCACGCAGTACGGCCCGCTGGCTGGTATCTGGCTCGACCCGCTCAAGGGCTATCTCGCCCGGCCCGACCTGTTCCCGATCGAGGAGACCTACGGCCTGATCCGCAAGCTTCAGCCGCAGTGCCTCATCTCCTTCAAGCAGGGAGCCAGCGGGGACGAGGATTTCATCGCGCCCGAGCGCAAGGCAGACATCCAGGTCGGCGAAGGCGAACTGGTCAAGAAGATCCGCGAGAAAAACAAGGGAAAGCCGGTCGAGATCTGCAATACGCTCCAACCCCACGCATGGGGGTACAACAAGGCGGACAACGGCAAGCACGCCGATGCCGACGCCGTGATGAAGATGCTGGAGGATGCCCGCGGCAGGAATGCCAACCTCCTGCTCAATACCGGGCCGCTCGGCGACGGCTCCATCCCGGCTGACGATGAGAAAACGCTCCGCGAGGTGGGTCGGCGCCTCCGTTCCGCCGCGTCCGGATCGGGCGGATGAGCGACCTGTGAATTTGCCAAAACTCACAGGCGACCTGCATACACCGGTGCGCTGGACGCCTGTCGGGCGGCAAGTTTCGATATAATGCCTCCGCATCGCGGTCGCCTGCCGGCGGTCGCAGGGACGCGCACATCCGGAGGCACGCAGCAATGAAGAGCATTCACATTATCGAGCGCACGCTCCCTATGGCCTGGGAGAAGGCGGTTACTGCCTGCTGGGAGCAGGGCGAGAGTTTCCCCACGCAGTACGACCGCCCGCAGGACCCCAACAGCCGCGACGTGACTGCGATGATCCACGTCACCGAGCCGCTCTGCGAGCCGCGGATCCATCGCGCGTTTCCCGGAGGGCTCGACGACCTCGAAAAGTACCGCGCCGAGGTGATGTACGGCGTGCACGACCACTGGATCAACCCGCAGGCCGGCAAATGGGAGTACACCTACCACGAGCGCCTGTTTGAATATGACCCGCCGTGGGACACGGGACGCGTGATCGACCAGATCGAGGAATGCGTCCGGATGCTCAAGGAGTGCCCATACACGCGGCGAGCGCAGGCCGTAACGTGGAAGGCATGGGAGGACCTCGGGATCAGCGACCCCGCCTGCCTCCAGCGTCTCTGGTTCCGGATCGAGAATGACCGGCTCAACATGAACGTCCACATGCGTTCCAACGACGCGTACAAGGCCGCCTTCATGAACATGTATGCCTTCGTGGAGCTGCAGGCGTCGATGGCCGAGCGTCTGGATGTGCAGGTGGGCGACTACATCCACATCGCCGATTCCTTCCACATCTACGGCAGCTACTTCGGCGAGTTCGAGGGCTTCCTCAAAACCGTCCGAACGCGTCCGCCCGAGGCCCGCGTGTGGAAATCCACCGGCGCGGTCCGCATGTTCATCGAAGGCTGCGATGCCCTGCTGGCTGAAGACGACATGCCTGTCGACAAGAAGGAACTCGTGCAACTGCGGCGCGAGGAACTCGAGGAGATCGCCGAGGCGCAGGCGGTGTGATCACTGAGGAGAAGTTGAGCGATGCAGTTTCGACCGCTGGGCTCGAGCGGCCTTCTGGTCTCACCCGTCTGCCTGGGGACCATGACATTCGGCACGCCGGTCGGCGAAGAAGACGCGATCCGGCTGGTGCACGGTGCCATCGACCTGGGCATCAGTTTCATTGACACCGCGAATATCTACGAGGGGTACCGCCGTGTGCTCGGAAGCGCGGGAGGCGTCGCCGAGGAGATCACCGGCAGGGCGCTGCGTGGAAAACGCGATCGCGTGGTCCTGGCGACGAAAGTGGGCTCGCCGAACGGACCCGGCCCCAACGACAAGGGACTCTCCGCCACGACGATCCTGCGCGAAGTGGATCACAGCCTCCGGCGATTGCAGACCGATTTCATCGACCTGTACATCATCCACTGGCCGGATCGCGAAACGCCGCTCGAGGTGACGCTCTCGGCCATCGATATCGCGGTGCAGGCCGGCAAGGTCCGCTATTTCGGCGTCTCGAACCATGCGGCCTGGCAGATCTGCGAGTTTCTCTGGATCGCCGACCGGCGGAACCAGGCGCGCGTTGTCTCCTCGCAGATCCCCTTCAGCCTCCTCCGACGCGAGTATCAACCGGACCTCGAATGCTGCCGCAAGCACGCGGTGGGGGTTACGCCCTACCAGTCACTTCAGGGCGGGCTGCTCACCGGCAAGTACCTCCGTGGCATGGCGCCGGCGCAGGGCTCGCGGGCCGCCGAAAAGCCGGAATGGATCTGGAAGACCGATGCCGCCCTTTTCGACAAGCTCGAAGCGATCGAGACGGTCGCGCAGAAGGCAAACCTCTCGATGACGCGGCTGGCGCTCGCCTGGACGCTGGCTCAGCCGGCGGTCGCGTCGGTGATTGTCGGCGTGAAGACGATGGCACAGATCCAAGAGGCTGTCGCGGCCGGCGGCGACACAATCGACGCTGGCACCTTGAAGCACCTTGACCAGATCTGCCCGCCGCCGTGGGTGCTGGCCAACCCGATCCGACCCTGAGGCGGCGCGTGCTCACCATCTCCTCCAGCTCGGCAGGTCCAGCGCGCCGTATTTCTCCGTCAGTGACCGCAGTTCGCCTCGCACTTCCTCGTAGATCTCGCGGTACTCCGGGTCGGGCGTCACCACTTTGCGCCGACTCGTCGAAATCCGGTTGTGCAGTTCCTGCGGGTCTTTCTTCAGGTCGTAGAGTTCGTTCGGGTCCCAGATCCCCTGGTACTCGATGAACTTGTACCGCTCCGTCCGAACGCCGAGCATCGACGGTGTTTCCGGGTAGTCCGGCTCCCAGAAGTACTCGTACAGAAAAGACCTGCGCCACGGCTGATCCGGCCGGGATGGCAGCGTCAGGAACGATCGACCCTGCATCCGCTCCGGAGGCTGAAGACCGGCCGCCTCGACCACCGTCGGAGCAACGTCGATGTTGAGCACCAACCGGTCGTTTACCTGTCCCCCCTGGATCAACTCCGGGCAGCTCATGATCATGGGCACGCGGATCGATTCCTCGTACATGCAGCGTTTGTCGATCAGGCCGTGTTCGCCCTGCAGGAAACCGTTGTCGCTTGTGAAAACGATCAATGTCGACTCCAGAATGCCCACCTCCTTGAGGGCACTCCGCAAACGCCCGACACTGTCGTCGACGCCCTGCAGTGTCCGCCAGTAGCTGCGCAGAAACGTGTCGAAATCGAGTTCCTTGCTGTACATGTCGTCGATCCCGTGCCGGCTCGCCCGCTGCTCGCGCACCCAGTTGGGACGACGGTAGTAGTTTTCGGGTGTGAACAGGCTGGAGGCGGGCATCTCGATCGTGACATCCGCATAAAGTTCGCGGTACCGCGGCGGCGGCACGAAGAACGCATGCACGGCCTTGTGCGACATGTACAGCAGGAAAGGTTTGTCGCGATGCGTTTTGACCCAGTCGACGGACATGTCTGTGATGACGTCGGTCACGTAGCCCTCGATATCGTGCCGACTGCCGTTGATGTTGAACTCGTTCCGGGTGTAGCTGCCCTGCCCCTTGAAACTCGCCCAATGGTCAAAGCCGGGCTGCGGCTCGTCGGTCTCGTAGCCCATGTGCCACTTGCCGATGAAGGCCGTCTGGTAACCGGCGCGCTGTAACTCGCGGGGGAACGTTGGCAGCGTTGGATCCAGCCGCGTGCGGTTGTTCAGCACCCCGTGATGGTGCGCGTACAGCCCGGTCAGAATGGACGCCCTGCTCGGCGAGCAGAGGGAGATCGTGACGAATGCATTACGGAATCGGACGCCCGAGGCCGCCAGCGCGTCCAGATTCGGCGTCTTCATCACCGGATGGCCGGCGCAGCTCATCACGTCGTGGCGCATGTCGTCGATCAGGATGACGACAATGTTGCGCGGTTGGGCGCCTGCGGCCGCCTGGGCGGCCCACGTCAGAATCCCCGCCGTCATCGTGAGGATCGAGCAACACGAGCGCCACATGAAATGCCTCCGTCTCCAAGGTTCTGCAACTGCCCTGGCCGCGGGAACCGGCTGTCTCATGTTAACAGAAAACGCAGCTTGCCGTTGACACGTGAAGGCGCGATGATACGCGTATTCTGTCGACCGGAGGATCTATGACACGACGCATTCTGCCTGTTCTGCTCCTGACGCTGCCCTGCATCGCCCAGACGAAGCCGATCGCGCCCGCGGACGTGGATCTGCGGAACGCGCTGGTCAGCCAGCCGGACCTGATCGTGTTCATTCCCTCGGCCGCCAAAGCGCCGGACTCGGTCAATCAGCACTTCCTGGTCGTGCCGGCTTTCGAGGACCACTTCCTCGGATTCTGGACGCAGGCCACGGAGGAGAATGAGCCCGACCAGCACGTGGTCATGAGCCGCAGCACGGATCGTGGACGTACGTGGGCGAAACCCGAGGTGCTCGCCGGTGATCCGAGCGGGAAGAGCGGGCGGATCGCGTCGTGGCAATTCCCCGTCGTGGTGCCGAAGCTTCGCCGCATTTACCTGTTCTGGAATCAGAACGTCGGTGTCGTGGACGCCCGCGAGGATACCACCGGCGCTCTCGCGTACCGATGGTCCGACGACAACGGGCAGACGTGGTCCGAGGGGTACCGCACGCTGCCCATCCGCAAGTCCGCCATCTCCAACCCCGCAGCGGACGCGCCGGAGAACTGGGTCGTCTACCAGGTGCCGATCGTCACGTCGCGCGGCGAGGTGATCGTCGGTTTCACCCGGTGGGCCAGCAAGACCGTCCAGCGCGAGGGCGGACTGTTCGAACGAGACTCGGAGATCTGGTTTCTCCGGTTCGACAACATCCTGACCGAGCAGGATCCAACGAAGCTGAAGGTGACCACGCTCCCCGACGGCGACCACGGCCTGCGCGTGCCGCGACCCGACAAGCCGGAAATCAGCGTGATGCAGGAACCCACGATCCAGGAGTTGAAGGACGGGCGTTTTATCAGCATCGGACGCACGCGGACCGGCTGCATCCACTTCGCGCTCTCTGCCGATCGCGGGCGCACGTGGGACACGCCCCGTCCGCTGCGGTACAAGCCGGGCGGCGAGAAGATCGCCCAGCCGCTGGCCTCGTCCCCGCTTTACCGCCTCACTGATGGACGATTCGTGCTGATCTTCCACAACAACGACGGCAGCGCGTTCGGCGGTCGAAGTCCCTCGGACTCCCGCAAGAACCGCCGACCCGTGTTCCTGTCGATCGGGCGGGAGATCGATGACAAGGACCAGCCGATCGAATTCACTCCACCCAAGCTGCTCGCTGACAACGGCGGCAGACCCGACGGTCCGAATGCACAGACACAGATCGGCACCTACCCGAGCCTCTTCGAGCACGGCGGCCACGTCTACTTCTGGTATCCGGATCGCAAGCACTACCTGCTCGGCAAAATCATCGATGATCTGCTGCGCGAAAGCGGGGGCACGCGATGATCTGCCTCCTGGCGGCTGTGCTGGCCGCTGTCCCGCCGGATACCGCGGGAGCGACGCGGAACGAGATGCTGCCGCTGGCCGGCTGCAGGATTGAGCTCCAGGCTGACGCGCCACGCTTGGTGCGCAGAGCGGTCGAGGACCTGCAGAGTGTCCTCGAGCGTGTCGATGGGCGGCGGCCGCAGATAGAGGCCTCCAGTCACGCCAGATATGCCACGGGCGAGCCGCTCATCCGCATCGGCGTCGCGCGGCTCGACGGCGATGGGGCCACCCCGGAGGCGTTTTCGCTCGAGATCAGTGCGACGAAACCCGTGCGCATCGATATCCGCGCGGCCGACTCCTCGGGTTTGAAGTTTGGCGTACTCGAATTGATCCGGCGTCTCGAAATCCGGGGACAGACGGCACGCATCCCGGCGGATCTGCATATCCGGCGCAAGCCGCGTTTCGCCATTCGGGGCATGTACGGGCACCTGCACTGGTCCTACAACCGTCCGTACGCCCTGCGGTCCTGGGAGTTGCAGGACTGGAAGCGGTACATCGATCTGCTGACGCACCTCGGCTTCAATACACTCCAGATCTGGCCGATGATGGAGCTTCTACCCCATCCGCTCAGCGCGGAGGACGCCGCGTACCTGCAGCGCTATGTCGAGATCGTCCGCTACGCGCGCGAAGAGCGCGGCATGCGCGTGTTCATCGGCAGTTGCCCCAACAACATCACCGAGGACGCGCGAGGCGTGCCCATAGCCCGGCGCGAGTACTTCGAGTTCGATAAGCGACTGGATCCGGCGGACCCGGGGAATCTGCAGCGCATTCTCGACTTCCGCAGCGATCTCTATCGCACCGTGACGGACGCCGACGGGTACTGGGTGATCGACAGCGACCCCGGGGGATGGAAGGGCAGCCCCTCGTCGGATTTCGTGAACATTCTCCGCGGCCATCGTGCGCTGATCGACCAGTATGGACGACACTCCCCTCCGCAACCGCTCATCTACTGGATGTGGTACAGCTGGGGCACCGGTACGCGGGAGGAGAACTGGCGGAACACGCTGCGCGATATGAAGGAGCGGTTGCCCGAGCCGTGGCTCCTGCATGCGTGCCTGCCGGGCCATCTGGACGCGCTGCGCGAGTTGAATTTGCTCCAGAAGGCCATCTACTTTCCGTACAACCTCATTGAGACAGAGCCGTCCGCGCCCCTGACCGAGCTGCGCTTCCGGGGAGTCTTCGAAGCGGCACGAATCACCTCAGACGCCAAGCTGCGCGGCCTGATTGGCAACGCGCAGACCCCTCTGGCGCAGCTTCCGAACATCGCCGCGATTGCGGCCGCCGGCTGGGGCGAGGATCTGGCGTCGGAAAGCTCGGAAGTGCTGCGGGACCTGGCGCGGCAGATCGCAGGACCCGCGGGCGAAGAGCTCGCACACGGGTGGGAGCTGCTGACCTCCACGGACACCGATGAAGTCACCCCTGCCGCCGCCCGCCTGCGGGAGATCGCGCGAGATCTGCCCGACGCCGGCCTCTCGCTCGTCCTCGGCGACTGGCGAGAACGAATCGTGAGCGACCTCGCCACGATGCTCGACATTCACGCGGGGGCTCTCCGATTCGCGCACGCGACATCCGGCACACCGCAGGACCAGGCCGAGGCGCTGGCCGGCTATCTCGCGGTCACCGCCGGGTGGCTCGAACGCACCGGCTATCACGGTGTCCGAATCGTGGACCACGAGGCCTACCGGCATACGGTCGCCCGGGCGCTCGAGGAGATCGGTCGCCAGATCGGGAGCGAGCGTCTCGAATCCGACATCGTCGCGGTTGCGGTAGCGGCCGCGGCCCGCGATCATTCGCCGGAGATCGTGCGGCTCATCGTCGAGAGCCTTCTCGGACAGCGCAAGTAGTACAAGACGTGCGGCCGCACAGGCCCTCCGCAAAGGAAGCAGTGAACCGTATGGCAGAACCCTCCGTCCTCACGCTCTATCGCCGCAAGCTCCAGGAACTGATGGACTGGATCGAGGAGACGCAGGCCGGTGCAATCAACCGTGCGGCCGACCTGCTCGTCGAGGCGACAGCCGAGGACCGTCTTATTCACCTGATCGGCACGGGCGTCCATTCCCGCCTCGCGGCGGAGGACGGTTTTTTCCGGGCCGGCGGCCTCGCGAACGTGAGCCCCATTTTCGCTCTGCCCATGGAGAGCGGCGTGCGTTACGTGACGGCGCAGGAGCAGCGATCCGAGCCTGTCTCCGCCCTGCTCGACATGTATCCACTCGGCCCGGGCGATCCGCTCGTTGTCGCGAACCTGTATGGGATGAACGCGTTCACGATCGAGACCCTCGCCCAGGCCGCTCACCGCAAGCTGCGGGTCATCCTGCTGACATCGCTCGCGTGCGCGAAGCAGATCCCGGCCGACCACCCGAGCCGGCACCCGTCGCGGAAAAACGCGTCGGAGATGCCACATGAAGTGCTGATCGACGTGCCTATGCCGATGGGTGACGCACTGCTGCGATTTGAGGGCTGTCCGTTCCCCGTCGCGCCGAGCAGCGGCGTGCTTCTGAGTTTCGTCCTGCACGCGATGCTGGCCACGGCCGTCAGCCGGATGTTGGAGCACGGGATGGACGCTCCGGTCATCCGCAGCATCAACACGCCGGATTATGGCATCAGCAACGCGCGTCTGTGGCAGAAATACGGCGGCCGCGTGAAGCACTTGTGAAAGAGTACGCATGTACGAAAAACGCGAAAGTGTGAAGGTGTCAAAGCGCGGAGGTGCGAAAGGGCTGCCGGGAGTGGGTGGCTGAGGTGCGAAGGTGTGGAAGCAGGAAACCCCGCTCCTCGCGAATCGCGGGGTCGGCTTCTCACTTCTGCCGTCTCACTTTGCACCCTCCGCAGGAGGCGATGATGTACCCCGAGATCGACCAGCTCCTCGACCTGATTCACATCGACCGCAAGCGCCTGGAGGCCGGCCGACGACGCCAATCGGCCGTCTGGCGCGGAGAAAAGCCCGACCGCGTTCCCATTCTGCTCGGTCGCAGCGAATCCCGGCAGGTGGCAGACCGCGTGGGTCCGCAGCACCTGCGTCTTTGCGAGCACCAGATCCGGGGCGGCCGACCCGTCCCCGAGTACCACCAGTTCGACCACTACACGATGGGCGAGCAGTATGCCGATCCGCGCAAAATGTTGATCGAGAGCCTCTGGGATATGGTCGGCTGGTCCCGCAGTGATGGCGACGCGCAACTCTCCTTCCGCCCGAATTTCGGCGTCGGCACAGTGGCGACCGTTTTCGGCTGCACCGTGCACGCACCGGAAAACGACATGCCCTGGGTGGAGACCAAGCCGCCAAAGGAGAAGCTGCTCGACGTGGATCTCGACCGGCTCGCTGAGACCGGCGTCATCCCGCGGGTGATTGAGTTTATCCGCATCGCCCGCGAGGCGCTGAAGGATCACCCCGATATTCACGTGTTCATGCCCGACTTGCAGGGCCCGATGAATATCGCGTTCCTGCTGCGCGGGCAGGACATCTTTTTTGACATGAAGGACGATCCGTCCTGGTACCGCCAGCTCATGGACGTGATCTGCGAGGTGTTCATCCGGCTGACGATGCGACTCAAGCATGAAATCGGCGAGACGCTCACCACGGGGTACCACGGCTCTCTCTACATGGAAGGCGGCGGCGCCCGCGTGGTGGACGACGTGAGCATCATGCTCTCGCCGAAGCAATACCAGGAGGTTTCGCTGCCGTACGCGCGCCGATGCCTCGAGCCGTTTGGCGGCGGATGGGTGCACAGTTGCGGGAACATCTCGCACCAGTTGCAGTTCTACCTCGACGCGCCGGAGATCAGCGGCGTCAACTTTGGCGAGCCGCAGCATTACGACTTCGCGACGCTCCTGCCCCGCTTCGCCGGTGCCCGGACCTTCTGCTACGGCGGGCCGGTGCGGGAGCCGGGCGAACCCGTCGAAACGTACCTGCAACGGGCGGCCGACTGCGTCCGGGGCGTGGAGCAGACGCTGATCTTCATTCCCCGCCACAAGGGCATGGAAATGAGCGAAGGCGACTGGCCTGACCCGGCCGAAACCGTGGCCCTGTGGGAGACATACTGCCGCGGTGGCGTTTGACCGCGGGCTCTGGATGAGGTTACGTTTTCCT
>CAZJTF010000193.1:0-3490 GCA_964548565.1 uncultured Planctomycetales bacterium | reverse complement strand
GAACCGATCCGCACCGCGTTCATCGGCATCGGCGGGCGCGGCGGCGGCTTGCTCAACACCTATCTCAAGCAGAAGGGCCAGCAGGTCGTGGCCGTCTGCGACATCACGAAGGAGAATCTCGACCGCGCCGCCGAGTCGGTCGCCAAGGCACAGGGCAAGGCACCCGACACGTACGGCGATGGGCCCGACGCGTTCAAGACGATGCTGGAACGCAAGGACATCCACGCGATCGTCACCGCGACCCCCTGCTTCGAGCACGCCCGCATTACCCACGCCTGCATCATGGCGGGCAAGCACGTGTACACCGAAAAGCCGCTGGCTCTGACCGTTGCCGACGCCGACCAGGTGGTTGCGACCGCGAAGGCGAATCCCAAGGTCGTCGTGCAGGTCGGATTCCAATGGATGGCGAGCCCGCGGTTCCGCGAGACAATCGAGCGGGTCCACCGCGGCGAAATCGGCGAACTCGTCGAGGGTCGGTTCTTCCGCCACAACGGCAACTTCATGAAGGGCTGGTTCAGCAAGCGCGAGAAGTCGGGCGACTGGATGCTCGAGCAGGCCTGCCACGAATACAACATCATGAACTGGGTGGCAGGGACCACGCCGCTGCGGGCGTTCGGCATGGGACGCCGCGGGATGTTCCAGGACCAGGACCCCGGGCGCGACGTAACCGATTACTACGCGGCCATCATCGAGTATCCCAACAACTTCGTCGTCCACTACGCCCACAGTTGGGGGAGCCCGGCCGGCTTCCGCGGCGAGTTCGCTCAGAAGGCGATCGGCACGAAGGGCGCGGTGGAAATCGGTGGGAACAACATCGCATCGAGCGTTGCCAACCACAAAATCGAGCCGCTGAGTGCGCCCCAGGGCGACGACACGGAGTTCGCGCTGCAGGCGTTCCTCACCAGCGTCCGGGAGGGCAAGCCGTCCGTCGGCCCTGTGGAGTACGGGCGGAACGCATCGCTGCTCGGTCTGCTCGTCCGCAAGGCCGTCGACGAGCGCCGGCTCGTGACGTGGGAAGAGATGCTGCGGACCTGCTGACGCTGCGGGTGCCCGCGACGGAGGGAATGAGCGACGGAGCGATGCGCGCTGGTTCGAGAATCCTTTCTCGAACCAATGCCGGCGGGAGGTCGCTGGTTCGAGAATCCTTTCTCGAACCAATGCCGGCGGGAGGCTCCGTCCGCAATGCCGGTGGGAGGCTTCGCTGGTTCGAGAATCCTTTCTCGAACCAATGCCGGCGGGAGGCTCCGTCCGGAGTCGCCTCGCCGGGTGGCACGCACAGGTCTGTTTCTGTGCGTGCTACAAGCGTGCAGGCTGCGGGTCAGACGAAATCGATGGCGTAGATCTTCGCGCGGTCGAGGCGGAAGCGGAGGATGACGCCCTCGCGCCCGATCTCGTCCTGCTCCTTCCATCGCACCGGAGCGGCCGGGTGATCGCCGATGACCGGCACGGCGTCGGCGAACGTTCGCCCCGGCAGCGGATTGCCGCTGACATCGGCCGCCTCCACGCGTACGCTCCCGCCGCGCGCCGCGATGACGTTCAGGCGCACGCGCGGGGTCGGCGGCATGAACCCGACGGTCGCGAATTCGCCGCGCTCCGTCGCCTCCACCGCAATCAGCCGCCCGTGCGGCCAGCTTGCGTACCCCGTGCTGTACGTCCATTGCCCGCGCGGGTACTTGTGCGGGAACGCGTATCCCGTGTACGGCAGGACCCAGCGCCCGTCGGGCAGCTCGACCAGGTTCGGCGTCGCGAAAATGCAGCCGCCGTCCCAGGCGCCGAACGGCGCGGTGTCCAGCACCCGCGCGCCGGGCACGAAGTTCCATACCCGCCCGTCGGGGCTCGAGGCGACGGTGATCCACGTTGCGTCGTCGTGCATCCCCCAGACGGCCGGGAACATCAGGTGATGGTCGGGCGCGCCGGGAACGCGCGTGTAGCAGTTCGTGTAGTACACCTCCGAGGCGGCCACCTCCGGCCCGGGTGTGAGCACAGTGTCTGACAGCGGAAAGTCGCGGAACTGCTCGCTTTCGATCCGACCGATCGAGCGCCGCCCCGGCGCGATCCAGCTCTGGCCCGGCGCGTCGCCCATCGCTGCGGCCCGCGGGCCGGTCATCCAGGTGCGCGTGTAGATGACATATTTGCCGAGGCGCTCGTCGTAGCAGGCGATGATCTGCGTGTCGCTGTGCTCGACGACCAGCGGCTCGTCGATCGCCTTCCAGTGCACGCCGTCCGGCGACACCGCACCCTTGATCCCGTAGAGATGCCCGATGTCGGTCCGCTGGTGCCGCCACTCCCACGCGTCGGGGCGTCGCTCGATGTACCGGCGGACCACCTCGGGCGGAAACTGCGCCTCGGTGATCATCTTGTACCGGGCGTCCGGCGCGCCGACCGGGTCACGAAAGACGGACCCCTGCGGGAACGCGATGAGGTTGTTCGCGCGGCCGCCCTTCACCTCGACCTGGCCCAGCTCGGGGCGCTCCCACGCGATGCCATCTTTCGACTCGTACAGCGCGAAGCCGGACGCCTCTTTCCCGGCGCAGCGCGCCCACAGGCGGTACCGGTCGCCGTCGTGCAGCAGGGTCGCAACCCCGATGCCGACGGTTTCCCACGGGCGCTCCGCGCGGATAACCGGCTCGCCGCGCCGCGCGGGCTCGGCGACGAGCCGGATGCCGTGCGGCACATCCGTCTTTCGCAGCTCCGCGCCCCAGGCGCCGACGGAACCCGCGACGGTGACGTTCGCGCCCGTCTCGTCGAACCAGGCAAACTGGCCGGGCCGAATCCAGAACCAGTTGGTGAACACGATCCGGCGCCCCGCGAGCGCGTACGGCTCTCCGCTCGGGCTGCGCGGATCAAGCGGGGCCGTCGGGCGGCTGGTCGGGCTCTCTGCGAGGGCGGCACCGCGGAAGAGGCCGCCCAGGGCCGGTGCGGCCACCGCCTGCATCGCCTGGCGACGGGTCACGGATGGATTGGAAGACGACATGGAGACTCCTTGTTCGCGGTGCGTGGCCGGGCGGATTATACGCGAACGTGAAGTCCAACTCGCAGGTACATCGCTACCCCGCACGAACGTGGCCCGGCAGCGTGCTCACACGATCCTGAAGAAGCGGAGGGCGGTCGCGGTGCTGACCTCCGCGAGTTCATCCGGCTGCATGCCGCGCAGGCGGGCCGCGAAGGCGACGGTGTGCACGGCGTTGCGGGGCTCGTTGGGCCGCATCTTGCGCACGGGCTCTGGCGAGAGGTACGGTGCATCGGTCTCGAAGAACAGGCGATCGAGCGGAGCGGCGGCGCAGGCTTGCTGCACGGCCTCGGCCTTGCGGAACGTGATCACCCCTGTGAACGAGGTATACCACCCATGGTGGTGGAGTTCGGCGGCCTCCTCGGGCGTACCGCTGAAGCAGTGAAACACGACCCGGCCGCCCTCCCAGCCGTGAGCCAGGAGCAGACGCACGACGTCCGCATGCGCCTCCCGGGCATGGATGATCACGGGCAGTCCGCA
>CAZJTF010000192.1:0-13593 GCA_964548565.1 uncultured Planctomycetales bacterium | reverse complement strand
CAGAATCTCCCCGATCGACATGCCAGGCTCGACGTGTTCGAAACCGGTGAGGAAGTACCCGCGCGTGGTGGTCATCTCGGGGACATGTTGTGCCAGCACCGAAAACCCGGCGCGGATGCTCCCGTCCCCGAGGTCCCAGAGAATGCTGCCGATGGCGACCAGGGCGGCCGTGAACATGACGGACGCCTGGATGACGTCGGTCCAGATCACCGCCTTGATCCCACCGACCGCCGTGTACACGAACGTGATCAACGTCAGGCAGATGATCGCCACCGCGTACGGCTGCCATGACTCGAGTTGCCCGTACCGCACCGGCTGCTGATGCACGAAGAGCCGCCACGCGAACACCATCACCAGCGACGGTACGAACAGTCGCACCCCCGAGGCCAGCGTCCGCATCAACAGGAAGAGGCCGGAGACATAGTTCTTCGTCGCCGGTCCGAACCGGATCGCCAGGTAGTCGTAGACCGTGTAGACCCGCATGTTGTAGAACGGCTTCAGGAATAAAAACGCCACGACGATCCGCGCCAGGATGATTCCAAACGCGAGCTGCACGTAGATCAGCCCGCGGTTCTTGTACCCCTCGGCCGGCGTGCCGATGAACGTGGCGGCGCTCGTTTCCGCCGAGATGATCGACGCCATGATTGCCCACCAGGGCAGGCGCCGGCCGCCGAGCGCGTAGTCCTCCAGGTTTGTTTTTCGGCGGCGACCGATGTAGACGCCCAGCCCGGCGATGAACGCGAAGTACGAGACGATAATCAGGCCGTCGATAACGAGCGCTGCCGTTCCCATGGGGCGGAATATAGGGATGATCCTGTGCCGGTACAACGCCGGGTCCTCTCGCCTACAATCCACGGCCGGGCTGCGGCGGGATGGACCCGCCCGGGCAGGTGCATGATGAAATCGATGTTGATCGCGTGTGTGTCGGCCGTGTGTGCGTTCCTGGCCGGGTGCGGGAACGGGGCGCCGGGTACGTCCGCCTCGCGCCCGCAGCCCTCTCCGGGCGCGGACCGGGCCGTCACCACACGCACTGTGGAGGCGAGTGCCATGACCGTCGGCAAGGTCGCGAAAAGCGAGTCCGAGTGGCAGGATTGCCTGTCTCCTGAGGAGTACAGGATCCTCCGCGAGAAGGGCACCGAGGCGGCGTTCACCGGCGAATACTACAACTGCCACGACAGGGGCGTTTATCGGTGCCGCGCCTGCGGGAACGAGTTGTTCAGCTCGGAAACCAAGTTTGACTCCGGCACGGGCTGGCCCAGTTTTTACCAGCCGGTCCGTCCCGAGAACGTCGCCGAGCACGTGGACCGCAGCCATGGCATGGTCCGCACCGAGGTGACCTGTTCCAGGTGCGGCTCCCACCTCGGCCACGTCTTCGACGATGGCCCCCGTCCGACCGGTCTGCGCTACTGCATGAACTCGAAGGCGCTCCGGCTGGAGAAGAAGGAGTGAGTGGCTCCAACGGGATCAGCAGACCATCGCAGGCGGGGACAGAGCAAGCGCCTCCTCGTCCCACTCGCACAGAACTGCAGGCCGCCTACGGGCGCAGCATCCCCGACCTGCTTGCACCGGGCATGCACGTCCTCTTCTGCGGTATCAATCCAAGCCTCTACTCGGCGGCCGTGCAGCACCACTTCGCCCGCCCCGGCAACCGCTTCTGGCCCGCGCTCTATGCCGGCGGCTTCACGCGTCGGCGGCTGTATCCGCATGAGGAACGCGAACTGCTCGCGGACGGTTACGGGCTCACCAATATCGTGCCATGCGCGACCGCGCGCGCGGATGAGCTGACCGAAGACCAGTTCCGTGCCGGCGCCGCGCGTCTCCGGCGGAAGATCTTGCGCTACCAGCCGCTGTACCTCGCACTTCTCGGCGTCACCGCGTATCGCGTTGCCTTTGACCGCCCCCGCGCCGGCCTCGGCCTGCAGGAGGACCGCATCGGGCGCACGCGCGTCTGGGTGCTCCCCAGCCCCAGCGGCCTGAATGCTCACCATCAGCCAAAGGTGCTGGGCGCCATGCTTCGTGAACTTCGCGACGCAGTCGACAGCACTTGGGACTGACGCCCGCAGGGTTGATTCACCGGCGGGCATATGATTCCTCGGCGAGTCTGCATTCGCCGGGAATCTCTGAATGCACGATCCCTCACAGGCACGGCCCGCGCCCACAGAGGCGCCTTCGCCCTTCGCCAAGCGCACAGCGGTGGCCGTCGGTATTGCCGTGCTGATCGTTCTCCTGGTCCTGTTCCTCTGGTACGCGGTGGATGTCCTGCTTCTGGCCTTCGGCGGCGTGCTGCTCGCGATTCTGCTCCGCACGCTCAGCGGGTATCTGCACCGGTGGACGGGGCTTTCCGAGCGTTTGTCCCTCGCGGCGGTCGTCCTGCTTCTGGTGATCATCGTTAGCGTGGCCGGGTGGCTGGTTGCGCCGAGCATTTCGCTTCAGCTCGATCAGCTCAGCCAGAAACTCCCCGAATCACTGGCCCGCCTGAAGTCGACTGCCACCCACAGCGGGTGGGGGCGGTGGCTCTTCGCCCAGGAGTTTGCACCGCAGTCGCTCCTGCCGGGCAAAGATCTCGTCCAGCGCACCACGGGCATCGTTTCCCGCACGATCGGCGCACTCTTCTCATTACTTGTGCTGCTGTTTCTCGCGCTTTACGTTGCGGCGGAACCGCGTCTCTATACGCGGGGCTTTCTCCACCTGCTCCCGAAGAACCGCCGGGAGCAGGGGCGCCGTACGCTCGAGGCGGTCGAGGAGGCGCTGCGCCGTTGGATCTTCGCCACCATGTTCTCAATGACGGTCATCGGCGTGCTGACGTGGCTCGGACTCTGGCTCCTGGGCGTGCCGCTCGCCCTCACCCTCGCGGTCATCGCCGGACTGCTCAACGCCATTCCCAACTTCGGGCCCATCCTCTCTGTCGTGCCGGCCGCCCTGCTGGCCCTCCTTCAAAGTCCAGCCAGTGCCGGCTACGTGATCCTGCTGTACCTCGGCATCCAGCACTTCGAGACGTACCTCTTAACCCCACTCGTCCAGCGCAAAGCGGTGTCGCTTCCGCCTGCACTCCTGATCCTCAGCCAGGTGCTGATGGGAATCCTGACGGGAACCCTCGGGGTGATTCTGGCGGCGCCCCTGCTCGTGACCGCACTGGTGACGATCCAGACGCTCTACGTCCGCGATACGCTGGGTGATAAGGTGGAGGTTGCCGGCCAGGGCGACAACCAACCGGGCGAGGGCCTCTCCCGCCGGAGCAAGGACGCATGAAACAGGATTCAGTCGATCTGGATGAGCGCCTGCGTTCGGAATTGCAGAGGGACCCGCGCGTCTACCTGGCGGCCGAGCGGACGCTGCTTGCGTGGATCCGGACGGGCATCGCCACGATGGGCCTGGGCTTCGTGGTCGCGCGATTCGGCGTGTTTTTGCAGGATGTCGCCGGCTTCGAGCGGGTACACGTTCGCCGCAGCCCCGGCCTTTCCGTCTGGATCGGCATGCTGCTCGTGCTGCTCGGAGTCGCGGCCAACGCGGTCGCCGCCCTCCGGCATCGGCAGTTTCGCCGCCGCTTCGAGAATGGCGGCCCGTACCGGCTCGAGCGTTTCTCCGGCGGCGTCCTGATCGCCTTCGCTCTCGCCGCGATCGGTCTCTTCATGATCTTCTATCTCTGGAGACTCACCACCCAGCCGCACTGAATCAGTCGGTCGTTGCGCCCTGAGATCTCGGATGTGTCGCACTGCGGTACTGATCATGGCGGTCAATGAGCAGCACCCTCAGGGCGTTTCAAGCAGCTTCCTGAGCTCCGCGATGAGGGGACGCTGCCCCGGAAGGATGCGGCGCTCCGCCTCCTCAAGTGTGAAGAACGCGCCCCGGTCGACTTCCGGAAACGTGCACATCCTGCCGGATTTCGGCGGCCACTCCATTTCGAAGCTATTGCCGTGGATCTCGCCGGGATCGCAGTCTCCCGCAATCGCCCACGCATGAATGACCTTCCCGCTCTTCTGCCGCACGGGCGTGAGCGGCAGGAAGGCGCCCGCTACCGATAACCCAGTCTCTTCCCTGAACTCGCGGACCGCGGCGTCGAGCAGATCCTCGCCCTCCCCGGGCTCGCCCTTCGGGATGGACCACACCCCGGCATCACGGCGCGCCCAGAACGGCCCGCCCGGGTGGACCAGCAGCACCTCCGGAACTCTGTCCCGAAACCGGTACAGAATCACGCCGGCACTCAATTGGGGCATCCCTGGGTTCCTTTGAACTGCAACCCTCGGTTGCGGCAAATCCCGCAGGAGGCGCGCGAGAGTACGCATGCGGCAACACCCTCGTATCGTCCGCGGGCGTGATTCTGCAGGGGGGTGAGGGTGCCGCCGCGTGCCCCCAATCGGCCTCATGCAAATCTTGCACGGCACGAGCTATGCCAATGATCGGATCCAGAGCCGCGTTGAATCGGGCCGGCTCCGGTCCGTTCCGGCCAACCGCACCCTTCCGGCGGGAAGGAGCACACATGAGCAGGCGTTCCCCGCGCCGCGCCGCACTTCACATCGCCGGCTTGCTGACATCCTGGACGCTATGCATCGATGCCGGGGCGCAGGTGAATCCCTATCACGCCGGCATCACGGAGTACTGGGGCACGTATACCTGCCTCGGCTGTCACGAGGCCGAGGCTCACGGGGTCTTCAGCTCGGTTCACTACCAGTGGCGCGGGCCGACTCCGAACGTCCCTGACATTCCCGGCAGCGCCGGTAAGGCGTATCTCGGCTTCAACACGTACTGCGGTACTCCCGCCACCTCGCGGCGATCTTCCTGCTGGTCCTGCCATGTCGGTTCGGGGCAGGTCCCTTCGCCGGTCGCCGGACTCTCCGAGTTGGAGCAGATAGACTGCCTGCTGTGCCACCAGGATCAGTATAAGCGCAAGACAGGGCCGTACACCCAGGGACTCGAGGTCACCGACTACCAGGGTGTGACGCGGACGGTCGTCGTTCCATTTGAGGATGCCTTTGGCAACTACGAATACGTGTCCGACACGGCGGCCATGAGCATCTCGCTCCTTGAGGCGGCCCGGACAGTCCACAAGCCCACCCGTTTCGGCTGTCTGAAGTGCCACGCCTATGCGGGCGGCGGTGACGGCACCAAGCGGGGCGACCTGTCCTCCGTAAATGCCGCTCCACCGGCCGTGTCCGACGTTCACATGTCGCCGCAGCGCGGCAATCTCTCCTGCCAGGCGTGCCACGTCTTCACCGACCACCACGTGCGCGGGCGCGGGCTCGACCTCACCCCGAACGACCGGCCTGAGCCGCTGACCTGCACGCAGTGTCACCCCAGCCCGGCCCACGCAGACGTGCGGCTCGCCAAACACCTGTCCCGCATCGCCTGTCAGACCTGCCACATCGCGTCCTACGCGCGCGACGTGGCTACCGAAACCGTTCGAGACTGGCGCAGCCCGGTCTGGACACCCTCGATGTTCGGGGGGCAGGGGGGCTACAAGGCGCTGGAGACGCGGGCAGCCAATGTTGTTCCCACCTACGGGTGGTACGACGGAACCACGACGCTGTACGGGCTCGGCCAGGCGGCGGTCACGAACACGTCGGGCGAATACGAAGTGGCGGCGCCGCACGGCAGCGTGGCGTCCAGCGGTGCGCAGATCTTCCCGATGAAGGAGCATCGCTCCGTCTCCGCGCGGCACACGTCGAGCGGCTGGCTGGTGCCGCATTCCACCTCGACGTACTTCCTCACCGGAAGCTGGCTGCTGGCCGTCCAGGAAGGCATGGCTCAGGCGGGCATGACCGGCGCGTGGGCGACGGTCAACGTCCACAACTACCAGACGATCAACCACGGCGTGCAGCCGAAGGCGAGCGCGCTGACCTGCGGCAAGTGCCACGCCTACTACGCGGGCGGGCAGCCGACGGTGTTGAACCTGCAGGGCAAGCTCGGCTACGGCCTCAAGAGCCCGAAGACGACGCTGTGTGCGAGCTGCCACGAGTACGAGAACAGCAACTTCTCCTCCGTGCACTCGCGGCACGTCGACCGCTACGGCTACGATTGCGTGTACTGCCACAACTTCACCCGTCCGGAGCGCAACCTGAAGATCCCGTCGAGCATGACGGACACGGACAAGGATCTCGTCGTCAACACGTACGACAATTGCGTCAGCGTCGCGAACAAGGACCAGGCGGACACCGACCGGGACGGGGTCGGCAACGCCTGCGACAACTGTCGCAACGAGCAGAATCCGACGCAGGCGGATGCGGACCGCGACGGGGTGGGCGATGCCTGCGACAACTGCCCGGCCGTGACCAATGCCTCTCAGGCCGATGTGGACGCCGACGGCGTGGGTGACGCGTGTGATGCCTGCGTCGATACGGATGGCGACGGATTCGGTGATCCCGGCGTCGTGACGAACACCTGTCCGTGGGACAACTGCCCGACCGTCTCCAACGCCGACCAGCAGGACAGCGACGGCGATGGTGTCGGCGACTGGTGCGACTGGTGTCCGGGCACGGCGCAGGGAACGGGCGTGGATACATCCGGCTGCCCGCTGCCGTTCGGCGACACCGACCTGGACGGCGACGTCGACCAGGAGGACTTCGGTCGCGTGCAGCTGTGCCTGACCGGTCCGTCCGTGGGCGTCACTCAGCCTTCATGCATTGCCGCGGATCTGACCGGCGACGGGCACGTGGACGCCGCGGACCTGGACATCCTCGAGAAGTGCCGGCTTGGTGCGGACATCCTCGTAACGGCGGATTGCCGGAATCTTCCCTGAGCGAACGGGAGCAGACCAGAGGACACGTCGATGAAAGCCGTCCGCCATCTCACCACGCTTCTCGTTCTGGCCGCCGCCCCGGCGCTGCGTGCGGAGCCGGCCTGGACGCGCACGGGCAACTGCCAGGCCTGCCACACGGATGCGTACCCGGGCATCCTGGCGGTCGCCGGGAACGACGGCATGTTCGACCCGGACGGCGCGGCCGGGCCGCTCGCGCCCCTCAAGGTGTTCCGTGCACAGCGCGGGCTGAACGACAAGGACCTTTCGCTCCAGGTCGGCGGCCTGGCAGCGGGCGATACCTACGCCGTGGCGCTGCTGCGTGCGAGCCAGCCCGGCGTCGTGAACGGCTCACAGCTGGTCTGCACCCCTGATTGCGCGTGGACGGACTGGGTGGCCGGCGTGGATCACGTCTACAGCGAACCTGCCAGCAAGTACGAGTGGGGGAGCGGGCCGCCGGCGTTCAACTTCCAGGTGGACATCCCTTCGACGGCCGCCTACGACTGCTACGATCTGGTTTTCGCCGTCGCGGGCGTGAGGAAGGCGACCGGGCGCCCCTTCTATTCGGAGGAGCACTTCTACCTGAGCGTGGCCCCGCCGAACTGGGCGCCAGCGGTGGCGATCACCAGCCCGGCGAGCAACGCGACCTTCACGTGGCCCCTCGATCTCACGATCCGCGCGACCGCCTCCGATCCCGACGGCAGCGTGACCCGCGTCGAGTTCTACGCCGGCACCGTAAAAGTCGGCGAGGATGCCGCCAGCCCCTACGACTGCATGTGGACGAGGGTCCCCGGGGGCGCCCACCTGCTGACGGCGCGCGCCATTGACGACGCCGGTGCGGTGACGGTTTCCGCCTCGGTGAGCATTTCGGTCTCGCTGCCTCCGCCGGTTCCGGGGGATTTCGACCATGACGGCGATGTCGACCAGTCCGATTTCGCCCACGGGCAGTTCTGCCTGACTGGGACGGGTGTCGCTCAAATCCTGCCCGCCTGCCTGGATGCGCGCCTCGACACGGACAACGATGTCGACCAGGACGACCTGAGTATTCTGATGGGCTGCATGAGCGGCGCCGACGTGGCCGGCAGGCCGAACTGTGCGGGTTGAGGAGGTCACGAGATGAATCTCACACGCCGCGACTTTCTCCGGGCTTCGGCCGCGATTCTGACCGCCCATCGCCTGAGCGCCGGTGGGGCTCAGGGCCTCCAGGACGCGCTCGGATCGGGGGTGCGACCACCCGTGATCTGGCTGCAAGGGCAGGGCTGCAACGGTGATTCGGTGTCCCTGCTCAACAGCATCTGCTACATGACTGCCGACGAACTCCTGACCATGGCGATCGATCTGAGGTTTCATCCCACGCTGATGGCGGCGGCGGGGGACCTGGCGGTCTCGACCGCCGAGGCGACGCGTGCCGTGGGCGGGCACATTCTCGTAATCGAAGGGGCGATCGCCACCGGAGCGGGCGGACGGTACTGTACGATCTGGCCCGGCATGACGATGCTGAACGCCGTCCAGACCTTCAACGTTGGAGCGTCGTTCATCATTGCGGTCGGAACGTGTGCGGCCTACGGGGGAGTCAGCGGCGGGAGCCCGAACCCGACCGGCGCGGTGGGCGTGCAGACCGTGCTGCCGGGCGACGCGCGCGTCATCAACATTCCCGGCTGCCCGGCGCACCCTGACTGGATTGTCGGCACTATTGCAGGTCTTCTGGCAACGGGACAGGCGCCGACGCTGGATTCGTCACGAAGGCCCGTTTCGTTCTTTGGAAAGCGCATTCACGATTACTGCGTGCAGCGGCACGTGCACTGCGGCGGCGCGCGGGCCGACGCGCCCGGCCTGAGCCAGGACGGCTGCCTCGAAAAACTCGGCTGCAAGGGTCCGCTGGCGTACGGCGACTGCTACGCGCGGCGCTTCAACAGCGGCGAAAAGGGCCGGTTCGGTGTGAACTGGTGCATCGGCGCGCGCAGCCCCTGCATCGGCTGCGTGCAGCCGACGTTCCCGGACGGCATGTCGCCGTTCTTCAAGTGAGGAGAGCCGGACGTGGCGACGACGATCCGCATTGACCCGTTCACCCGCATCGAAGGCCATCTCGAAATCGAGGTGAGCGTCGAGAGCGTGGGCGGCGTGCAGCAGGTGGTCGAGGCGAAGAGCGCGGGCACCGCGTTCCGCGGCTTCGAGCCGATCCTCGCGAACCGCGACCCGCGCGACGCCGTCCACTACACCCAGCGGATCTGCGGCGTCTGCCCGACGTCGCACGCCATGGCGGCCGCGATGACGCTGGAGCAGGCGTTCGGGGCCGTGCCGCCGCCCGACGGGCGGATCGTCCGCAACCTCGTGCTGGGCGCGGATCACCTGCAGTCGAACGTGCTGCACCTGTACCACCTTGCCGCTCTGGACTACATCAACACCACCGGCATTCTCGACATGGGACCGTGGGCTCCGCGGTACGTCACGCCCGACATGGTCACGGGTGCGACCGCCGCCGCGCTGGTCGGCCACTATGTCCAGGCGCTGGCGATCCGGCGCAAGGCGCACCAGATGGGCGCGATCTTCGGGGGCAAGCTGCCGTGTACGGCCACCTTCGTGGCCGGAGGCTCCACCGAGATCGTGACGGCCGAGAAGATTGCGGATTTCCGCGCGCTGCTCACCGAGATCCGAGCGTTCGTGGACAACGTGATGATCCCGGATACGCAGGCAGTCGCCGGCGCTTTCCCCGCGTACTATGACATCGGGCGCGGCTGCGGCAACCTGCTGGCCTACGGCGTGTTCGACTTGGACGCCGGAGGGACGACGAAGCTGTTTGCCCCCGGGCGATGGACGGACGGCGCCGCGCAGGCGGTCGATACGTCGGCGATCACGGAATACGTGAAGTACGCGTGGTATACCGACGCGAGCGGCGGCAAGAACCCGTCGGCTGCGGTCACGGAGCCGTACGTGGACAAGCCGGGCGCCTATTCGTGGAACAAGTCGCCGCGGTATCTCAACAAGGTGCACGAGGCGGGGCCGCTGGCGCGCATGTGGGTGAATGGCGACTATCGGCGCGGCATCTCCACGATGGATCGCCTGGCCGCCCGGACGCTCGAGACAAAGAAGATCGCCGACGCGATGGACGGCTGGCTGAACGAACTGGTGCCGGGCGGGCCGGTGTATGCGGGCAGACCGGTTCCGACGAGCGCTACGGGCGTGGGGCTCACGGAAGCGCCGCGCGGGGCGCTGGGCCACTGGCTGCAGATCACGAACGGCAAGATCGCGCGGTACCAGGTGATCACGCCGACCGCGTGGAATGCTTCCCCGAAGGACGACCTCGAGCAGCCGGGGCCCATCGAGCAGGCGCTCATCGGCACGCCTGTGGCCGATCCGGCCCAGCCGATCGAGGTCATGCGCGTCGTGCACTCGTTTGACCCCTGCATGGCCTGCTCGGTCCACATGGTCCGGCCGGCCGATGGGTGACACGTGAAACCTGTGCTTGTCCTGGGCATCGGCAACATCCTCCTGCGCGACGAGGGGATCGGCGTACGCGTCGTCGAGGCGATGCGGAGCATGCCATTGCCTGCGGATGTTGAACTGGTCGACGGCGGAACAGGGGGGGCGGATCTGCTGGACCTGATCGCGGACCGGAAGAAGATCATCGTCATCGATGCGATGAATTCCGGGGACGCGGCCGGATCGATCCGCCGACTCGCGCCCGACGACCTGGCACGCCACGACCGCCCGGCGCTCTCTCTGCACGAGTTCGGGCTGCTTGAAACCCTCCGGATGGCTCGACACATGGGATGCTCACCGCGCGAAGTCGTCGTTATCGGAGTCCGGCCGGAGACGATCGACAGCGGTCTGGAACTCTCAGCCCCAGTGGTCGCGGCCGTCCCGCGGATCATTCAGGCCGTGCGTGCCGAATTGCATGGGCCGGCACCAGCCGAGCTTCCTGCCTGAATACTCCGATCACCGCGCCGGGATCACCATCTCTTTCGTCTCGCCTTCTTTGAGAGAGGGGATACCTTCGAACGTGCGGGCGTCCACGCGGACCGTGTACCGGCCGTGCTTGAACACCATCGGCCGGAACGTGTTGCCACGGATGCGGAGCGTGTACACGGGCTCATCGAGCTCCTCATCCACGATCTGCACCACGGGATTGTCCTGCCCGTCGATCCTCAACGTTGGCAGGTAAGCGATCGGCTTCCGCCCGTAGTTGTCGAGTTGGCCGAGCGTGATTGGCCAGCCGGGATGCTGGCGTGTGCCAGGTTTGCTGACATCGACCTGCCGCGGCCAGCATTCAACCTCGATCTCGCGCGTGGGCTTGCGGAACCGCACGATCCCGTAACCTGCTGCGTTGTGATTCTCCGGCGTGGGGTTTGCGTATGCGAGCATTGTGATCTTGTTGCCGAGCCCGTCGAAGTAGCGGCCGGTAAAAGGCAGGGGACTGGCGGGATCATGCCGGATCGATGGCTCGAGCGGCCACCACCATCGCCCATAGAAGTTGACGATGGACGGCACGCAGAATGAGCAGATCGCGTCCTCCCAGTCGTTGATTCCGTGACGGATCACCGTGGCCAGATGCTGGTCGCCCGCAATGTGAAAGGCAAAGCAGCGACGCATCTCCCGGAGGGCGGCTGCACGCCCGGATTGCGGCCAGCCATTCGAGTCGAGGTCCGCTACCACGCGGTTGTTGTTCTGACCGTGGATGTGCGCCCCACCGGCGAAGATCGTCTGCGAAAGCACCGCCTTCATCGTCACGCCGGTCCAGTTCTGCCCCCAGTCGCGAAGGAAGTTCAGCTGCCGCTCACCGAGGAGCTGCGCCTCGGGCACGTCGATCGAGGCCCGATCGTAGCCCGGGTCGGTAATGTGGTCCGGCCGGGGTCCACCGTGGCGCAGCAGCCCCGCAGGCCCGGTTTTCCATTTCCGGTCTTCAAGAATCGCGAAATCGATGCCGCCAACCCTGAGCGATGTGTAATACACGCCGATGCCCCGGGCGACCGGCGTCGGATCGACCGGGTCCGGCAGGTGTGAGGTCTGCGCCCGCTGCACCATGTTGACGTAATCGGGCGGCATGACGTAGCCGCCGTCCGAGGCGCCCTGAAGCAGCGCCTGCTTGCCGCCCTGGCCCCACAGATTCCCCTGACCGACGTCGTGGTCGTCCGGGATCGCGACGGTGGGCCGATCGCGGATGATGTCGCGGAACTGCGTCCCGAAGATGAGCCAGGCGGCCGTGTGCTGCCGATGATCGTAGCTCTGGTCGCCGGAGAAGAAGAGCAGGTCCGGGTCCTGGTGCTTCACGTTCGCGACGATGTCGGGCCGCGGGCCGCGGTCCGTGTTCGAGTTGCCCGTGAATGCCGCAACGACGATCTCGTCCTTATCGACGGGGTCCCGCCGGATCAGCCCCTCGAATACCGAGCCCCCTGCGTGGGTCACGCGGTAGGGGACATTCTTTGTCTGATCCCACTGTTCGACGCGGAATACCGCCAGGCCGTGTTCATTCACGTCGGCGCTGGCGATACGCTTCCAGTTTGACTCTTGTTGGCTCTCCATCACCTGCAGAGTGACCGTGCGGGCTTCGCCCTCCTGCAGCGGATAGAGCTGCGCGCTCATCTTGAGCACGCCGTTCTGGACAGTGTAGAGCACAAAGCCAATCACCTGGTCGCGCGGTACGTTGGGGATCGTCGGTGGTCCCGGCGTCACCCGCTCGATGCGGATGGGTCCCGGGCCGGTCGCCGGCGAAAGCGCGGGTTCTGCGGTCCGTGCGGCCGGCGAAAACGTCAGCACAAGAGCAAAGAAGAGTCCGGGATTGCAGCGCATATGAGCCTCCGGTCGTCAAAGCAACCAGCATACCGGGGGTCCGCGATCGGGTCAGCCTCGCACTGCGAGCGTTGCTGCCCCTCAGCGCCGGCGTGGCGGAGTCGGTACGTATCCAGGTTCGGATGCGTGGTTTTCTACGGGTTCATGTGTGGACTTCGCGCTTCTCTGCGTCGAAGCAGGTCTTCCTGCCGGTGTTCCATGCCATGTCGCCCATGACGACGGCGATGCCCTGCTTGTAACCGAGCTCCATGTTGGCGTTCGGCTGCTTGCCGCTGCGGGCGCACTCGAGCCAGTTCTTGACGTGGGCGACGAGCGCCGGCATCCCCTCGTCTGCCAGCATCTTCTCGGGCTTGATCTTGTCGTTCACTCCCTCACTGGACATGACGGGGTTGCCGATGGAGTGGCCGAACATGCCTTTGACGCAGCCCTTCTCCAGCATGAACGTCGTGGTCTCGTTGTCGATGTCGCTGCCGAAGTGGCTGGTGAACTGCGTGTGGAAGCCCTCGGCGTAGTCGAGCATGACCATTGTCTGGTCGGGGGCCGTGCACTTTTCGTCCTTCACCGGCGCGTAGCGCCCGCCCCAGGCCGTGCACGACACGGGGAATCCGCAGCCGGTCACGAAATGCACCATGTTGATGAAGTGCGTCATCCAGCCGCCGATCGTGCCCGACGTGATTTCGATGTATCCCATCCACTTACCGTGCATGTTCGCATCGAACGGGCGGGCAGGGCGGTTGTAGAGCCAGGCCTTCCAGTCGGTCTCGGACTCGCTCTTCGGGCACGGGTAGTGTGTCCAGTAGGGGACCGGGTGCGTTTCGGTGGATTCGACCCGGAACAGCTTGCCGAGCTTGCCGTCGGCGAGAAGCTGTTTGATGGCCCGCGCACCGGCCGACGTGATTCCCTGGGTTCCGTTCTGAACGGCGACCTTCGACTTCTTGGCGGCGTCGTAAAGCTTGTTCAGCTCCGGCAGGTCGCAGGCGAGCCCCACGATGGGCTTTTCGACGTACACGTGCTTGCCGGCCTCGATCGCGTCCGTGGCCATGCCGGCGTGCTGGTGGTCGCAGGTGGCGATGATG
>CAZJTF010000191.1:0-13624 GCA_964548565.1 uncultured Planctomycetales bacterium | reverse complement strand
TTGGGCAGGCGAGGGGTTGCGGTTGATTTCACGCATGACTTCGCTTTCCGCCGGTTGTGTCCCGAACTGGAAAGGATTCCGTCGCGGACACAGATCTCGCACGGCGCCCGGTCACGACCTCAGCGCGTCGGGCGGGACGAGCGACTCCCCGGTCATGTCCTGCGGTTTGGGCAGGCCCATGAGCGCGAGGAGCGTCGGCGCGATGTCGGCCAGGCGTCCATCCTGACGGAGCTGCACGTTCTTGCCCTTCAACCGATCGTCCACGACGATCAGGTCGACGTCGTACGTCGTGTGCGCCGTATGCGGCCCGCCGCTGGCCGGATCGATCATCTGCTCGCAGTTGCCGTGGTCGGCCGTCACGACGAGCGAACCGCCCTGCGCAAGCACTGCCTCCACAACCCTCCCGACGCACACATCCACCGTCTCCACCGCCTTGACGGCCGCGGGAATCGAGCCGGTGTGGCCGACCATGTCGCCGTTGGCGTAATTGAGCACGATGAAATCGTCCTGGCCGGTCGCGATCCGCTTCAGGATGTCCTCGGTAACCGGATAGGCGGACATCTCCGGTTTCTGGTCGTACGTGGCGACATCGCGCGGGCTCGGCACGAGGTTGCGCTCTTCGCCGGGGAACGGCTCCTCGCGATAGTCGTTGAAGAAGAACGTCACATGGGGGAATTTCTCGGTCTCCGCGGTTCGGAACTGGCGAAGCCCGAGGTTCGCGAGGTACTCGCCCATGATGTTCGCCATCTTGGACGGGCGGTCGAAAATGACCTGGACCGGCAGCCCCGTCTCGTAGCCGGCCATCGTCGCGTAGTACAGGTTCTCGATCTTTGGACCTCGATCGAAGCCGCCCTTCGGCACTGCCTTCCACTCCGGGTCTGGGAGGACGAAGGCCTTGGTAATCTCGCGCGGGCGGTCGCCGCGGTAATTGAAGAAGATGACGGAGTCACCATCCTTGATGAGCTGCACCTTCTCGGGCTTGCCGCTCGGCGCGACGCACGTGGGCAGAATGAACTCGTCGCCGGTCTGATTTGCGCTCGTCGCGTGCTCGTAATAGTCTTTGACGGCCTGCTCGGCACTGGGCGCCACCTTGCCTTCGCCCCGTGTGAGCAGGCGGTACGCCTTCTCCACGCGGTCCCAGCGGTTGTCGCGATCCATCGCGTAGTAGCGCCCGCAGACGCTGCCGATCCGTCCGACACCCACCTGCGCAAGCTTGCTTTCGACCTGCTGCACGAACCCCAAACCACTGTCCGGCGGGGTGTCGCGCCCGTCGGTGATAACGTGCACGATGAACCGGCTGCCGTCGAAACCAAGCTGTCGGCAGAGGTCCGCAATCGCGAAGGCGTGATCCATGTCGCTGTGCACGCGGCCGTCCGAGAACAGCCCGATCATGTGGATGGAGCCGCCGGTCTTCCTGGCATGCTCAAAGGCACCCAGCAGCACGGGGTTCTTGAAGAACGACCCGTCGCGGATCGTCCGCGTGATGCGCATGACCTCCTGGTCGACGATCCGCCCGGCCCCGATGTTCTGGTGGCCGACCTCGCTGTTGCCCATCACGCCGGCGGGCAGGCCGACATCCTCACCGGACGTATGAATCTGGACGTTGGGATACTCCTTCAGCAGGCGGGTGGTGTTGGGCGTCCGCCCCAGGAGCGTCGCGTTGGCTTTATCCCACTCGGGGAAGGGGTTGTGGCCCCAGCCGTCACGCACGATCAGAACAACGGGGCGTCTGGAAAGCTTCGGCATGTTTCTCTCAGCTGTGGGAACGCGGTCTACCTCAGGCCACACCGCACGCGCGGCCGATCCAAGGGTGCGGCATTATAGGGAAACCGGCATTGGACCGCCAAAGATCTCGGCGCGCCCGGTTTCGCACGCGCGCGGGCCGTACTTCAAGCGAACCGCTCCAGTTTCCGACGTAAGCCGGGGCCGTGATTGTGCCCCTCCCGCCAGTCCCATAAGCCCGCACCGCGGGCGGGTCCTGGACGGGCTCGTCGAGTCATTGCACCACGTCCGTACCTGGAGGAACCATGGGTCGCTCAACGTCGGGCCTGACTGCAACCTTGTGTCTTCTCTCCGTGCTCGTGTGCCCGGGAACCCTGACCGCGGCGGATATCGGGGGCCAGGTGCTGATACCCACCTCGCCCACCGGATGGACTCCGGCGCTCACGGGTCACAGCGTCCGGGTGCAGGGGACAGAACTCTCTGCCCCGGTTGACGCCTCCACGGGTTCATTCGTGCTGAGCGACGTGCCGAATGGCGCCGTCACCCTGCTGCTGGTCGAGCCGGCCGGCAGCGATGTTTTCACGCAGGCGTCGAAACGCGTCGTGACGGTGAGCGGTGCCAGCAACGTGACATTCAACCTGGCATACCACTGGCAGCAGTTCCCGACGTATCCCGCTCCGTGGCTTTCGGCCGGATACGAGACATGGACACCGTGGTTCGTGAGCGAAAGCGTCGGATTCATCCTCTTCAAGGTGAATTCCGCGAGCCCGGCGCGCGTTGAACTGTACCGAACCCTCGACGGAGGCGAATCGTGGGCGGAAATCGGTCACTGGGTGCGCGACGACGCCCAGTACAACGCGGGGACTCAGAATTACCCAACTGGTGACAGCGTGTTCTTCGTCAACGGGAGCAGCGGAGTCGTTTTTACTGCTACGGGCTGCTCTCCCTGCGGCGGCTGCGGCAACGGCTTTTTCCGGACGGACAACGGCGGCGCGGGCTGGTCATTCGTCGCGCTTCCGCTCGTCGATACTGCTTATTCCGTCACCATTGACCGCTACGCAGCAATCAACTCGACGCACTGGATTGCCGCCGGTCGTATCGGCTGCAGCGTCCAGGGCTACGGCAGCGGTTTCCGAAGCGTCATCTGGGAAACCACCGATGCGGGCGCGTCGTGGCAGGTCGTGCACGCATTCACCGCCGAGATCAGCTGCACCGGGCTGGCGGCGAACGGGGACGGCGATGCGGTCGCGTTCTGGACGCCGTACGGCAACGGCGATCGTCGCGTGTCGATCCGCAGTGGCGGGTCATGGGAGACCACCCCGGACGGCACGCTCGTCGTCAACTCAGGCTACGGCCCGGCAGATTTGCCCATGCTGGACGACACAGTCTGGGCAAGCAGCCAGGGCGGCGCACTCCCGAACGGACTCTACCGCAGCGATTCCGCCGGTGCGGGCGGCACGTGGAGCAAGGTGAGCGATGCCGCTGTGCAGTACATGGCGTTCGCCAGCCGGTCGAAGGCGTTCGGGCTCTTTGGTGGCCAGGCGAAGGTCAGCTATGACGGCGGCGCAACGTGGCTGACGCAATCCGCAGGCGGCGGGTACTGCTGCCATGGGAATAACATTTTTGCATTCGACCCGATCCGCGCGGTCTGGCAGGATGGCGGAGCGAGCGATCCGGACGGGCATGCCTCGCTGTTCACGTACCAGGAGCCGGCGGTCGCGAACTTCGAGCTGCTGCCGGGCGTGACGCTGGTGGACAGTCTCGCCAGCCCGGGCTCGACGAACGTTCCGCTGGCCTCGCTGAAAGTGCTGAGCCACGGGCCAATCGCGGTACGTCTGCAGGGGCTCTCCCTGGAAGCCATGGGCTCCGGAACGTCGGAGATCGCCCAGCTCAAACTGTGGCTCGACGTGGATGCAGGCGGCTACGTCAGTACGCACGACCAACTGCTCGGACAGGGCAATTTCGCTTCATCCGGCATGATCACGATCAACGCGGGCAACCTGCAGCCGGACCAGCTCGTGCCAGCCTACCTCCTCGTCACTGTCGATGTGGCCGCCAATGCCGCCGTGGGGACTCTGATCGGCTGCAGTCTTCCGGTCGCCGATGCGCAGGCCGTCACCGCGGACACGCAGGAGCCGATTGTCGCTTCCGCCCCGGCGGGCCAGGCGCTGACGTCCCGGCTGATCACGATCGCGGAGACAGTTTTCGCGGACGGTTTCGAGGACGGGTTCGGCCTGTGGGCGGCGACAACCGAAGACCCGCAACCGGATGACGGCTACGGCTGGATCGTCTCAGGAGCGGCCGCGGCCAACGGCTCGCACTCCGCGTACATTCACGAAGATCGCGGCCACGACGGCTGGGCCAGGCGGCATTTCCTGACCCTCGCCTCAGCCATCGCCCTGCCGAGCGTCGGTTCGTACTACCTCACCTTCAACCACCAGTACGCCCTCGACCCGAGCGTGGTCCTGCACGTGGAGGTTTCGACTGACGGAGGCGCGAGTTGGAGGGCTCTCGGCAGCTACGGCAGCGTGAACGGCTGGGCCTCGCACAGGACGGGTGCAGCCTTCGTGCACGAGGCAAAGGAACTGGTTGATGCAGACGGCCTCAACCTGCTCATCCGCTTCCAGATGGACTGGACCGCCGGCTGGTATTTCAACGCCGCCTGGGCGGTTGACGATGTGCGGATCTACGGGGTCATGGATCCGCCGCCCGTCGACGATGGCGGTACGACCGACCCTGAGACGCCCACGGACCCGGAAACGCCGTCCGACCCTGACACGCCAACGAACAGCGGCGACCAGGATGATTCCGGCCCGCAAAACCCAGGGGCGGGCGGCGATCAGGACGGAGACGGTGAAACCGTCGACGAAAGTGGCGAGGACAACTCGTCGTTTCCAGCGCCGGTACCGGCCTGCGGCTTTGGGGTCATCGAACCGGCACTCTTTACGTTGTTTCTGCTCATGGCCATGCGCCGGCGCTCGTAACGAGGGAATGAAGCCGCCCGCTGGCGCGCCGCAGCGCGCCGGCGGGCGCGGCTCAAGGTGGCGCGGCAGGCCCGCACACGTTACGCTGGTGGCATGCCAGCGAACGGGAGTGACTCCTCGCCGTGCCCCCCACCGTCGACAAGCTCCTGTCACGTGGTGCAGTTTGTCCAGCGGGAAGGCGGCAGGCGTGAGGCGCTTTCCCTGACCCTGTCGGCTGGTTTACTGCAGGAGTGCGAGCGGATCGCATCGCTCCGCATCCGGTGGGAGGAGCGGATGCGGACCCTGTGCCGTCTGCCCAAAAAGCACGAAGGGCTGCGGCTGGCGATCGTCTGGAACATCGCGGACGGGAAGACAGGTCGTGCCGGAGGGCACCCTGTCTGTGAGCCGATCGAGATTCCCGAGCCGCTCACCATCCCCTTCGAGCCGATTCTCTTCGAGTCGGGTCAGTCGCTGCTGACCGGCCTGCGAGAGGCACGCCTGCTGCGGCAGAAGCGGCCGCCCGCCCCCGAAGCCAGGCCACGGGGCGGCAGAATCTCAAAAGCCATCCGCCGGACACTCGAGGCCGTCCTCATCGTGTTCGCCATCCCCGTCGTTCTCGCCATCGTCGGCGTTCTGCTGATCGTGATCGGGCCAATCCTGTGGATGGTCAGCCTGTTCGTCCGAACCGAGTGGTTCCTGACTCCAGGCGCGGCCATCCGCCGTCGGATCCTGCTTTGGTCGTCGAGACCCCGCCTGCTACTCTTCACACCAGCGAGTCACATCCTCGGCTTGCGCCACGAATCGCACCTCTGGCGCGCGGAATTCTGGTTGGAAGGGCGTTGTGCCGCAGCCGTCTCAGGCGTCGATCCGGAATCGCTGCTGGCGGCCTGGCAGTCTCCACTCGCCCCGCCGCGGGTAAACGAGCTCGAGGACCTGATCTGATCGCGCTCTGCATCAGATACCTGAGATGGCAGCATGCGGCCGTGCCTCTGTCACTTGTACATCAGGTACTTCGACCGCAGGCGCTGGAACTGCGCGACCGCCGGCTTCCATCGGGCCGCCAGCTTTGCGGGGTCATCCGTGGCCTTCATGGCCGCCAGGGTCTCGGCACTGACGAGCAGATTGTTCACTTTGTCGACTTCGAACTTGTCTCCGAAGAGCTTGCGGAGCGTCCAGGCGATGGTCAGGCCGCTGCGCACGTGCTGAATGGCCGTCCGGTCGGTGACGAGCACGTAGATGCCCTGGCACGGCTGGCCGCCGAGCTTGCTGCCTTTGGCCGGCGTGAACTCGAATGGCACGAACCGCAGGCCGGGCAGTCCGGCGGCGTTCAGCTCGCGGGCGAGTTTGAGGGCATCGATCCAGGGCGCGCCGAAGAATTCGAAAGGCTGGTCCGTCCCCCGCCCCACCGAGAGATTCGTCGCTTCGAGCAGGCAGATCGCCGGGTAAAGCGTCGCCTGCGTCAGGTTTCGCATGTTGGGCGACGGGTTGGTCCACAGCAGGCCTGTCTCGTCCCACCACATCGCACGCTTCCAGCCCTCGCACGGAACCACGACGAGATCGCAGCCGATCTTCTTCTCGGCGTTGAACATTTTCGCGAGTTCGCCAATGGTCATCCCGTGCACGACGGGCATTTCCATGTAGGCGGTGAAGCCGAGGCGATTCGAATCGGCCAACGGACCGTCCACCGTGAGGCCGGTGATCGGGTTCGGGCGGTCAAGCACGATCACGCGGATCTTGAGCTTGGCCGCTTCTTCCATCGCGTTGCCGAGCGTCGCGGGGTACGTGTAGAACCGGGCGCCGATGTCCTGGATGTCGTAAACGATCGTATCGACGCCTTCGAGCATCGCCGCCGAGGGGCGCCGGGTCTCGCCGTAGAGGCTGAAGACCTGCAGGCCCGTCTCTTTGTCGACGGTGTTGCCGACCTTCTCGTCGAGCGTCCCGTAGAGCCCATGCTCCGGGGAAAAAAGCTTCACGACCTGGACGTTTGACGTCTTCGTGAGGATGTCCACCGTGCGACGGCCCGCGCGGTTTCGCCCAGTGTGATTCGTGATGAGGGCGATCTTCCGCCCGGCGAGGATCTTGAACCCGTCGCGTTCGAGCACGTCGATCCCGCACACGACATCCGCTGGCGCGCCGGAGGCCTGTTTCGGAGCAGCAGCCACGGGAGTCCCCACGAGTCGCGGCGTCGGGGGGTGATATTCCTTCTGTCGATCGACGATCGCACTCGCAACGACCGTGGCAACACGCCGGCGCAGGTCGATGACTGTTCCCTTCGGCAGGTGTACCGCGTTCGTAAGAAAAACCAGGTAGCTGTCCGTCGCGGGGTCGATCCAGAAGGACGTGCCCGTGAAGACGGTATGGCCGAATGTCGTGCCGGCCTCGAACAGGTTGCCCCGCGCGGACGAATACCCCGTGTCGACGTCAAAGCCGTAGCCGCGGCAGTTCGAGCCGTCGGCGAAGCACCGGGCGCGGCTCATTTCGCGAACGGTCATGTCCGAGAGCAGCCGTCGCCCTTCGAGTGTGCCCCCGCCGAGGATCATCCGGCACCAGCGTGACATGTCGGCCACGGTGCTGAACATGCCTGCATGTCCTGCCACCCCGCCGAGCGCCCATGCCCGCGGATCGTGCACATCGCCGACAATCCACTTGCCGCCCCGCTGCTCGGTCGCCGCGCAGCGGCTCTTGAGTGCCTCGGGCAGCTTGTAGCCCGTGTCCTTCATCCCAAGCGGCTCGAAGATTTCCTCCCGCGCGAAGACATCGAGCGGTCGCCCGTCCACCGCTCGGACCAGTTCTCCCAGGACGATGAAACCGACGTCCGTGTATGCGAACTGGGTCCCCGGCCTTGTCCGCGGCTCAAGGCCGCAGATCAGCTCCCAGGCCTTCTCAGGCCCCTCCTTGTAGTCTGCGAGCGAGTTGTCCGGGATCAGCCCTCCCCGGTGCAGCAGCAGCTGCTCGACGGTGATGTCCTCCTTGCCGGCTGCCCCGAATGCCGGGAGATAACGGGCCACCTTGTCCGAGAGGTTGAGCTGCCCCCGCTCGATGAGAAGCATGACGGACGTGGCGCAGCCGACGACCTTGCTGACGGACGCCATGTCGAAGATCGTATCTGTGGTCATCGGCGCCATGTCGGGCTGGACGGCGCGATTGCCGTACGCCTTCTCGAAGACGATCCGGTCGCCCTGCCCGACGAGCAGGACCGCGCCGGGGATGTCGCCCTTTGCGATGGCCGCCTCGATGACTTTGTCGGCCCACACCATGCGGGCGGAATCAAAACCCGTCTCCGCGCGCAGGCCGGGAGCTGCCAGGAAGAGCGGAAGGATGGCCGCAGTTGCCGAACGTGTTCGCGCCATGTAGCTCGCCTCGTCGAATGAAAAATGGACGGCACCCGCCACGGATGCTATGGGAGTGCGGATTGTACGGCCCGGAGCGATAGGCAAACAAGGGACTGTGACGCGGAGCTGGCAGGATGTACACGCCCTGATGGAGTGGTGAGATGATCATGCGGCAAATCACATGGCTCAGCGTCTGGATCGCAACAGTCGGGCAAGCCGCCGGCTCCGGCCACGATCCCGCGCGAATGGAACGCTCGTACTGGCTGCACGCCTCGCTGGGCGACCGGACGCTCCGCGGCTACTGGGGGCGAGAGATGGAAGGCGAGCCGGCGCCGTCTGAAGAAGAAGTGCGGAACGCTGCGCGCGTGCTCTGCAACGACTACGCGGCCAACCGACTCTATCTCGTCTATCACGCGGAGATGCCGCTGGAGCACGCCCGCCGCGTGTTCCGCTGGTGGCGTGACGCGTGCCCGCGCGCGGTCGATGTTGTGCCGACGCTCGTGCCGCGTATGTATGACAAGGAAACCACACGGGTATTCGCGCCGGATGATCTTCGCCGCATCGTGCGGTTCTTCCGGCGCGACCTCGGCGTGTCCCAAGTCGGGCTGTACGACGTTTATCCCGACCGTGACCACCGCGAAGCCACCGCCATTCTCGAGGAGGAATTCAAACGCCGGCTGGTTCGGGTCGGTATCCAGCCGGACGAGAAGATCAGTGACGCCTTCGCCTGGGTTGTGCAGGACACGTGGAGCGCGTTCTGCCATGGGCGGACGGAAGCGGACTGGCGATCGCCCGGCTTCGGCGCTGAAACGCTGCGGAAATGGGTGAGCGCGCGGAATACCGCGCCCTGTCCGGTGGTCTACGACCTGATCGTGGTGGCGTGGGATTACACCCCCACCACGCGCGGCGAGTACCCCGGCTACGACGACGCGAAGAAGAACATGCCGCTCCCGACGGGACGCAATCGTGCCGCTGCGGGTGAGATTCTCTCGCTCGCACCACCAGGCCGGCTCGGCGGATTCTCGAGCGATCTCTTCATCCTGCAGGCGAACTCACGAACACGCGAGCACGACGGGCTGGAGAAGTCCTTCTACCGCACGCTGAAACGGGGCGAGGTGTACAACGGCTACTACGCCGCGCCGCTGCGCGAGGTGGTTGAGATCTACCGGGAACTCCGTGCGGGAAGACTCCCGTGTCCGACCCCCGTCACGACGTCAGCTCCTGCGACCGCGACGGCCGACTGACTGCGTACGTCTGCCCGTCGTTCAGTCCGTCCTGCGAAGCCGTCGTCGTGCAAGCATCGGAATTGCCCCGCCGAGCAGCAGCAGACCTGCGGTTGGCTCGGGGACCTCGAACGGGATGAAGAGCGGACGAGGGGCTGACAGCAGCGATGTGGACCCGAATGGGAGTTGCGGGCCTGGCATTCCGCCCAGACTTCCCGGCATCTGCGAGCCCGAGCCCGGGTTAAACGGGCTGTCATCGGGCTGGTAGCTAAAGGAGCCGGCGGGGCCATCACCCGACGTGCCCGGGCTCGCCAGTTCGCCTGGGAATGAACCGGGCGGGCTGAAAACGCTGCCGCTGCCGGGCGGCAGACTTCCGGGCACCGTGAATTCGACCGGCGGCGGGCCCTGGCCAGACGCGACGGTGATCATCAGCGCCAGGCAGGGCGCCTGCGACAGCAGGACCGAGGCAACCAGCGCGACCAGTGCACGTTTCATGCGTTTTCCCCCCAAGTTTGGGATGCTTCCAGGCACGTTTGTTCTTCGACAGCCCGGACGGTCCGAACGCCCGGAGAGAACGCCCCTGGACTGCAGCGATCAATCTCCCGGCGGGAGACGTCCGAATCGAGGCCGGAGCGGAGACCCCGTGGCGGCGAAAGCGAGATGACACCCCTGAACCGCTTTCTCCCTCCGTCTGTAGCCAAAGCTTAGGAGGCGCTGACGGCTAAGACAACACCGCGCCGCAACAGATTCAATGACACGGTGTGCATCGAGGCCGCAAAAACGTTTTTACCGGACACGACGGGCGGAACGGCGGAGCACCCCGGCTGTCGCCGTCGCGAAATCGGCACATCGCACAATGAAGCGAGCACGCCACCCGAAGGAGAAGCGTGCTCGACAGAATCCAATCAGACATCAGCAATCAGAACGCCACAAGTTTCGGCCCGCGCGTCCGATCATCCCGCAGACGCGTTTACGTCCACGAGCTGTGGAAGGTCCCGGGCTTGTCGACCCGCTCGTACGTGTGCGCGCCAAAGTAATCGCGCTGGGCCTGGATCAGGTTGGCCGGCAGCCGATCGCGCCGGTAGCTGTCGTAGTACGCCAGCGCCGACGAGAATGCTGGTGCGGGCACGCCGAGTTCGCAGCAGGCAGCGACGACCTTGCGCCAGTTCTGCTGCGTGCGGTCGATGATGTCCTTGAAGTACGGGTCGAGCAGCAGGTTCGCGAGTTTCGGGTTGCGGTCGTACGCCTCCTTGATCCGGTTGAGGAACCGCGCCCGGATGATGCAGCCGCCCCGCCAGATCATCGCGATCTCGCCGTACTTGAGGTCCCACTTGTACTCGTCGCTGGCCGCCCGCATGAGCTGAAATCCCTGGGCATACGAGCAGATCTTCGAGGCGTAGAGCGCGTCGCGGATCGCGTCGATGAACTGCTTCTTGTCGCCCGTATACCGCGACGACGGCCCGGTCAGCACCTTGCTCGCGGCCACGCGCTCGTCCTTGATTGCCGAAATGCAGCGGGCGAACACCGCCTCCGCGATCGTCGGCGCCGGAATACCGAGGTCAAGCGCCGAGACGCTCGTCCACTTGCCGGTGCCCTTCTGGCCGGCCTTGTCCAGCACTAACTCGACGAGCGGCTTTCCGGTCTCCTCGTCGATGCGGGCGAAGATGTCGCGCGTGATCTGGATGAGGAAGCTGTCGAGGTCGCCGGCGTTCCACTCGCTGAAGATCCGGTGCAGCTCCTTCGCGTCGAGGCCGAGCGTGTTGCTCAGGATGTAGTACGCCTCCGCGATGAGCTGCATGTCGCCGTACTCGATGCCGTTGTGCACCATCTTGACGTAGTGACCGGCGCCGTCGGGGCCGATGTACGTGCAGCACGGCACCCCGTCCTTCGTCTCGATGGGCTTGCCGGTCTTCGCGTCGACGTGGGCGGCGATCTTCGTGAACACGGGCTCCACGAGCTTGTAGGCGTCCATCTGGCCGCCCGGCATGATGCTCGGGCCCTTGAGTGCCCCTTCCTCGCCGCCGGAGACGCCGGTGCCGATGAAGAGCAGGCCCTTGGACGCCAGCTCCCTGTTGCGCCGGATTGTGTCCGGGAAGTGGCTGTTTCCGCCGTCGATGATCAGGTCGCCCTTGTCGAGCAGCGGGACGAGCTGGCCGATGAAGTCGTCCACCGGCTGGCCGGCCTTGACCATCAGGATAATGCGTCGCGGCTTTTCGAGCGCCTGCACGAAATCCTTGAGGGTCTTGGCGCCAATGAACTTGCGCCCGGCCGCTTTCTCCTTCAAGAAGGTTTCCGTCTTTTCGTACGTGCGGTTGTACACCGCCATCGTGTATCCCCGGCTCTCGATATTGAGCGCGAGGTTTTCGCCCATCACGGCCAGTCCGATCAATCCGACCTGTTGCATCGCTCTGCTCCGGGAGTGCAATCGTTCAGGGTTGCGACGCCGAGCCGCTACGCCGGTGGCGTCAGGACGGAAGATTCTACGGCCAACGGGCCGCGTTGCAAGAACGGGGAAGCTTCAGGCCTCGCAGCAGTGGCTGGCGGCATGGCTCGTTTCAGAATGGCGGCGCTGCAGGACAGGAAGGCGATTGCATCTCTTCCGTGGGTGGTCCCGTGCCGAGAGCCGCGCCAGGCGGGCGCAGCGGGTCGACGGCGGCGCCGGCCTTCATCTGTAGCAACCCGCACGCCGGAGGTATACTGCCCGGATCAGGAGTCCTCACCGGGTTTCGTGCCATGAGGAGACAGCCCGCTTCACCGCCAGCGACCCTGCCCGACCGCACGGGCCGAGCCGGCAGAAGTACCTGTTTCCATGGTCTCGCGTCTGGGTTCTCAAGGACTGGACCTACGAGCCGCCGCTCGATTGCATCCTTCGGCGCCTGTGATAATGCAGGCGTGAACAGCCTGCCGACAAGACTGCCCACGACCTGCCAGCATTGCCCCCCTCGGGAAGGGAAAGACGACAGCAGAGGCTGCCTTCGCTTGACGCCGATTTGTGGCTCTGCGGGACATCCGTTTGCCGAAGCGGGCAGGTTATAATTGCAGCCCATGGAGCCGCCCACCAACGAGGAACTCGGCCTGGACGCGCGGGGCATGCCCCCGACGGATCAAACCGGCGACGTGGATGTCAACCAGATCGAGTGGAACCTGCGCCTCACGCCGGCCGAGCGCCTGCGGCGCGTCGACGCCATCCGGGAGTTCACCGAGGCCGCCCGCCTCGATAGGATCCGTCGCTATGGATTCGATCCTGCAGATTCTGGACCGGCTGAATAAGTCGGGCGTGCCCTATATTCTGATTGGGGGCATGGCCGCCCGGGCGCACGGCTCTTCGGTGAACACGGAAGACCTCGATATCTGCATCGCTGCGTGCGATGAGCATTTCCGCCGGATCATCCAGGTCTTTCAGGACGTCCACCCCCGCTACCGGATGCAGCCGGATGAACCGCCGCTGTCCCCCGATCACCCGTGGCTGCCGGGTCTGAAGAATCTCTATCTGCGGACCGATCTCGGCCAGGTCGACGTCCTGGGCGAACTCCCCGGCACCGGGGACTACAACACCATCCGAGACCGGACGATTGATGTGGACTTCGCCGGGATCAACTGCCGCGTGCTCGACATCCCGACGCTGATCGAGTCGAAGCTTCGAGCCGGGCGCCCCAAGGACCAGCAGGCGGCCAGGGAACTGCAGTACATCTGGCAGCGCATCCAGGCCGCCGGCGGCCAGAGCTGAGTCGCACGCATGACTGAGCAGAGCCTGAGATCGAAGGCCAGACTCCCCGACACGGCCATATGCCTCAAGTGCGGCTACAGCCTGCGCGGGCTGCCGGAGGACGTCTGCCCGGAATGCGGGCGGGCGTTCAACTCCGCGGATCCCCTGACGTGGCAGGACACCAGCGCGCCCGGCGCCTGGCAGCAGACCCTATTACGTTGCGCACTTCCCGCGGGGCGGCTCGAGATCGCGGCTGTCGTCACGACGACGCTCCTGCTGCTGATCTTCGGCCCGACGCGGGCGCGCAGCGGTATATCGCGCGAGTTTCTTCCGCTGGAGGGCTTCCTCCTGCTCGCGCCGGCGTTCGTCCTGCGCTACTCGGCACGCAGACATGCACCGCCTCATCTCCTGCCCGTGCAGTCCACCCTGCAGCGGCTGTTCATGCCGGTGTGCCTCGGCGTGCTGCTGACGGCCGCGACGGTCCTGGCCGTACTGCCCCAGCCAAACGAGCGGACGCTGCGATCTCGGTATCCCGAACTCGTGCCGCTCGCCGAGGTCATGCGCGCGGGCTCCCCACCGCACGGCCCCTGCACAATCGGGCGCAATCGTTTTCGACGCATCGCCCTGCTCGCCGATCGACGCGTCAAATTCGAGTTTGCCGAGGGCGGGTCGGCAATC
>CAZJTF010000190.1:0-13683 GCA_964548565.1 uncultured Planctomycetales bacterium | reverse complement strand
CGGAATGATCGGGGGCGCGTGCTGCGGCGGATTATGCATCGACGAGATGCGGGACTGCGGCGGCTGCGGGAACAGGTGTGCGCCGCAGGAATTCTGTTCCTTTGGCTACTGCGAGGGCGTTTGCATCGGTTGTGAGTGAGGGCGTGTCTTGATTGGGACTCACGGCGATTCGCCCGTGTGCTTGTGTTGGGTGGTTTATGGCGAGCGATGACGGTGCATCTCTATCGGTTCTCGTGGCAGACGAAATCAGGAGGCTTCAGTGAGGCCCGTTCACTGGGAGGGGCAGGTCTGAAGCCAGGAATCCTGCCCTCCAGCAAGAAACGGGATCACGAGTTGAAAGCTAAGTGTGTGCAACGCTCCATCGCCAAAGACAGCACCGTTCAGGAGATCCGCAGATGCTCAGGATGTGTCAATTCCGTACGTGGGCAGCCATTGTTATGGGCACGGTGGCTTCAGGTGCGTTCAGCTCCACCCTGCTGGCCCAGGACACGGCCTTCGGCTACCAGGGCCAGCTCAAGGACGGCGCGGCAGTGGCGAACGGCAATTACAACCTGGTTTTTCGGCTTTATCCGTCCCTGGAGGGGGGCGCCTCCGTCGCTCCGAGTGTTTCGCTTCCGAATACGCCCGTGAGCAACGGCATTTTCTCTGCACAGCTCGACTTTGGGGCGGAGCCCTGGGTGCCGAACCTGCCGCGCTGGCTGGAGATTGACGTGAACGGGCAGACGCTCTTGCCGCGGGTGGCCCTGACGTCCGTGCCGTCGAGCCTGAGCACGCGCGGCATCCACGTCGATACCGCCGGTCGCGTGGGAATTGGCATAGCCGCGCCCACCGCGCGGCTGGAGATCTCGGGGCAGGCCGGTATTGACGGCATCCGGTTTCCGGACGGCTCGCTGCAGACCACGGCCGCGATTGGAGGCGGCGGCGGCAGCGTCTGGTCGCTGAACGGAACCAGCGCCTACTACAACGCGGGCAACGTGGGGATCGGAAGTGCGGACCCGGCGTTCAAGCTGGACACCAACGCCTCAACCGGCTTCGGAGCCCGGCTCGGGATGCAAAGCGCCGGCGGCGGCGCGCTGGTGGTGGCGTGCAATCCGGGAGATAACCGAGTGTACCTGCAAGGCTACAACTCGACGAACACCGGAAGCGCTACGGAGATGCTGATTACCGGGTATGCGGGTGCCGTGCTGCCGCAACTCCAGATTTCAGCCACGAAAGTTGGCATCGGCACCGCGACCCCCACGGCCAGATTGCACGTTCGCAACACCGGTGCATTCTCCGGCGGCTACGGAATTCTTGGCGAGACCAGCAGCCACGTCGGTGTGACCGGAACCGCGAACGATGCTGCGGGCATCGGAGGTCGCTTCGCGAATTCAGGGGGCGTCGCGCTAAAGGCCGAAGGACTGTTGGTCGTCGAGAAAAGCGGCGACGGCGCTGAGCTCCTGCGGTTCGAGACGGAACGGCCGTGGGTGTTCCGCCAGGCATACACTGGCCCAGGGACCGCTTTGCGGCTCCAGCCCACCGTGGGTCTTAAGAACTTCGAGGTGACAGCGGCCGGGGGCACCACGGTCGCCACGTTCGTGGGCAACGACGCTGATCCGCAACTGATCATCAACGGCACGACCAGCACCAAGGTGCTTCAGATCACCGGCGCAGATCTGGCCGAGAGATTCCCTGCCGGCGGTGCGAACGTCGAGCCGGGAACGGTCATGGAGATCGATCCGGAAAAGCCAGGTCAGCTCCGCATCGCGCAGGGAGCATACAACCAGCGTGTCGCCGGTGTGGTCAGCGGCGCGAATGACTTTCCGGCGGGGGCCATTCTGGGGCATCAGACAGGTGAGGAGAGTACGCCAGCTATTGCACTCTCCGGTCGCGTCTGGGTCCGCTGTGATGCCGGCAGGGAAGCCATCCAACTCGGGGACCTGCTGACCACTTCTGATAAGCCAGGCCACGCCATGAAGGCGTCTGATCGCGAGCGTTCACACGGCGCCGTGCTGGGCAAGGCCATGACGGCGCTCAAACAGGGCGAAACAGCCCTGGTGCTCGTGCTGGTCAATCTGCAGTGATGCATGGTCACCAGCGCATCGTGGCAGCAATCGAACTGCTCCCGGAGGGTTGCAGATGAGACCCGGCGGAATTCCGTACGTACTTCTCGTCGCGAGTGTTGTCACTGGTGTCGCATCCGTCGTCACATCAGGGCAGACACCTGAGGCCGGTGAGGCCTCGTTCGTGGACGGCGCCATGTTCGTGCGACCGCCACGCCGAGCCGTGCTCAGGCAGAATACGGTGCAGCTGGCCGCTCCAGATCTGCCAGCCAGGCAAGTCGAGCTTGCCCCCACGGTGATACCGGCCGATCGGCTCGATGAGATTCGCCGGAGAGCGAGTGATTTGAACGGCGACGGAGTCGTCGACGATGCTGATCGTGCGATGTTGCGGCAAGGCTTCGGGCCCTGTCCGGCCGGCGAGCGATGTCCGAACGATCTCAATGCGGATGGTCGCGTGGATGATGCCGACGAAAAGCTGTTGATGGAGCATCTGGGCCGGACCTGCAACGTGGGTGTGCCGCAATTTGAGGAGGTCGGCTACATTCAGCCCGCGCCGGCAAATCTCCTGGAGCCTCTGCCCCAGCGGGCGCGAGCCGATGGCAGCCGCGCGGTCAGAGTTGAGTTGCGTTCGGCCAATGCGGTCGGGCTGCGGCTGCAATTCAAGGGTTTTCAGCCGTCGGGCGGACTGGAGCTCCGCGTGTACGACCCCGTTGGAACCACTGTGCTGGGGCCGTACTCCACGCCCAGGCTCGGGGAGGACGGCACATGGTGGGGGCCCACGGTCTTTGGCGACACGATCGGACTTGAATTAAGAGTGCCAGCCGACATGGCAGCGGCGACCCCGCTGCCGACCATCAGTTCCGTCATGTACATGTACTGCACCGACCCGGTGGCGTGCCATGACGGCTTCCCCCCGGGAGCCACAATGAACTGTCACAACGACGTCACCTGTTCTCCCTCCTGGGCCGACAACGAGGCCCAGGCGGTCGCCCTGATGTACTTTCTGACAGCCGGGGCTTGCGGGCGCTGTACGGGCGCACTGCTCAATCGCGGTCCCGGCGATTCTTCACCTTTGTTCATGACCGCCAACCACTGCGTGAGCACGCAGGCGCAGGCCGATACGCTCGAAATCTTCTGGCTCTACAACACCCCTGGATGCGGCGACCCTCCGCCGAACCTCAATGACGTCGACCGCACGGACGGCGCCCTGGTGCTCAAACGGCATACCGGAACCGACTGGTCGCTCCTGGGCCTGTTCGAACCACCCGCTGTCGGCTTTTACCTTGGCTGGGACGCCGGTACGTGGGCGTCAGGCGGAGGTGCAACCGGCATCCACCACCCCCGCGGCACGTTCAAGCGCATCAGCACAGGCAGCACCTCCGGGAGTTCTGACGGAGCGAACTTCTGTGATCCCAGCGGCACGGTCATGTGCAGCGGGTGCGCGGGCGGGGTGACGACCTGCATCGCGGTCGATACCTGGAACGTCGCCTACACGAGCGGCACGACGGAACCTGGCTCCTCGGGGTCTCCGATCTTTGATGCCAGCAGCCGAATGCGCGGGACGCTGACGGGCGGCCCCTCGGGCTGTGCTCCCGTCACAGCTCAGTACGGCCGGCTCGACCGTGCGTTTACGAATCTGCGTTACTACCTCGACAATGCGGATGTTCCAGCCAGCGCGGTGTTCGTGAACGGGGCGGTGCCCGGCGACATGGGCAACAACGGCAACACCGAGCGGGGCACGATTCTCAACCCCTTCAACTCGGTGCACGAGGCCACGTTTTGTGTTCGCAGCGGTCAGGAAGTTCGCGTCGCGCCCGGAACTTACAGCGAACGCATGACGTTGTGGCGCCCGATGCGGATCACTCGCAATGGCGCCAGCGGCACGGTTCGCATCGGTGGATGACATTGAGGGCCCAACCGACATGTCGGCAGGTCACGCATGGTCCCTCTGTGAGCCGGGGCGCAACCAAGGTTCCATGGCAACCAGAAGGAGCGCTGTAATGGTAGCCAGGTGTTTTGCGGTCAGTGCCATCTGCTTTATGAGCCTCATCGCTGCCACTGCTCCGGCTCAGACGTTCGAGCTCACATGGCATGCCACCGGCAGCGGTGGCAGCGCCTCGACCGCAGGCAATTTCACGTTGACCAGTACGATCGGCCAGCCGGAGGCCAGTCCGGCGGGCGCACTCACCAGCGGAACCTACTCCCTCACCGGCGGTTTCTGGAGCATCCTGTTGCCGTATTGCACCGTCTTCATCGCGGCCGATTTCGATCAGGACTGCAGGGTTGATGCTGTGGACGTAAGCGCGTTTGCAGACTGCGCCTCAGGCGCCGCCATTCCACCTGCGCCGGAGTGCAAGCGCATGGACCTTGATGACGACGCTGACGTGGATCTCGATGATTTCGGGCTTCTCCAGCGCTGCTACAGCGGAGCCGTGGCCCAGGTGGATCCGAACTGCGGTGATTAAGGCCCGGAACATGGCCCATAAACGCTCGGACGCTGACGCGTCACACATTGACACAAATGGAGCAGAATCGTGCCATCTCTACGCTTAACGACCGTTCTTGCATGGAGCATCGTTTTCTATGGCGCTACGGCTCTGGCCGACGACCACGGCGACACCTGCGCCACGGCGACTGCGATCACCACCGACGGGACTGCCGTCGGAGCGATTGTTGATCCGATCACCGACGAGGACTGGTTCAGCTTCAACGCTGTCGCGGGAAACCGGTATCAGGCGACAACGTTCGTCGCTTCCGCCAGCTTCTACTATCACGTGGATGTGCTCGGGCCGGATTGCGCGACCGTGGTGGTGAGCTGGGATTACTACAGCCCGAGCGAGCTCAGCGTGGTCCCCCCGACGACGGACACCTATTACCTGCGGATCGCCTCACTCACGGCCGCGTACGTCGGGTTCGTCGAGATCGGACTGACCGACCAGGGAGCGGCGATAGATGATCACAGCGGCCACCAGGCCGGGGCTACGCCGATTGCGACTGACGGCAGCGTCATCGCGGGCGACACCGACTACGCGGGCGACACGGACTGGTTCACGTTCGCTGGCGTGGGGCAGCATCTGTACCGCGCTGAAGTGCGGGCCATGCCGACGGCGATGGTCTGGCAAGCGCGGGCTGAGCTGTACCAGGGCATCTCCAGCGCCGGCGCGACCGGATGGTCCTATGCGCCCCCCGGCGGTCCCGAGGGCGAATGGGTATCTGTCGCGTACTACGTCCCTGCCGGAGGGGACGACACCTTCCATGTACGCGTCACCGGCTGGCCGGACGGAACCGGGCCTTACGAAGTGCGCGTGTTCGATCTGGGCATCGTGGCGGGCGACGACCACGGCGACACCTGCGCCGCGGCTACGCCGATCGCCACCGATGGAAGCGTCACGTCGATCATCGTCGATCCGGCCGCGGAGGAAGACTGGCTGAGCCTGGCCTGCGACGCGGGACACCGCTATGAACTGACCACACTCACTCCGTCCGGCTTGTTCTATCCTCTGATCGAGCTCATTGACGCGGACTGTGTCACCGTTCTGGGGGAATGGGGCCCGGCGAACCAGGGTGAGCTGAGCTTCTTTCCACTGGCGACAGGCATGTACTACATGCGCATCAGATCAGCCGCGGCTTCGTATGTCGGCTACGTGGCGCTTGGAATCACCGATCGCGGCCCACAGGCGGATGATTACAGCGGCTATCAGACAGGGGCGACGACTGCGCCGGTTGATGGGACGGTGCTCAATGGCACGATCGACTACCCGGGCGACTATGACTACTTCACGTTTAACGGGCTCGCCGACCACCTGTACAGCGTGCAGGTTCGCGCCCTGGGGCACGTGGAGTCGTGGACGGTCGCGACGGTCCTGTTCGACGGTCCGTATCAGCTCGATTTCTCAGACGGTTCGATCGGCGGACCGGGCGGGCCAGGGTCATGGAGTGGCCTGGTGTACGGTGCGCCGGCAGCAGGCGGCGGAACGTATTACGTCCTTGTATATGCCGGCGCCGCCGACTCCGGTGGCTCCTACGAGCTGACGGTGACTGACCTCGGTCTCACGCCGGCGGACGACCACGGTGACGACCCCGCGGCGGCGACGACGGTAACGACCGACGGCACGCCCGTCGGCGGCATTTTTGGACATGGCGGCGACCACGACTGGTTGCGCTTCCCGGCCGAACCGCAGCGCGTGTACTCTGTCGAAGTCAGGGCGCTGATGAGCCCCGACTCCGGCCTGGCCGGGGGATGGGTGTATGCCCCGGATGGCACCAGCTACCTGGGATTCAGCGGCTGGTCGTCAGCCGGGCCGGTCTTCGACGGCGATTGGGTCCGCGTGCTGTATTACGTGCCCGCGAATGCCGCCGGCGATTACTACGCCGACCTCTTCGGCTACAGCTTCACTGCGGGCGCCTATCAGGCGCGGGTGATTCTGGGCATCGGTCTGCCGGGGGATTTCGATGGTGACGACGTACCGGACGCGACGGACAACTGCCCGACCGTGGCCAATCCCGACCAGGCGGACGCGGATGCCGATGAGATCGGCGATTGCTGCGATCCGGACTCGTCCGATCTGGACGGGGACGGAGTGGCAGATCAGTGCGACAACTGCCCGAGCGTCTACAACCCCGGGCAATTCAATACCGAGGATGCCGACGGCGATGCGATTCTGGACTGCAACGACCTCTGCCCTGACACGGTGCCGGGCGCGACTGTGGATGCGGCAGGCTGTCCAGCGGTCATCCGCTTCGATTTCGATCGCGATGGCGACGTGGACATGCTGGATTACGACGTTTTTAGCGCGTGCACCTCACGGGCGACGGTCCCCCACAACGGCAGCCCCAACTGCGAGCGGTCCGACGCGGACACCGACAGCGACGTCGATGCCGACGACTTCGGCGCCTTTCAGCGCTGCTACAGCGGGGCGGGTAACCCGGCGAATCCGGACTGTGGCTGCCCCTCCGGCCAGACCGCCTGCAACGGCACATGCGTCGATACCCTGACGGACAGTGGGAACTGCAGTGCGTGCGGCAATGCGTGTGCAGGCGGACTGATCTGTCAGAACGGAACATGCTCACCGTGCCCCGGGGGGACCACATCGTGCGGCGGCTACTGCGCCTGGCTGGACCATGACCTGTTGAACTGCGGGAGCTGCGGCCACGTCTGCGCCGGCGGCGAGGAATGCTATGGAGGTGAGTGCCATCCGGCGGTACCACCGGAGTTCTCCGAGCCAGCCTGTCCGTGGGCAGCGCGTGGTGCGGTGCGGCCTGCATCGATGTGATTGTGGGACAGCGGCAATTGCGGCGCCTGCGGGGTGATATGCCCGGAGCAGACCGCGTGTGCTTCGGGTGTATACGAGGGTATTTGCATCGGTTGTTGGTAGTGGATGGTATAGAGATCCAAATTCAGACGTGAGGAATGGATCGCCGGAATCTCACAGGGAGCGGACCGCAGCAGCCTGCCGCCGTCAACTGGCGGGATACGCGTCAGCAGTGGAGCGGAATATCGGTGGACCTTTCGCCGAGTCAGGAGGTTGATCATCACGACGATCCGTTCGGCGATGATCTCCGATTCGGCGCGACATGCGACGTTTCGTGCACTGCTCATGACGGTGCCGCTCTTCCTGTCCCTCTGTGGATCGGCCGCCGCACAGGTTCTCCAGGACGGCGACCTGGTCATCGCCGCCCACCGCAGTGGCGATGCTGAGGTTCGCTTCCGCTCGATAGATGTCACAGCGGTACAGACAACCCGGCCGATCCGAACTGCGCCTGCGCGCCCGGCCAGACGGACTGCAGCGGCACCTGCACCTTCACCGCGAGCGATATCGCCAACTGCGGCGGTTGCGGCAACGCCTGCGATGCGGGGCTGACCTGCCGGGAGGGAGCATGCGCACCATGCCCCGGCGGCGGCACATGGTGCTCCGGCGTCTCCCCCGGTCCGCACACATGACCGCAGCTTCCGCAGTTCGCGGGGTCCATCGCCACTTCACGGCACACGCCATCACACAATACCTGACCCCCGAAGCACATCGACATCCGTCTGCACGAAATGTGGCATTCGACACTCAAAACTGCGGCGGCTGCGGCATTGTGTGCACTGCGACGAGATGCGGGACTGCGGCGGCTGCGGGAACAGGTGTGCGCCGCAGGAATTCTGTTCCTTTGGTCACTGCGAGGGCGTTTGCATTGGTTGTGAGTGAGGGCGTGTCTTGATTGCCGGCCGCCTGGCCACTTCTCGACCGAAGGCGATTTCGCGTGACCCGAAAGGTCTGTCGTAACATCGTCCTCTCGATCTCCGTCCTTGCCGGCACCGGTTTCCTGTCCACGGTTGAGCATGGCGGTTAAGCTGCACCCCATCGGGGCCGGGGTGGAGGTCAAATGGCAGACAGCCGGGGCGCAGGACGAGCGTCGTTCGGCCTCAGGATCCTCGGAGTCGTATTACCCGTGGCGCTGTCGGGTTGCCTCTCCGACTTCGCAGAACGTTCCTTCCGAATGTCTCCTCAGGACGCCGTCTCGCTGCCAACGTCCGCAGACGAGCGTGGCACCCGGGACTCCACGCGGAAATGGCTGGCGTCGGCCGATGGCCAGCTCTCCGGGCTGCTGCCGCGGGGGGCCGCCCATCCACTGCTGACGGAGGATTTTGCGGGTACCGGTCAAATGCCCGTCGACGTATTCAGTCACTTCGGAGTCGATCCGGCTGGCCTGCAGAGCCTGTTCTCGAACGCCGACGGCCTGAAGTACTCCGCCCAGGCGGCGAGCCGAGAGTACTGTATCGAGCGTGAGGCCCCGGCGTGGCCGGGTTTTGAGGACGTGTGGGTGCCGATCCAGTCGCCCACCGCTGACACCTTCTCGCTGTCAGGACGGCTGGGATATGCACGCGACGGGGAAGGCCGGATCAGAGATGCCAGCTGCATCGTCATCCTACCGGGCTTGTTCGGCGACCACGGCGTCAGACGGAGCCAGGATCTCGCGGTTGCCCTGCAGGAAGCAGGCTCGCATGTTCTGGCGCTCGAGTTGCGAGGGCATGGCCAGACGGAGCGGCGCTATCCACAGGTGCACCACGCCTTCGGAGCATTCGAAGCGGATGACCTGATGCAGGTGTCTGACTGGCTCGAAGGTCAGCCGCACATCACACGCACCGGCCTGATCGCGTTTTGCTGGAATGCCAATATTGCCCTGCTGGCCGCATGGTACGACGGTAACCGGGCCGACGACCCCCTGATTTCGCCCACGATCCGGCGCAACCTGGTCGCGCACGATGCGCAGAAGCGACGATTCTCTGCAGGCGTGCTCGCGATCTCACCCGTCGTGCGCGGAGAGGCTTTGATGGACGAACTCGATCATCCGCGCTCGCGCTGGAAGCACCCGATCTACGCCGCGATCCAGGACACGATCCGCGACCGGATGAGACGAAAGGACTACCCCGTCACGGGGAGCCTGCGGCAACTCATGGACGACGAATACAATGGCTACCACGTTCCCATGACCCATGGGTTGGCCGAGGGCTACCCCATGCTCCGGCTGGTCGACTACAAGGGCAAATCTGCTGGCAATAAACTCGAAATGGTGAGGATGCCGGTGATCATCCTGCACGGTGCTGACGACCCGCTGGTGCCCGCACAAGACATTGCGGACCTTATGGCCGGAGTCAGGAACCCGAAAGTCGCCGCGATGATTCTGCCCGGCGGCGGTCACGTCGGATTCGCCGGATACGCCGCCCAGTATTATTACAACCTCGTCATCAACTTCTTCGACCCTCACCGCGGCGCGGCTGGCCTCTAGCCGGCAAGGGCGGCAAACAGGATCAGGAGTCCTCGTCCGCCTCGAAAATACCGCGCCCGAGTCTCTCCCTGGAGGGTGAAATCCACCGCGCGATGCCTGTTCCGCTCGCCAAGCGGCGGGGGGAGCGCCTGCGCTTTTACCCAAGTTGGGAAGGAGGCATGTCTTGCTCTATGATCCACGCCGATGCACGAACCGCCCCTGCTCTTCAATGCCGCGATGATGCTGGGGGCCGCTCTCGCCGTCGCCTGGCTGTTCCGAATTCTCCGCGCGCCGACCGTCATCGGCTTTCTCGTCGCCGGGGCACTCATCGGACCCGGCGGGTTCGGACTCGCGCTGCGCGAGGAGGTTGCTGAGTTCGGCCTTGCCCTCCTGCTGTTTACGGTAGGCCTGGAACTGTCGCCGCGCCCGCTGCTGCACTCCGGGCGCCGGTTGATCATTGCCTCCGTCGTGCAGATCGCCGGGACGGCCCTCGTGTTCGCGCTCATCACCCGATTCGTGCTGCCCGTCGGCACGGCCGGGGCCTTGCTCCTGGGCATGATCGCGGCAATCAGCAGCACCGCCATCATCCTCGGCCACCTGAGCCGCGCAGGACTGACCGACTCGATCGCAGGCACCATCTCCACCGGGATATGCCTCGCCCAGGACGTCTCGGTCATCGCACTGCTCCTCCTGCTCCCTCTTTTCGTGCCGCAGTCGGGCGCGACCTGGCGGGACGTCCTCTTCCGCGGCCTTGTATCCCTCGGCGGCATGCTGGCGATCACCTTCATGGCGCGCATGGCGCTGCCGTTCATCCTTGAACGGGTGCTCGCCCGCGGCGGGCGTGAGCTCACAACCCTGCTGGCGGTCGCGATGGCGTGCACGGGCGCATGGCTCGCAGGGCTGGCGGGCTGGTCGTGGGCGCTCGGAGCGTGCATCGCCGGCCTGCTGCTCTCGGAGACCGACCTGCGGCACCAGTTCGTGGCCGACATCATGCCGTTTCGCGATGTGTTTAACGCCCTGTTCTTCATCGCACTGGGGATGCTGGTGGATTTCGGCGTCGTGCGCGAACACGCCCTCGGCCTGTTGATCGCCGTCGCGGCCACGCTGGTCCTCAAGACGGCGCTCACGGCGGGCGCGGTCGTCATCGCGGGCTGGCCGCTGCGGATCGGTCTCCACCAGGGATTGATGCTCGCGACGGTGAGCGAGTTCGGCTACATCCTCGCCGGCGACGCCAGCCGCCTCGGCCTGCTCCCCGAAGGCATGCTCGAGGTTCTGATCGCCTACGCGGTCGGGACGATGGTCGCCGGCGCGGCGATCGTACCTGTCGCCGGGGAACTCGCCTCGGGGATCGCCGGCGTGGTGTCACGCCCCCACCACCGGCCCGCAGCAGGGCAGGCGGAAGCGCCGGAGCCGGGCGTCGCCAACCACGTCATCGTCGTCGGCGCGGGCTTTACCGGCCACAATCTCAGCCGCGTCCTGCGCGCCGTCCATATCCCGCACGTCATCATCGAGATGAACCGCAGCCTGGCGGCCGGCGCCCGGCGTACCGGCGAAATCGTCATCGTCGGCGATGCCACCCAGGCGAGTATTCTCCGCAGGGCCGCCATCAACACGGCCCGCGCGATGGTCATCGTGATCAACGACAAGCGCGCGACGCAGCAGATCATCGCGCAGGCCCGCGCCGCCCGCCCGGACCTGTACATCCTCGCCCGCACGCACTATCTCGGCGAGTTGGACGTCCTCTACCGCCTCGGCGCCCGGGAAGTGATCGCGGAGGAACTTGAGTCTTCCATCGAAATCTTCGCCCACGTTCTCAAGCAGTTCGGGATTCCCGACAACATTATCGAGGCCGAGACGGCGTACATACGGTCAGGGCGGTACGCCATGCTCCGCGGGATCCCCGTCACCGGCGCCCCGCCCGACCTGCTCCGCCTGCTCGAAAAGACGGCCGTGCAGTCCTTCTACGTCGAGGCGATGAGCCCTGCGGGCGGGCGCAGCATCCGCGAGCTGGACCTCCGCGCCGCCACCGGCGTCACTATTATCGCCGTCATCCGCCACGGCGAGCCGCTCACCAATCCCGCCGCCGATCTGCGGATCCAGGCGGGAGACGTCCTTGTTGTCGTCGGCACGCACAAGCAGATCGACCAGGCGCGTTCCCGCATTGAATCGCCGCCCGCCCAGGGGATCCCGGCTTGATGAGGGAATGTTCTGACCCACGTCGCACTTCCCACACGGTAGCGTTACGATGTCACGCTTTTGCAGGGGCGGCCTGAGAATCTGGACGAGGGAACGACGATGCTGATCCTGATGACAAAGGACGCGACCCGCGAGCAGATCCAGCGCGTGTGCGAGCGCGTCCGGGAGCTGGGGTTCGTGCCGCACGAGATCCCCGGCGCGATGCGGACAGCAATCGGCATCACCGGCAACCAGGGCCCTCTCTCGCCGGAGCCGTTCCAGCACCTGGGCGGCGTAGGCGAGTGCGTGCCGGTGTCCAAGCCCTACAAGCTGGTCAGCCGCGAAGTGAAGCCGGATTCGACGGTCGTGCGGATCCGCGGGGCTGCCGTCGGTGACGGATCGCTCGCGCTCATGGCCGGCCCATGTTCCGTCGAGTCCCGCGATCAGACGATGCGCACCGCCGAAGCCGTGGCGTCCAGCGGCGCGGCCTTTTTCCGCGGCGGCGCGTTCAAGCCCCGCACCTCGCCCTATGCGTTCCGCGGGCTGAAAGACGAAGGGCTCCGCATCCTCGAGGAGGTGCGGCAATCGTTCGATCTCCGCATTGTCACCGAGGTGATGGACGTCGAATCGATGTCCCGCATCGCCGAGATCGCCGACGTGCTGCAGATCGGCGCGCGCAACATGCAGAACTTCTCGCTGCTCGAGGCCGCCGGGCGGCTGAAACGCCCCGTGCTCCTCAAGCGCGGCATGAGCGCCACCATCCAGGAGCTGCTCATGGCGGCCGAGTACCTCCTCAGCCTCGACAACTACGATGTCATTCTCTGCGAGCGTGGCATCCGCACGTTTGAAACGATGACGCGCAACACCTTCGACGTCTCGGCGATCACCATGATCAAGCACCACAGCCACCTGCCGGTGATCGCGGATCCCTCGCACGGTGTGGGCATCGACTGGGCCGTCCCGCCGATGGCACGGGCCGCCGCCGTCTCGGGCGCGGACGGCATCATGCTGGAGGTGCACCCTGACCCGGAGCGGGCGCTCTCCGACGGGCAGCAGTCGCTGGACCTCGAGACTTACCGCCGGGTCGCCGCCGATCTGCAGGATCTGGCAGCGTGGCAGACACGTCATCGCTGAATGATGGCCCGCAGGGCAGGCACCGGCAGCACCTCGGCCGCCAGCCTCTGGGCCACTTACGCCTGTTTTCGGTACGCCAGCCCCTGGAACGTGGCGACGAGTTCGCCGCTTTCGTCCGTCACGCGGATGTGATACGCCCCCAGCCTCCGGTTCAGAGCATCCTCGGACGCCTCGGCCGTAAGCGTGCCGGACGTGACCGCCTTCATGAAGAGGATGTTGGCGCTGATGGCAACGCTGACCGGCCCGTGCGAGTTGCAGGCGGCAGCAAAGGCCGTGTCCGCCAGCGCGAAGATCGCGCCGCCGTGCACCGTCCCCAGACCGTTGAGATGGTCTGATCGCAGCTGCATGCGCAGGCGCGCGCGGCCCGGTCCGACCTCCAGCACCTGGATCCCCAGCAGTTTCGCAAACGCGTCCCTGTCCACCACGCTCGTTTTCGCTTTCATGCCGTCTGTGCCTCGCCCGTAAGCCTTCACCCCATGTTCCGCGGCGGGCGACGGCTCCGCAACCCGCGCAAAAAGGCAGGGAGCCCGCGGCGCCGTCGAATGAACGGTCGCGTGCTCCCTGCGGGATCAGACGCCCG
>CAZJTF010000189.1:0-13692 GCA_964548565.1 uncultured Planctomycetales bacterium | reverse complement strand
TCTGGATCACGGACTCCGGCTTCACCCAAACGGCCGAGGCTGTCACCCCTGCCGCACGCTGATGCTCAGGTCGCTCAGCGCAAGGCTCTCCAGCTTCGTCAGCTTTGACAGGTGCGCAATGCTCTCGTTTGTGACGCGCGGCATTTCCAGAAGACTCAGGTCACGGAGTTCGCGCAGACCGGCTATCGCTGCCACACCGCCATTCGTCATCCGGCAGCCGATCAAGGTGAGTTCACGCAGGTTTCTCAACCGTGCGGCGTGCGCGGCCCCGGCATCTGAGAGGTTGCTGCCCGACGATCCGAGAACGTGCAGTGCCTCGAACCGGGGAAGCTGAGACAGCGCGCCGAGCCAACGGTCCTGCCGGTCATCATTGCAGGCGCCGAAACGGACGGTGAGGTCCGTCAAGGTCGTGATGCGTGATAGCGCCACGGCACCGGCATCCTCCAACTCGGGTGTGCTGAGCACATGCAGGTTCGGCAGACGCGCCAGTGCCGCCAGGCCGGCACCTGTGACGCGCGCCCGGGTCATCCAGAGTTTTTCGAGCGTGCGGATCGCGGCAAGGTCCTGTGCGTTGTCGTCGGTGATCGGCAGCCAGCCGAAGTTGCACTCCTGCAATGCGGGTGCTTTGCACGTTGCATATCTCTCCCGCCAGGCCGGAGGGGGTGCGGCGCCTTCAGCCGGGCCCGAACATGAGGCTGGGAGGCAGGCAATGCGGAAAATGCTGCACACGCATGGACCGCGAGGAGCCGTGTGAGTCGCTCGGCACGGGGCCGCCTCATGGATGTGAAACCGATGTGCCAATCTACGCTGATTTCCAGGTGATACAAGCAAAACGCCGGGTTTTTTCGGCTGACGCGTGCTGCTCGCCGCCGATTCGTCACAGGGCCAGGTGCTTTCGGACGGGTGGCACTCGATTGCGGGGCGGCGGCGGGTGGCCTATCCTTGCCGCAGCATCGGAACGGGAACCGTCATCGGGAGGTGCAACATGTCCAGCGGAATCCAGCGGATCGGCGTGCTCACGGGTGGTGGTGACTGTCCCGGCCTCAACGCCGTCATCCGGGCGGTGACGAAAACCGCCATCAACCGCTACGACCTGGAGGTGCTCGGCATCGAGGACGGTTTCCTCGGATTGATTGAGGATCGCGTCCTTCCGCTGCCGGCGCAGGCTGTCTCAAACATCCTGACGAGGGGCGGCACGATTTTGGGCACGAGCAACAAGGCAGACCCCGCTCGTTTTAAAGTCGGCAAGGGGTCCGACGGCAAGCCGATCTTCGAGGACGTCACCCCACGCGTGCTGGACACGATCCGCAAGCACGAGATCGATGTGCTCATGTGCATTGGCGGCGACGGCACAATGACCGGTGCGCACTCGCTCGTCGAGCGGGGCATCCGCTGCATCGGCCTGCCCAAGACCATCGACAACGACCTGGAGTGTACGGAACTCACGTTCGGGTTCCAGACGGCGGTCTCCACGGCCAGCGAGGCGCTCGACCGGATTCACACCACCGCGTCGAGCCACCACCGCGTCATGCTCGTCGAGATCATGGGGCGGAACGCGGGTTGGCTGACGCTCAACAGCGGCCTGGCGAGCGGGGCGGACATCATCCTCATTCCCGAGATCCCGTACGACCTGGACGTTATTTGCGACTACTGCCTGGCACGCAGCCGACACCACAAGGCGTTCACCATCATCGCAGTGTCTGAGGGGGCACGACCGAAGGACGGTGGTCAGGTGGTCGCCCGCGTGGTGGCCGACAGCCCGGACCCGATCCGGCTCGGCGGCATCAGCCAGGTGCTCAGCCAGCAGATCGAGGAGCGCACGGGCCTGGAGTGCCGGGCGACGATCCTGGGCCACGTGCAGCGCGGCGGCAGCCCGATTGCGGTGGACCGCGTGCTGGGAACGCTCTTCGGCTGCAAGGCGCTCGACCTGGCGATGGAAGGGCGCATGAACGAAGTCGTCGTCATCCAGCAGGGACGTGTCACGAGCGTTCCCATCGCTAACGTCGCCGGGCGGCAACGCCTGGTTCCTCTGGACAGTCCCCTCCTGAGGGCCGGGATCAGCGTGGGCACGAGCTTCGGCACGGCCGAGCAGCACCCGAGCTGAAAGCCGGCGGGGCGGTCGAGTCGGGCGTTCGAATTGCTCACACTAACTCCTGCGCGGCTGAGCTTTCCCGCAGCAACACGGGTACGATAGGGCGCCCCCGTAGCCGCGCGGCCCGTATGCGGCGCGCACGCATTGGTGGGGCACCTGTTGATGCGCCGCCGTGAGGGTCACGCGCTGCTCTGGACGATTCTGACGATCGCGAATTACGCCCTGGCCGCCGTGGCGATCATCATGATCCTGCGGAAGCCGCGCGAGCCACGCGCCATGCTGGCGTGGATCCTGGCCGTCCTGCTGCTGCCGGTGGTGGGGCTCCTCGCGTTCGCGCTGATCGGCCAGCCGCGGCTGGAGCGGACGGTCCGTCGCCGTCGACGGCGCCGGCAGAAACTCGCCATCCATCTGACCCGGCATGAGGAAGAACTGCTGGAACTGCACGCGATCCGGCGGCTTGAGGGCATGGAGCCCGCCATCGGCAAGCTGATGAAACTGGCGACGCGCGTGAGCGCCTCACCGGCGACGTACGGCAACCAGGTGCGGATCTACCGGGACGAAGAGCGTTCGATCCAGACGATCTGTGAGTCCATCGAGGCCGCCCGGCACCACGTGCACCTCGAGTACTACATCTTCCGCTCGGACGAGACCGGCTGCATGGTGAGAGACGCGCTGGTTGCGGCCGCCCGGCGGGGCGTCGAGTGCCGCGTGCTGATGGACTACATCGGGTGCTGGTCGACGTCGCGGGCGTTCATCCGCTCGATGCGCGATGCCGGTGTGGAGGTCGATTACTTTCTGCCGGTCGTTCCGTGGCAGGGCCGCTGGCGCATCAACTTCCGCAATCACCGCAAGATCCTTGTGGTCGACGGGCATTTCGCGTTCACGGGCAGCCACAACATCGGCGACGAATACCGCGGGCGCCACCCCACGCTGGGCCCGTGGCAGGACACCAACCTGAGCATCAAGGGACCCGCAGTCCAGCAGCTGCAGGAGATCTTCGTCGAGGACTGGCACTATTCGAGCGGTATCGAGCTGACGAGCAACGCCTACTTCCCCCATCCCGGTGCAGTCGGTCCGCACATCGTGCAAGTGGTGCATTCCGGACCGGACACCGAGATCAACGCCATCCACGACGTCGTGTTCTCGGCGATCAGCGCGGCGCAGGAGTCGATCCGCATCATCACGCCGTACTTCGTCCCGGACGCGGCCACCCTGCAGGCACTGCAATCGGCGGCCTGCCGCGGCGTGAGGGTGCAGGTGCTGGTGCCCTCGAAGACGGACAACGTGCTGACGCTCTGGGCGGGCCGGAGCTTCTACCCGGAACTTAACCGGGCGGGTGTCGAGATCTACGAGTACGACGGCGGGATGCTGCACAACAAGCTGCTGATTGTCGACGAGTGCTGGTCCATGGTCGGCTCGGCCAACATCGACCACCGCAGTTTCCGGATCAACTTCGAGGTGAGCACCGTGCTCTACGACAGCGGCCTGGCCCGGGAACTGCTCGCCGAGTTCGAGCAGTTCTGGACCAGGGCCCGACGGATCACCAAAAAGGACCACCAGGACTGGCGGTTCGGCGAAACGCTCACGCTCGGGGCAGCCCGGCTGATTTCGCCGATTCTCTGAGCCGCCGTACGTCACCGGGGCTGAAGAGCCCCCTGTTCCACTGCCCGCATTCCGCTTACCCTGTCGGTGTGCAAAACGATTCAGCAATCCAGCCTGCCCCCGATGTCCGGCCCCTGCGATTCAGGTGGCCGCTGCCCTGGCTCGTTGTGCTGGGAATGGTGCTCACGCTGGTCGCGATCGGAACGGAATCGCCCGTGGCGCTGGCCGTGTTCCTCATGGACGGTGTGATCGCGATCGCGATCATCGCGGCGGCGGGGCTGTCGGGAGGCTGGCTGGCAGCGCCCCTGCTCAAGCGCGAAGCGGCGCCGGACCCACAACCGCCCGCGACTGCCGGCTCGCTCGAACACCGCCCACTCGATCGGGCCGAACGGCTCATTCTCGGGGCAGGGCTCGGCATTGGCATCCTCCCGCTGGTCGTGCTGGCGTTCGGAGCCGCGGGGTTGCTCACCCGGAGCGTTGCGGTGGCCCTCACTGGCATGCTCGGCCTCATCGGCGCCGTTCGCGTGGTGAAGGAGCTGCACCTGCGATTCGTGCTCAGTTCGGTGGACCTGGTGCGGGATCCGCAGCCGGACCGGCCCAAAGTGAAGCTGCCCCGGGTCTCACCGCTCTGGCTGATCGTCGTACCGTTTCTCGCGTTGCTCATCCTGGGCACGACACTACCGCCGGGGGTGCTCTGGCAGGAGGAAGGCTTCGGCTACGACATCCTGGAGTATCACCTGGCTGTCCCCAAGACGTTCTTCGAACAGGGGCAGATCACGTTCCTGCCGAACAACGTCTACAGCAACTTCCCCCTCGCCAGCGAGATGCTGTCGCTCCTCATGATGACGCTCCGCGGGGACGCGATCGAGGGGGCGTTTTCCGCAACGTCCGTGAACATCGGGCTGGCGGTTCTGTTCGTGGCGGCCGCGTGGCTGGCGGCGGAGAACCATGCGCGCGGGACGGGTCTGCCGGCGGGACTGCTCGCGGGCACGTTGCCTTGGATCCCATACCTGGCGGGAATCGCGTACGTCGAAGCCGGGATGCTCGCGCTGGGTATGTGCGCGCTGGCGGCGCTGCTGCCGGCGGTCCGAGGGTGCCCGGAACTGGTTCGCCGCAGCGCCCTGGCGGGCCTGCTCGCGGGGCTGGCGTGCGGGTTCAAGTATACGGCCGTCCCGCTGATCGCGATGCCTCTCGTGCTGCTGGTGCTGGGGGCACGTGCGCCCTGGGGGCGGCGGGCAATGGGGGCAGTGATGCTGGGGCTGACGGCATTTGTCGCGTTCTCGCCCTGGATGGTGCGGAATGTCGTGAACACCGGCAACCCCGTATTCCCCCTCGGATACAGGGTGCTCGGCGCTGAGCCGGGCGTCTGGGATGACCAGTTGCAGGACCGGTGGCAGCGGGCGCACGGCTGGGAGGAGTGGGACGACGGGGACGTGCCGCTCTGGTGGCGGGCGATCGAGCGGACGATCGGCGATTTCCGAATGGGCGGCATCAGCCTGGCTGCCGGAGAACGCGCGCACGGCGAAGATCGGTTCCGCTACCACGTAATTCCCGGGGCGCTGCTCATTCTCGCGTTCGTGGGGCTTGTGCACGCCCGTGACCGTTCGACGTGGCTGCTGCTCCTCATTTTGATCGTGCAAGTCGGCGTGTGGGTGCTGGCGACGCACCTCTTTGCACGGTTTGCGGTGGTGATGGCGCTGCCGCTGGTCGTGCTGGCCTCGAGTGCCCTCGCGCCACGTCCACAGCAGGTGGCCGACACGGGGCGGACCGGGCGGAGAGTGGTATTCGCGCTGCTGCTGATGGGGGCGGCGATCAATCTTTACCAGTTCGGAACGCTTTACTATCATCACACCCGCATGACAGTTGAGCCCGGGCAGATCGCCCGGATCGAGGCCTACGGCCGCACCGACGCCTTCGTGCAGGGGCAGTGGCCGGGCACGGAGCATCTCAAGGCGATCAACGAACTCGGCCCCCGGGCCCGCGTGATGCTTGTCGGGGATGCGCGGAGCTATTACTGCCGGGTCCCCTGCGAATACGCGACGGTCTTCAACCACCATCCGCTCGCCGAAGCAATTGAACGATTGCCGGACCTCAAGTCCGTGCTGGGGTGGCTTCGCGAGCGGGGGACCACGCACGTGCTGGTGAACTGGAGCGAGATCGTCCGCCTGAGCCGCACGTACGGTTTCGAGCCGGCACTCGATCCGGATCGTGACCCGACGCTCTACGCACGGCTGGCGGCGGCCGGGCTCGAGGAACGGCAGGTATTCTCCGCGGCGCCGCAGTTGCCGCCCTACGCGACTCTGTTCGAGGTACCCAATGAGTGACATTGTCAATGTCGGCATCTGCTGCGTGGACGCCATCGCCCAGACGATCGACAGCTACCCGCCCCCGGGCGGTCTGCGGCTCTTCGACAATCTGACGCTCACGACGGGCGGCAACGCGGTGAACTGCTCGATCGCCCTGGGCAAAATGGGCGTGCAGTGCGACGCGGTGGTGAAAGTGGGCAACGATGCCCTCGGCGAGTTCGTCGTGAGCGAGCTTCGCAAGTACGGCGTTGGCATCGACGGGGTGATCCACTCCGACGGCATCCACACCCCGTTCTCGTTTGCATGCGTCATGCCGGGCGGACAGCGGAGCTTCTTCCATACGCAGGGCACGAACGGCACGCTCTCGTTTGACGACATCGATCTCCGGATCATCCGGCAGTCAAAGTACTGCTTCGTGACTGGCACGATGGTGATGAAGACGTTCGACGGCCAGCAGACCGCCCGGCTGCTGGGCGAGGCGAGAAAAGCCGGCGCGCGGACGCTGCTGGACACTGTGTACCTGGACAGCGCGCCAGCGGACCTGTGGCACGCGAACATCTACCCGTGCCTGCCGGTGCTCGACTACTTCGTACCGTCACAGCCGGAGGCCCGCGCCATCAGCGGGCTGGAAACGCCCTCGGATATCGCGAAGTCTTTCCAGGATCGCGGCTGCCGGAACGTGGTCATCAAGCTAGACGAAAAGGGCGCGTTCTGCCGGGATGCGTCAGGCGCGGAGACGCACGTGCCGGCGTACCGCGTCGACCGGGTGGTCGATACGACCGGGGCGGGTGACAGCTGGTGTGCGGGCTTCCTCGCGGGCCTGCACGAGGGGCTCTCGATGCCGGATGCGGCCATGCTGGGTAACGCCACTGCGGCCCACTGCATCCAGGCGCCCGGCGCTTCGACGGGCATTGTTCCGCTCGAGCAGATCCGGTCGTTCCAGAAACGCACGCCTCGACGGGGCTGACCACGTCACGGTTCGACGAAGTGCAACCGGGTATCAGCCGCTCGTATTGGTTCGAGTCTGCAGGGTCACCGCATGTCCGTGAGTGCTCGCGAAAACCTACTGGCGCTGCTGGACCGAAAAGCTCCCGCATGGATTCCGTTTACGTTTGACGTCGGTGCGATGCCGGGACTCACCGCGCCTGTGCTGCGGGAATTCCATGAACGGACCGGCGCCGACGACCCGGCGGAACACTTTGATTTCGACTGGCGGACGTTTTCGCTCAAAGCGGTGTTCGGCGGCGAGGATCCGAGGCGGTACCACCCCGATGCGGCGCCCGGCGTCACGTTTGACGAATGGGGCATTGGCCACCTGTCGGCCGGGCTCGAGGCGACGGTGGACCGGACCTTCCCGCCACTGGCTCACACGTCGTCCGTCGCGGAAATCGAGGCGTATCCGTCGCCCGTGATTGACACAACCGTCAATTTGGAACGGATCGCCGAGTTCCAGCGGCGCGGTTACGCGGTGTTCGGTTATGCAGGCAGCGTGTACGAGTGGTCGTGGTGGCTCCGCGGGATGGAGGCGTTCCTGCCCGGGATGCTGGATCAGCCCGCGATCACTGAGGCGATCCTCACGAAGGTGGCCGACTACACGCGGCGGCTGGCACTCGCTTCGGCGGAGGCAGGGATCGATGTCCTGTGCTTCTACGACGATGCCGGGATGCAGACGGGGATGCAGATTTCGCCTGCGATGTGGCGCCGGCACATCAAGCCCCGGTGGGCGGGCGTCCTGGAGGCGGTGCGGAGCCGCTACCCGCACGTGCGGACGTTCCTGCACAGCTGCGGGAACATCCGCTCGATCGTGCCCGACATTGTGGAACTCGGATTTGACGTCCTGCACCCGATTCAGCCGGAGTGCATGGACTTCGCGGAGATCCGGCGGGAGTTCGGGCGGCACGTCACGCTCTGTGCAACCGTCGGGGCGCAGCGCCTGCTGCCGTTCGGCACGCCCGCCGATGTGCGCGCCGAAGTCCGGCGGCTGAAGACGCTGTGTCAGGACGACCGTCGCTGCATTCTCTGCCCATCCAATCTCATCCAGCCGGAAACGCCGTGGGACAACATCGTTGCGTTTGCTGAGGAAGCCCGCGCGGGTCGCTGACCCGGCCCGCTGCGGTTCAGCTCCGCCGGCCCGGCCTTGAGGTGTGTGCACCGTTCGCCTTGCCTGTGCGCGCGGTGAACGCGATCATGGGGCGGGCCAATTGCAGGAGTATGGTGCATGCGAGCGATTCGCGTTCACGAGTTCGGGGCGCCCGAGGTCATGCAAGTCGAGGACGTGCCCGATCCGAAGCCGGGCACCGGGCAGGTCCTCGTGCGGATCCGTGCTGCCGGCGTCAACCCCGTTGACACCTACATCCGCGCGGGAATCTACGGCCAGCGGACGATGCCGTACACCCCCGGCCTTGACGGTGCGGGTACGGTCGAGGCGGTTGGCGAGGGCGTCACGCGCGTGCAGACGGGTCAGCGCGTTTACGTCGGCGGCTCGCTCACGGGGACGTACGCGGAACTCGCCCTCTGCCGCGAGCAGCAGGTGCATTCGCTTCCAGACGATGTTTCGTTCGAGCAGGGGGCGGGCGTGCACGTGCCGTACGGGACGGCCTACAGCGCGCTGTTCCTCCATGGGCAGGCGAAGGCGGGCGAGGCGGTGCTTGTGCACGGGGCAAGCGGCGGCGTGGGCATCGCGGCCGTGCAGATCGCCCGGGCGGCCGGCCTGACGGTCTTCGGGACCGCCGGGACGGAAGAGGGCCGGAAGCTGGTGCTCGAGCAGGGAGCGCATCACGTGCTCGACCACCGCAGCCCGGGGTACCTCGAACAGGGGCGAGATCTGGCGGGCGGCGGCTTCAACCTGATCCTCGAGATGCTCGCGAACGTCAATCTCGCTCACGACCTGAAGGTGCTGAGCGACTGGGGACGCGTCGTGGTGATCGGAAGCCGCGGAAAAATCGAGATCGACCCGCGAGACACGATGGGACGATGCAGCAGCATCCTTGGCATGACGCTGCTCAAGCGAACTGATCAGGAGCTGATCGCGATCCATGCGGCTCTGCGGGCGGGGCTCGAAAACGGCACGCTGAGACCGATCGTCGGGCGACGAATACCGCTCGGCGAAGCGCCCCGGGCGCACCATGAGGTCATCGAGTCGCGTGCCTACGGCAAGATTGTGCTGCTGACGTCGTAAACGGCGAGGGCCGGGCTCATCGGACGTTTGCTTGATACGGGGGGCACAGTCTGCTCCCGCCGCCCGTCTGGTGGCTCGCGAACGGTCGCCTGGCACGGCCTGTCTCGGTCCGATCGGTTACAATGATCGCCTACCGTGGAGATTTCGCCCCCGCATTCCAAGTATCCCGTGCCTGAACTGCTTGCACCCGCCGGCGATGCCACGTGTTTGCGCGCAGCGGTCGCCAACGGTGCGGACGCTGTCTATTTCGGGCTCGAATCCTTCAACGCGCGGCGCCGGGCCACGAACTTCACACTCGAATCACTGCCGGAGGTGGTTGAATACCTCCATGGCCGCAACGTCCGAGCTTACGTCGCGTTCAATACGCTCATCTTTCCGCTGGAGCTGCCGGAGGCGGCGCGGTTCATCGCGGGGATTGCCGCGGCGGGCGCTGACGCGGTAATCGTGCAGGATCTCGGGCTCGTTCCGCTGATCCGGCGGATGGTGCCGAGCCTGCCCGTGCACGCCTCGACGCAGGTGACGCAGACCCACCCTGCAGGAATCGAGTTCCTGCGAAGGCTTGGTGTCTCGCGCGTGATTCTCGCGCGTGAGCTTTCGATTGCGGACATCGGTGCGATTTCCCGGGCGGCGCCGATCGAGCTCGAAGTCTTCGTGCACGGTGCGCTGTGTATCTCGTACAGCGGGCAGTGCCTGGCGAGCGAGTCGCTCTGGGGGCGGAGTGCCAATCGCGGCGAGTGCGCGCAGGCCTGCCGGCTGCCGTGGCAACTCGTTGTGGACGGACGGACGGTGGACACCCGCGAGGCGGAGTACCTGCTCAGTCCGCGCGATCTGTGCACCTGGGATCGCGTTGGCGACCTCATGCGGGCGGGTGTCAGATCGCTCAAGATCGAAGGACGCCTCAAGGACGCTGCCTACGTGGCGGCGGCCACACGTCTGTATCGTTCTGCGATCGATGCGGCCGCAGAGGGCAGAAAGCTGTTGCCGGAAACGTCCGGGCTGCGAGAACTGGAGCAGACGTTTTCGCGCGGGTTCACGCATGGCTTTCTTGATGGCCCATGCCATCAGGAGCTGGTGGAGGGGCGTGCGCCCGGGCGGCGGGGGGTCGAGGTCGGCACGATCGTGCGGAAGGGGACCCGCGGCGTCATTGTAGCGCTGGGCAGCGGACCGCATGCGGAGATCCGGCCGGGCGACGGCATCGTGTTCGACGGGGCGTCGGCGGAGATCGGCGGTCGCGTCTACTCCGTGGGCCCCGCTGGTTCAGGGGATTCGCGCCTGGTCGCAGTCGGCCTTGGGCCGAACGGGCCGGCACGTGGCGACGTGCGCGCCGGTGCGATCGTCTGGAAAACGGATGACCCCCAGGTTCGCAAGGCGATCGAAAGCACATGGAGCCGCGATGTCACTGTCCGGCGTGCCCCGGTCGATCTGCAGGCGCAGTTGCTGGCTGACGGCAGGCTCCGCGTCTGTCTGTGGGACGAGCACGGTCACGAGTCAGAGGCCGTCACCAGGGAACCACTCGCTGCGGCGCATAAGCATCCGGTCACGCCCGGGCTGCTGCGGGAACAGTTTGCCCGGCTCGGCGAGACGCCCTTCGAACTCCGCGATGTCGAGCTGAGCGATGTGAGGGGGCCGGTCGCATCGCTGCCGGTCATGGCGCCGCGGAGCGTGCTGAACGCACTGCGGCGCCGCACTGTGGATATGCTGCTGGCCCGGCGGCTTGAATCGGCTCGGCACGGGGTGGTCGAGCCGGACGCGCTGGGCTCGCTACGTCGCGAGATGGCGGACCACCCCGTCCGGGAGCCCACGGCGGATGTGAGCGTTCATGTCCTCATCCGTCGTGCGGCGCAGCTTGATGTGGTGCTGGCGTGGCAGGAATCGTGTCCCGGCGGGCTCGTCCACCTGGATTGCCCGGACCCGCGCGAGAACATCCACTGCCTGGAGCATGTGCGGGCGGCGGGCGGGCTCGGTGGCCTGGCGACGCCGCGGATCCTCGCGCCGGGCGAAGATTTGCTCGTGCGGCGGCTGCTCGATGCCGCCCCCGATGCAATCCTCGTGCGAAACCTTGCCGCGCTCCAGCAACTCGCCACCTCGACGGCATGCCCCACGCTGATTGCAGATCATTCAATGAACATCGCCAACGAACTCGCGGCGGGCCTGCTCGCGCGGAGCGGCATCACGCGGTTGACGCCCGGCTGTGATCTCAATGCCGCTGAGATCGAGGCGCTGGCGCGCGGGGCCGCCGGTGCGACCCTCGAGGTGATCATCCATCAGCACGTGCCGATGTTCCACATGGCGTACTGTGTTCTGGCGGCGCGGGTTTCGCGAGGCGACGCGTGCGCGGATTGCGGACGCCCGTGCAGACGCCACGAGGCGCGCCTGCGGGACCGCCTCGGGTTCGAGCACCTGCTCGAAGCTGACAGCGGCGGGCGTACGACGGCCTACAGTGCACGCGTGCAGACGGGCGCACCGGATGTGCAGCGGTTGTGCGCGGCCGGCGTACGTGAGCTGCGGATCGAATTGCTGGACGAATCGCCGGATGCAGTGCATGTTGTGCTGGATGCGTACAGCAATGTGATCGCGGGAACGCTGGATCCAGCGGCGGCCCAGCGCCGGTTGGGGGCGCTCTATCCGGCCGGTGTCACACGCGGTACCTTCGGATTCGACTGAGAGTGTTGCCGGGTCAAGGGTGATCACATGCCTGGAAATCGGTGGGCGAGTCTCTGTTTTGCGGCCGTTCTGGTAGCGTGCGGGTGTGAGGAGGAGCAGCGCACGGCGGCGCCCGTCATTCCACCGGTGCCGAAGCCGCGCGAGGTACCGAAGCCACCAGCCCTTCCCGCGGTTCCCAAGGTGCCAGAGGGGCCGAAACCTGCGGAGACGCCGAAGGTACCGGAGGGTCGTCCCGCGACGCCTCCGCCCGAACTCAAGCCAGTGCCGCCCGCCCCGGACAACTCCGCTGAGCCGAAGCTGGAAGACCCCGCGAAGAGGCGCGTCTCCCCGGGCAGCCCGGGAGCCGTGCAGCTCTACCTCGAGCAGGGCCAGCCGAAGCCGGGCGACGCCGAGAAGAAGTGATGAGTTCGACCCATCACAGGGTGAGCGAATCGCGCAGACGCTGGCTGCGAAGCATGACGTCAAGTCGGGCACAGAGGAGTGGGGCAATGTTCCTTTCGCGGGCGACCTTGATCAGTTCCTCGGGGCCGGGCGTCTTCCGATTGGGCCTTCCGGAGTGGCGGGGCTCCAGGAGTTCGCGGAGACGGGTCACGGCTGCGTCGATACGGTGGGAGAGTACAGCGCTGCCAGGCGCGTCGCCGAAATACTCGCCGGGAGCTGTCGATTCCCTGCGCCGCATGGGGCCTCAGTTTAATCGATTTACCGTCCGTCAAAAACGCGTTTTCACAGTAAAATAGCGTGCACCATTCCCGTTGTGTACCCGGGCGCGTGCGGTTGCTCCTGCGACCGCCTGTGGCCGCGATGCTCCTCCTGTCGCGAGCAGCCGGCCCGCATTACAATTCTCCCCGATGCAAACGCAGCCTCTTCTTGTGTGCGGACTGTGCGCGATCTTCGGGTTCGGCGCCTCGCATGCCTCCGGCCAGGAGGGCAGCCGCTCATCCCGTCCCAACGTCATTCTTATTCTGGCGGACGACCTCGGGGCGTCCGAACTGGGGTGCTACGGCAGCCGGGAACATCAAACGCCGAACCTCGATCGGCTCGCGCGCGAGGGGCTGCGGCTGGACACGTTCTACGCGACTCCACTCTGCACGCCGACCCGCGTCTGCCTGATGACCGGCCAGTACGGGTTCCGCAACGGCTACCTGGGAATGGGTAAGGAGGAGTTCAAGCCGGTACCGGATGCACCGCAGCGCGATATCGCGAACCACTTCACCATCGGCAAACTGATGAAGTCCGCCGGCTACGCGACCGCACTCGCCGGCAAGTGGCAGCTTCCGGGTGAGATTCCGACGCTGATCCACGATTGCGGGTTCGATGACTACAGGATGTGGGCGTACAAGCACAATCTGCCGGCGGGCGTCGAGCACACCGGCCTCTGGGAGGACCCGGACAGGAAGACCAAGCCGGAGCGGTACTGGCATCCGTGCATCGTCGAAAATGGGAAGTACCTCCCAACGAAGCCGGACGACTACGGCCCCGACCTGTTCCTGTCGTTCATGCTTGACTTCGCGCGACGGCACAAGGACGAGCCGTTCTTCATCTATCACACGTCAGTCCTGACCCACGCACCACACGAGGAGACGCCGGACCCGCAGCATCCGGGGAAGAGGTGGCCGCGAGGTTTCAAGTCGAACCTCGAATACCTCGATCACCTCATGGGCCGCCTGCGGACTTCGCTCGAGGAGATGAACCTCACGCGCAACACGATCGTCATCTTTGTCGGGGACAACGGTACGGGCGGGCGCGGAAAAGGGACCGTCTCGGAGCGGGGGACCCGCGTGCCGTTCATCGCGTGGGGGCCGGAATGGGTGCGTCCGCGCAGAGACGCCGTGGGCGCGCTCGGCGACCTC
>CAZJTF010000188.1:12007-13710 GCA_964548565.1 uncultured Planctomycetales bacterium | reverse complement strand
CACGGACTCCGCCTGCGTCGACATCTCCTGGCTCTGCGCCAGCAGGTCGTGCGACACGCCGGTGAGTTCGCCGGCGGACTTGCCCAGGCTGCCGGCCAGTGACCGGATCTGCGTCACAATGCTGCAAAGCGTCCCGGCCATGTGGTCGCAGGCAACCGAGAGCCGCCCGACCTCGTCATGACGATCGAGATTCATGCGGCGCGTCAGGTCACCCTCCGCGAGCGCCTCGAAAACCGTCACGCCGCAAGCGACCGGCCGCGTGATGGATCGCGTCACCAGCCAGGCCAACAGCAGCGAGAGGGCCGTGCCGACCAGTGCCGTCACAATGACGATGACGCCGCCCAGACGCCCATGGTCGTAGGCGCTCTGGCGTTGCATCGTGAGCTCATTGGACAGCGCGTCAATCAGCGTCGCCAGGATTCCATCGCAGCGGTCCGCGACCTCGACCGTCTTCTTGAGCGTCAGGTCCCGGGCATACAGGTCCGAGTTGACGTGCGAGAGGTCCTGGATCCTGCTCGCCTGGGCTTTGACCGCTTCCAGCGAAGCGAGAACGGATGAACCGCGCGAACGCTCGCTATCATTCAGCAGAACGGAAAACCGGCGAAGGCTCTCCTGGAACGCGATCACGCGCGGCCGGATCTCAACGTCCATGCGAACCATTTCGCTTTCGGTCGGCGTGTCGAGGTGAAGGTCCAGGTGATAGAGCAGGTCGTAGAAATGCCCGATCAGTTGCCGGCCCGCCGCGACCTTGATGTCCGGTTGACCGCGCTCTCCGGGACCGGTGGCGGAGTTGGAAACCACCGATTCGCCCAGGCTGGCGACAAGTTCCTCGGCCTCGTGCACAAGCTTGTGCAGGTCCTTGTTGAGGATGGCCTTACCTTCCGTGTTCGACTTGATCATGGCAAGCCGCAGAACTTCCTTCTGATTCTTCTCGAATTCATGGATTGCCTCGTCAAGCTCTACGACCGACTTGCCTTCCGTCCCCGACAGTGCGAACCCGGTGAGCTTGACCAGTTCGTCCTGCACCGCCTGGAGCCGCGTCAAATGCCGCCGGCCCTGCTCCGCGAACTCGGCCGCCTGGGCCTTGTCCTCCGAAAGGGTGGCATTCTTCTCGGCCCGCACGGCGGAGAGCAGCTCGACCCGGCCCTCCGCCGCCAGGATCATCTCGCGGCCTGTCGACTCCGCCAGTGCGCGGAACTGATCAACCAGTCGCCAGAGCTGCCGCACGCCCACGCCCGCAATCGTGGCTGTCGTCAGCAGCAGGACCGCGACGAGGATTCCCATTTTGACCGACAGCCTGAGATTCTTCATCGTAGTAGCTCCCAGGACCACGGGCGCACTGCGGCCGGGTCCGCGATGTCACTGCATCACGCCTTCCAGCACCTGCACAAGCCGCGCCGCGTCAATGACGTTCATCAGCTCCCCTTCGAGCTTGCAGACACCGGCGGTGATCGTACTCAGGCGCTCGCTTGAGACCTCTGATCCGCTGCTCGACGGGATATCCTCTTCGATCTGCGCGGCATTCACGTGCACAATATCGCCCCCCCGCTCGACGAGGACGGCCAGGTTCTCCGCCAACGCAGGCTTGAGCACGATCAGCCGGCTCTCTGACGTGCACGCGACCGACGGCCACCCGAGCATCGGGCGCAGGTCGACAACCAGGTGGATCCGGCTGCGCAGGTTCGCCAGCCCCCGCACGGCGG
>CAZJTF010000188.1:277-11997 GCA_964548565.1 uncultured Planctomycetales bacterium | reverse complement strand
GATCCGCGCCCTTGCCGGCGTGGAATTCAATCCCGGCTCGCCCAAGCAACTCGGCGAGGTGCTGTTCGAGCATCTCGGCGTGCCGGGCGGCACCCGCGGCAAGGCGGGCGCCTGGGGAACCGGTGTGAACTGTACGTGCGCGCTGACCTCACGGACCTGCATCGCGTCGATCCCGTAGAGCCGGCTCCCCATCCGGAAGCTGCAGAAGCGCCGCGTCCCCATCGACGGCTGAATCGCGTCACTCATGGTCGCACGCTCCCTGCAGCATGACCCGAGGGCGTCCGCGCTGCAGCAATTCGTTCACGCACGTCAGGAAACGCCGGCGATCGAGCTTGATCTCGTACGCGTCGAAACCACTCGCCAGCGCCCGCTGCCGATCCTCCTGGCCGGTCAGTGTCGTCACCGCCAGCATCGGCAACGATGCGAATCGCGGCTCGTCTCGGACGTGGCGGGCGAAAGTCATGCCGTCCATGACCGGCATTTCGATATCGGAAACGACAAGATCGAACGGGCCCTCCGCCAACCGGTCCAAGCCCTCGCGCCCGTTGACGGCCAGCACGACCTCGTGCCCGGCGCTGCGCAGCTGGTTTGTGATCAGCTGCCGAAAGAACTGCGTATCCTCGACGACCAGGATCCTCCTGCCTGTCAGGATCGGGAGTGCCGGCGCGGTCGAGTCTGTCGCCTGATGCCAGGTCTCCACGATGCGATCGAGGTCGAGGAAGAGCGCGATGCGGTCCCGGATCAGCATCGATCCGAGGGTCCCGTCCGCCTGGCCGGCGCGCGGGTCCACTTCCGCCGCCACCGTCGGCGTGTCCACAATGTCAGAGGCCAGCAGGCCGACGGACGCTCCGCCCGCGCATGGTAGAATGAGGTAGAACGCGTCCCTGTCCGGACAGGGCGAAATCGCCAGAAACCGGTCCAGCCTCAGCACGTTGATGGCGGCCCCCTCGACGTTGATCAATTCGCGGTCGCCGACACGTTCGATGCGGCGCGCCTCGATCCGGATGACACGCCGAACCGCCTCGAGAGGCAGCGCGAGCAGTTCCGCCGGCCCGTATCGGAAGAGCAGCAGGCGCTGCTGATCCGATTCCGATGGGATCGCAGGCAGTGGCCCCTCCAGGCTCCTGCCCCGGTGTGCGAGGCCGCCGTGACGCGTCACACCCTCACCATTCAGGATCAGCGCGACCTCGCCGTCGCCGAGGATCGTCGCTCCGCTGTACACGCCGAGCGGCCGCAGCAGCGGATGCAGCGGCATCACGACAATCTCCTCACTGTCGAGCAGATCGTCCACGACGAGCCCCACGCGCTGCGATCCGATCTTGAGCACCGCGACGTACATCCGCGCCGGCTCTTCGCGCGCGGGATGATAACGCCCGACGATCTCCGCGCGCGTCTGGGCAGTGAACGGCTCATGCCGGGCAAGCACCTCGCTGAGCCGCGTGATGGGCAGCAGCCGGCCGCGCAGGCGAAGCAATTCCTCGTCGTGGCTGCATTCGATCACGTGCTGCCGCCTCCCCGGCTCGAGCAGGACGATTTCCTCGACGTCCCGCTGAGGCAGCGCAAAGCGCTGGCCGTCACTGCACACCAGCACGCAGGGCACAATGGCCAGAGTCAGCGGCAGACTCAGCGTAAACGACGTCCCCTGCCCGGGAGTCGAATCGATTTCCAGCACGCCGCCCACCTGTTCGAGATTCGTCCTCACCACGTCCATGCCGACGCCCCGGCCGGAGAGATCCGTCACGCGCGACGCGGTGGAAAACCCGGACAGCAGGATCAGCTCGTACACCTGTCGATCGCTGAATGCATCGAGCTCACGCTCGGTGCGAACACCGTGCTGCAGGGCCTTGCGCTGGATGGCGGCGCGATCCAGCCCCCTGCCGTCGTCACGGATCTCGATCAGGATCCGTCCCCCCTGCTGCCGTGCGGAGAGGCTGATCACGCCGAGCGGCGCCTTTCCCGATCGCGTGCGCTCCTCGGGCAGCTCGATCCCGTGATCACACGAGTTCCGCACCAGGTGCGTAAGAGGGTCCGAGAGCATCTCGAGAATTGTCTTGTCCACTTCGACTTCGGAGCCGGAAATGCGGATCTCGATCTGCTTGCCCAGCTGGCGGGCGAGGTCCCTCACCAGGCGGGGAAAGCGGTCGAACAACGTGCCGACCGGCTGCATGCGCATCCGCAGCGCCGCGTCCTGCAGATCGTTCGTCACGGAGTCGAGCCGACGCATCAGTTGTCGGAGGTGCACGACCGTCGGGTCGGCGGCGTGCACCGCCTGGTTCCTGACAAGGACCAGCTCACCGGCCAGGCTCATCATGCGGTCGATCAGTGATACCGGGATCCGCAGCAGTCCTGTAGCCGCTGTGGCGCGCCGGGGCGGCTCGGCTGAGGCACGGCTCTCCGGCCGCGCCCCGTTATCCACCCGCTCGAGCCGAACGATCCCCGCGCAGGCGATCCCCAGTTCGGGTGCGAACTGCTCCGGTGCGAAGGGCGACGAGATGATCGCGCGGTACCAGAGCGGCGGGAACGGAAGCCCCTCGGCCAGCGGTGGCCCCGAGAGCTCCATCCGCGAATCGAGCACCGTGCCGACCTTAGCCAATCGCGCCGCCACCTCGAGCGGTGCAAGGCCGAAGTCCTCCTCGCACTCGAACCAGTCCAGTTTGACGCCGTAAAGGAATGCACCCTTCTGCTGCGAGGTGAGCATCTGTTCGGAGAGCGGAAACTCCGTTGGACGCACGACGCATCGAACCGCCGGCACGGACAGCGCCGCCGGGATCTGCCGCGCAGCGTTACTCGGCGCGGTGTGGCGTCCTTCCGGCGCGTCAGGCACGCCGAGCGACTGCAGCAGGCTCAAAACATCCGCAATTTCCGCCCGGTCGCTGTGCTCGAGGTCGTCCACCAGAGCGCCGAGACGATCCAGCGCCGAAAGCAGCGTGTCGATCACGTCCGCCGTGGGCAGCATGCGCCCGTCGCGCACACGCTCGAGCACCGTCTCGACGGCGTGGGCGAGTTGTTCGATCTGCCTCCGCCCGGTGAAGCCCGCGCCACCCTTGATACTGTGGGCAGAACGCAGCAGCCGTTCGAAATGCGCGCCGGGTTCGTCCTCGCCTCGTTCGAGCGCGATCAAATCGGACGTCATGCTGGCCAGGTGCTCCCTGGCCTCGACGATGAACCGCTGGCTGTAGCCTGGCTCGATCGACATGGGACTCCGTGTCACACGCTCCGCCTGAAGCTGGTGTCCATCGCCGTCGCACGCAGGAGAATTGACACTTCCGCCGGCACACCCTCCGCCTCGACAGACGGAGCCGGATCCATCCGGCTCACCTCGCGGGTAAACGACGCAAACAGCGAAAGCGCCGCCGCGCTCACACACTGGACCTGCGAGAAATCCACCCGGATGCGCCCAACGTTGCCCCGGAGCCAGTCGCAGAGTGCGCGCCGGAGCGTCTCGGCCGCCGAAGAGTCAATGACGGCGGGAAGGCTGATGCATCCCGCCTCTGGACCCGCCGCCGGAACTGCCACATCGAGGATCGTTGGTTCCGGCGCGCGCCTGATCGGCGACCTTCCCTCGCGAACCTCCTTGAGCTCCTCGAGCAGCGACTGAAGGGAAGCCTCCCCAACCTCTGATTCCGGCTGCGGCGAACAGATCCTCTGCAGCGCATCCACACCCTGGAGCAGGACATCCACGCCCCCGCTCGTGATCGCAATTTGCTGGTCCTGTGCCGCGGAGAAGCAGTCTTCCATGGCATGGGCGACCCGGACCGCCGCCTCGATCCCCACGATCCGGGCGGCCCCTTTGATCGAGTGGGCCGCACGCATCATTCCTTCCAGGAACTTCTTGTCTGCATCCCCCTTCTCCAGGTCGAGCAGCCCCTGGCTGAGGACGGGCACGTGCGTGTCCATCTCCGCCCGGAACAGCTCGAGCATCGCAGGGTCGCATCCCTCTATTCCGCCCATGCATCGCTCCCGCTGGGGTCACGCCTTGCCGCCCACCCGCTTGATGCCGCGCATCGAGACAGCCAGCGCCTCCGAGTTGGTCGCCCACCGCAGGGCTTCCGTCCCGCTGATCTGCTCCGCTCGATACATTGCCAGCAGATGCTGGTCAAAACTCTGCATGCCGTCCTCACCCGTCTGCACATACGAGGCAAGTTCGTTCAGGCGCCCTTCCATGATGAATTTCGCCGTGACCGGGCCGCCTCGAAGGATTTCGACGGCCGGTCGGCGCTTGCCGTCGTAGCCGGTGATGAGCCGCTGCGAGATGATCGCCTCGACGGCGTTGGAGAGTTGCGAAAGCAGCAGCTTGTGCTCATTGGCCGGGAACATCGCGATGATGCGCTCGATTGTCTGCGGCGCGTTGGCGCTGTGAACCGTCGAGAACACCTGGTGGCCGGTGTCGGCGGCGCGGAGCGCGATCCGCAACGTCTCCACGTCCCGGAGTTCGCCCACCAGGATGACGTCGGGGTCCTGCCGAAGCGCCTGTCGCAGCGCCTGGTCGAACGAAGTCGTGTCGGAGCCCACTTCCATCTGCGAGATCAGCGCCTTCTTGTTGGCGTGCAGGTACTCGACGGGATCCTCGACGGTGATGATCTTCGTGCGGTAACTCGTGTTGATCAGGTCGATCATCGAGGCGAGCGTCGTACTCTTGCCGCTGCCCGTGGTGCCGGTCAGAAGTGTGAGCCCCCGGTGCGCGAGCGCGATGTCGTGAATCACCTTGGGCAGATTGAGGGCCTCGATCGACGGGATTTCCGTCCGGATCACCCGCATCGTGATGCCGTGATGCCCGAGCGTCCGGAATGCGCTGCAGCGGAAACGTGTCCCCGACGGCATCGCATACGAGAAATCGAGCCCCCGCACCGCCGCCCCGCCGATGTCCTCCGAAAAACGCCGTGGCACGATTGCGGTCAGAAACGAAAGCATGTCGTCGTCCGTGAGCGAAGGGCCCTCGATCGAGCGGATCTGGTTCCCAAGCCGCAGCATGGGCGGTGCGCCGCTCTGCATGTGCACGTCCGCGGCGCCGTTGTCGATCGCGAACTTCAAAATGCGTTCGAAATCCATCGTCGTGCTCCCGCCGGTACAATGTGGACCAGCCTTCCCGATCAGCGGATCCCATACTCCACGACCTGGCCGCGCACCTCGTACGGCTGACCATTTCTGCTGGACTTGAGCCGGACCCGGAGCATCCCGCCGGGTACGGAGTCGTTTTGTGCGACCGTGACGTCGACATCCCGCCCGTAGTCGGAGAAATCCCCCCGCGCGCGAACCGTCCTCACACGGACCGGCAGCGCGTGACCCCCGACGGTCAATGTTTCCGGCTGCCCCTCAGCAATCTGCGCTCCCGGACTCGTGAGTGGGTGCTCGCCCGGATCAATCTGCGCCGGAATGAGGAATTGCTGCACGCGCGCCGCCTCGTTCCCGCCGCCCGCCTCGACGACGTACGTCCGCTCGACGATGAGCCTGTCCTCGTGCCTGGAAATGAGCGTCGCGCGCATCCGCAGGGGCTGCCGGACGCCGGCGTCGATCTGCTCGCCCTCGAACGTCACCCACGACCCGGGGTTCATTCCCGCCCAGCGCTCGTAGTCCGGATTACGCACCTTCGAACCGGCGGCGAGGATCGGCTGCGCCACGCCGCGCGCCATCCCCGACATGATGAGCGGCGCGATATAGTGCTGCACGAACGGAGCCTTCACTGCATCGGTATGCCCACCGAGGTTGCCGTCCGCCATGAACTCGGGTTTCCACTGGATGTTCACCACCTTGGCGTACTGCGCGCGTGTTTCGGTCGACGCACGGGGCGGCAACTCGAATCCCCGCAGTCCGGCCGAAGGGGACCCCCTGCGGTCCGCCGTGCCTGCGACGGTCACGGCGAATGCGAGCACGGCGTCACGCTCCGACGTGAACACGTACATGCGGTTCCGGACGCGCCGCAGCGCCTGTGTCAGGTCGTAGTCATCGCTGATGGACGCTCCCAGGAGAATCACCTGGTCGACCGGCACGCTGGGCGGCAGCGCTTCGAGCGTGAAGACGGTGACGGCCGTTCCCGCGGACAACCCGATCAGCGTGATGGGCGCGCCCGGGTGCTCCGCCGCATACTGTCGAATGCTTCCCGCCGCTTCGCCGGCTTTGGAGCGCTTGTATTCGACGCTCGCCTCCTGGTCGGGCACGACTCCCATCCCCGTGTTCCAGTGGACGACCTCACCGGCGCCACTGTAGCCGGCGTCGAGCAGCCCCTGCTTGACGCCGCCCGCCCAGTTCATGATCCCGCCGCCCCCCGCGCCGTCGAAGTAGTACACGTACCCGCGGGTCATCCGTTCCGCCCGGTCTGGCAGGGCCTGGCTACAGCCCGTGACACCGAACAGGAGGATTGCCCCCATGACGCCGAGACCCTGTGCACACGTCGCCGCATTCCACTTCAAACGCACCGCTCTCCTCATGAACGATCCTCCCTGTCACCAATGATTGAATCTCCCTATCGTTTGCCGGCATTGCGTGCTCTGCGCCGCCCATTCCTCTGCGCTGCACAGGCTTCTGATGCGCACAGCCTCGCCCGGATTGCCTCCGGCTGGCCTCGCAGAATCAGCGTCACCGCCTCCTTCGCCGAATCCGTTACACGCACGAACTTGAGTTCATCGTTGTGGACCGCTCCCGTCCGCACCTGGTGCCGTGGCCGACAACAACACTCGACACCGTGCCGCCTTTAAGCTTGACCTTCACTGTGAAGCCTCCCGCTGCGTCGGAGCGATCTCGATGCGACGCGCGCCGTCCGGCGGTTTGAATTCGAACGTCTCCGAACTGAAGGTAGGCGATGCGTTCCACGGGCCGAATTCCGCGGAATACCGCGACCGCACCGAATTCTCGCTGTAATCGATCGCAAGCTTGCGCGGCATCGGCTTGTCACCCGCATCAACCCAGATCTCGAACGAAGCCTTGTCGCCCGCGAACGCCAGATGATGGCACGCCACGCCGTCGACGCTGTGCAGACCGAGGTACTGCCCCGCCGAGATCCTTGGCTCCAGGCGCTTGTACAGGTCGCGGTAGAGGAGGTCTTCGAGCGGCACGGTGATGCCGTAGTCCTGCGCAAGCACGTCGAGCGCGGCTTCAATGCTGTCCGGGACCTTGACGACCGTGTAGAAGTTTCTTGTACGATCCATCAGGGACACGGTCCGGCCGTCGTACACACAGCGTCTCGACCCGTTGTCGCCATTTGCCTCGAACGCAAATCGGCCGGGACGGCTGACCGAGACTGCCCGCCGCCCGGTCACCTGGATCGTGTCGCCCGCAGCGCTCACCTCGTCCGAGGTCGTCCGCGCCATCACGCTGAACTCTGAGAGACCCGACAGGTAATCGCACATCCCCTTGAGGATCACGAATGGATTGTCACCGCCCGGCTGGTTGCCAGGCGCTTCCTGCGTGGCCGGCTCCGAAGGAACGGGCGATTCGGCCACGACGTAACCTTTTTGGCCGTTCTGCTCGCCTTCCTGGTAGTAGACGCCTTCGGATTGGTAGTAGGTGACGTTGTTGATCACCGTCGTCTCATACGAGGGTGGGAGCGAGGCATAGTAGTACCCGACCGGCGGATACACCCAACCGTAATAGACACTGTCACCGACCCAGCATGGCCGGTACCACCCGAAGCCGACGTGCCAATAGTCGTAACCGCGCCACGGGTAGTGCAGGGCGCCGGCGGGCAGGTTCGTCACGTAACGGCCGCCGTACGGACCGCGCGCTCCGGCAACCCCGTAGCCACCGGGCCCCCAGACTGCACCGGCCGCGCTCCCGCCAGGGCCTCTGATCCCCGCAGCGCCACCGCCCGCCGGTCCCCGAACGACCCCCGCCGCCCCGCCGCCTGGTCCCACGACGCCCGCCGCGGCGCCACCGCCCGGACCCCTCACTGCACCGGCAGCACCGCCACCCGGACCCACCGCTCCCGCTGCCCCGGCACCGCCGGGACCTCTCACCGCACCCGCCGTGCCGCCCCGCGCCCCCTGAGCTCCGGCGACCGCTCCGCCGCCAGGCCCGCGGATTGCACCGGCAGTGCCGCCTCCCGCCCCCTCGACTCCTATGGCCCCACCACCCCGCGGGCCGACTGCCCCGCTGATGGTGGTGCCCCGTGGCGTGGTAACGCTGCCCGTGTGTATGAGTGAACCGCTGTTCGACGGCCGATACGAGGGTGTCGTGCCGCGCGTGATGTACGGACTGCCCGATGTACCCAGTCTACCGGTGACGCCCGAGGAGCCGGGTCGATACGTGGGTGCCGTCGGACGCGCTGCAGTCCCGCCGGCCGGGCGTTGTGCGGCAACCGGCGCGTTCGACCTCGAATACGATGGTGTCGACGGCCGCGCAGACGGTGTGGACGGCCGCGCATAGGTCGGCGTCGTAGGACGTGAATACGAAGACGACGAGCGGCTCGGCGAGGAATAGCGAATGCTGCCGTTGCCGGAGTACGACGAGCGCCCGCTGCTGCCATACGAACCACCGCCACTGCGCGACACACTTCCGCCGCCGCGCGACATTCCGCCTCCTCTACCTCCACCTCCGCCGCCACGCGCGGCCCATGCGGCACTGCCCGCCAGAACCACTGCCACAATACAGACGCCGGTCAGCGATCGATTGATTCGCGTGGTCATGTCAATCGCCCTCCTTCATCTCGATGAGGTCGAGCAGGCTGACGGCCGCCGCACCGGAAGGCGCGGCAAAACTGAATGCATCGTCGGAAACGCCGGGTTTGAGATCCCAGCGGTCGATCGTGGCGGCGTATTGAGGCTGCTCCGCCTCCTGTGTGTATGTGATGACCAGCTTGCGCGGCAGCGGTGGACCATCCGCCTGGATCCAGATTTGCCACTGGATGTTGTCCTGTCGGCAGAGAAGGTGATGGCACGGCGTTTCGTCCACGTCACGCCGTCCCAGATACTCCGCCGACTCGACGTTCGCCGTAAGCGATTCATACGTTTTCCCTGCCAGAAGGTCGGCCATCGGCATGATGACGTCATGCTCCCTGGCAAGTTCATCGAGCATCTCGCCGGTGTTGACCGGCACCGTCAGCGTCGCGTACGCGTTGGTGTCCCTGTCCAGCAGCGTCAGTGTCTCCCCGCGATGCCAGGCGGACCAGCTACCGTCGTCCGATTCAGTCATCACGTACAACCGGTCAGGACGCATCACCGTGATGTCGCTCGTCCGGTGGAATTGTGCGAGCTGCCCCGTATCGACCGGCCGGTCCACCGTCGCACGCACCCGGAACCGCATGGCCCTGGCCTCATCCAGCAGCGTGCACATCGGTTTCAGGTACTGTTCGATTTGCGGATCCAGTTGCGGAGCAATTTCGTGCGGAGCCGCCTCGTCGGACGTCATCACGACCATGCTGTTGTTCGACCCGCAACCCGCGGTCGCAACAAGAAGCCCGCACAGAAGTCCATGAAAGACGCGCAGTCGAAGGTGAATCATCGCTTCGTCCTTTCTGATCCCTGCAGACGTGCCCTACAAAGTTGTGTCTGGTATCCAACTCCCCTCAGCTGTCTGTCAGTCGTACCGACGCCAGGTAATCCAGTCCCCTGGAACGGCTGATCCAGTTCAGCCGCAGTTCGGGGGGCTCTGCCGCCTCCTCCATCAACGCCAGCAGGCGTGTGTAGTGGCTGGAACGGATCTGGCGATCCAGGTCGCCGTCGGTCTGCCACTCCTCGACGTACCGGAGCGTGTCCGGGTGATCGGCTTCGACAAAGACGTCGCACGAGATGAATCCAGGCGCCGCCTGCAGTGGCAGCCTGAGCGAACGCAGTGCCTGAACGATTTCCGGCGCCCGGCGCGGATGAACGACCATGCTCAGGACGACCTGCACCATGACCGACAGGACTGCAACCGATGTGCCATAGCGACGACGAAGGCCTTGCTCGCGTTTATCCTCGCGTTGTCAAACCTTTACAGGCTGAAGCCGTACACCGGACGAGAATTCGCAGGACACGCCCGTCCGAAATATCGGATGCGCGCCCGTTATTTCGTGGGCTGCTTGTCGCAGCGGCGGATCCCCAGCCTGGCCATCCGGCTCTCCAGCGTGGTGGGTTTGAGCCCCAGGATCTCCGCGGCGCCACTCTTCCCCCGGATCCGCCAGCTCGTCATGTCCAGCACATGCCGGATATGTTGATACTCCGCCTGCTTCAGTGCCATGGAGGGCATCGCGGCCGGTGCCGCCCCGTCCGGAGATTCGATCCACAGCTTCGGCCCGCGCGCCACGATCATGGCCCGCTCGATCACGTTCCGCAGTTCGCGGATATTGCCCGGCCAGTGATACCTCTGAAGCGCCGCCATGCTCTCTCGCGCGATCGATTCGATGCTCTTGCCGAACCGGGTGGCGAACTCCTCCACGAATGTGCTCACCAGCACGGGGATGTCCTCGCGGCGCTCCCGGAGCGGCGGCATGGTGATTGGGAACACATTCAGGCGGTAGTACAAATCCTCACGACACCTGCCTTCGCGTACCGCTTTCTCGAGGTCCCGGTTCGTCGCGGCGATGATCCGGATATCTACCTGAAGGGTTTTAGAACTCCCCAGCCGCTCGATCTGTTTCTCCTGCAGGGCACGCAGCAGCTTCGCCTGGACCTCCGGCGGCAGATCCCCAATTTCGTCGAGAAACAGGGTCGTTCCGTTCGCCATCTCGAAACGGCCGACCTGTCGCGACAGCGCCCCGGTGTAGGCTCCCTTCTCGCGTCCGAACAGCTCGCTTTCCAGCAGTGACGCCGGAATCGCAGCACAGTTCACGCGCACCATCGTCCGGTCATGGCGCGGACTCATATCGTGGATGATCGAGGCAACGAGTTCTTTGCCGGTGCCGGTTTCGCCGAGCAGGAGAACGGTGGAATCCGTGGGCGCGACCTGCTGCGCCTCCGCCAGCACCCGCTTCAGGGCGTTGCTCCGGCCCACGAGACGACCCTGCCCGTACAGCCCTTCCACCTCGGCGCGCAGATAGACGTTTTCCTGGTGCAACTGGTCGCGCAAACGCCTCACTTCCTCCAGGGTACGGCGCAGCTGGTCCTCGTCGTGCTTCCGCTGGGTGATGTCCGTGTGGGATCCGGCCATGCGGCAGGCTCTACCCTCGGTGCTGCGTAACACCTTCCCACGCGCCAGAATCCACCGGTAGCCCCCATCCTTGCCCTTCAGGCGTTGTTCCACTTCATACGCAGGAGCCTTTCCATCCACGCAGGCCTGCAGGGCAGCGAGAACACGTTCGTGATCCTCCGGATGCAGCAGTTCCTCCCACGCGGAGAACGCGTTTGCCAGCTCGTGATCCCCGTAACCGAGCATGCTTTTCCATCGCGGCGAGAAGTAGACCTGGTTCGTCGGAATGTCCCAGTCCCACAGCCCGTCGTTAGCGCCCTCCACAGCGAGCGCGTACCGCTCACGGCTCTCTCGCAGCGCCCGGTCCGTGCGGGCACGGACGATTGCGTTCGCAAAGACCTCGGCGACGAGTTGAAGCCGTTTCACCAGCCCCTCCCGCCATGGTCCCGGCTCCTCCGCCGAGGCAAACGTCAACGTGCCGAACACCGCCCCGCCGCTGAAGAGCGGAATGATGAGTGTGGCCTTCGTGCCATACCGTGCCAGAGCCTCCCTGTCGCGCCGGGCCTCCGCCGGAAGATCGTCCAGCTTCGAAATGGCCGTCGTCGCTCCCCGGCGGACCTGCTGCAGCAGCCAGGGAGTCACCGTTTTTGCATCCGTCGAGAGAGGAGGGACCGGCATGCTCG
>CAZJTF010000188.1:0-267 GCA_964548565.1 uncultured Planctomycetales bacterium | reverse complement strand
CGGGCCCTGGTAGACGTGTGTGAGCAACAACGTGTCCGGATCGCCCGCGTGCTGCTGCCACAGTGTGCAACGATCCAGGCCGAGGTGTTCGCAGATCCTCCGCTGCGCGTTTTCGATCTCGCGGTCTACCTGGTCAGAGGCAAGGTTGATGAAGCGGGATGAGAGCTCGATCAGCAGCGACTCGATCCGATCGCCGTCCACCCATGCAGTCTGCGCCGTCGCGCCGGATCGGATCATGACGGAATCTCTGGCAGAAGGTGCACCACA
>CAZJTF010000187.1:0-13719 GCA_964548565.1 uncultured Planctomycetales bacterium | reverse complement strand
TCTGAAGGGCCGGGACTACATCGAAACGCAGGATTTCTCGCTCGACGAAATCAACACCCTCCTGTCCACGGCGGACGAGCTCAAGGCGAAGTTCCACCGCGGTGAGCCGACGCTCCTCCTGCCGCACCAGACGGTGTTCCTGCTGTTTTTCGATAACAGCACGCGCACGCGCAACGCCTTCGAGGCCGGCGCGACGCAACTCGGCGCGCACGCCCACTTCCTGGACTCGAGGTCCACCCAGATCGCCCACGGCGAGACCGCGCATGACACCGGCAGAATCCTCGGCAGCATGGGCCACGGCATCGCCATCCGTCACGACCTGATCATCGGTGAGGGCAACAAGTACATGCGCCAGGTCGCCGAGGCCACGGCCGCGCCGGTGATCAACATGCAGTGCGACGTCGACCACCCGACCCAGACGCTGGCGGACCTGATGACCATCCGTGAGCATTTCGGCGCGGGCAACCTGAAGGGTAAGAAGATCTGCGTGTCCTGGGCCTACGCCCCGTCCTACGCCAAGCCGCTGAGCGTCCCCCAGGGCCTCATCACCCTGATGACGCGCGTCGGCATGGACGTCACGCTCGCCCACCCGCCCGGGTATCGCCTGATGGACCAGTGCATGAAGCACGCGCGCGATAACGCAAAGGCGGCCGGGGTGACGTTTGAGGTGACGGAGGACATGAACGCGGCGTTCAGAGACGCCGACATCGTCTATCCGAAGAGCTGGGGTGCATACGATCTCATGCTCCAGCGCCGCGACGCGAAGACCGCCGACGAGATGGCCCGCATCGAGAAGGAATGTCTCGCGATGAACGCGAAGTTCAAAAGCTGGATCTGCGATGAGCGCCGCATGAGGCTCGCGAAACCCGGCGCGGTGTATATGCACTGCCTCCCCGCCGACCGGGGCAGCGAGGTCACCGACGCGGTGATCGACGGCCCGCAATCCATCGTGTTCCAGGAGGCCGAGAACCGCCTCCACACGGCCAAGGCGATTATGGCGTCCACCATGCGCGAGCGCCCGTTCTGAACAGTCAAGTTGCCCGCGGAGCCGGCGAAGCAGAGACAAACCGTTTCTCCTGCGCTCCTTCCGCATGACCTCTGCGTGCTCTGAACCTCTGCGGCAGTGGCCTGGCATCGGGTAGAAGCTGATCCCCGCCGCGCGTCGGGCGTAGAATGCGCGATGCGAACCGGTCGCCCGGCCATGCTCGCCCGTGCCTTCTGGCACCTGCTCTGCGCGAGCGCCCGTGAGTGGTGGAACGACAACAGCTTCCGCTTTGCCGCGGCGCTGGCGTTCTATACCATTTTCTCGCTGGCACCCATCATCGTGATTGCGACGAGCATCGCCGGGGTGTTCGTCGGCGAGGAAGTTGCCTCCGAGCACATGACACGGCAGATCCAGGAACTCGTCGGTCCGCAGGGCGGCAACGCGGTACGGGAGGTGGCCGAAAGCGCCGGCCGGATGAGCGGCGGCGTGCTGACGACGATTCTCGGGATTCTGACGCTCCTCATCGGCTCGACCATGGTCTTCGCGGAGCTCCAGGCGGACCTCAACCAGATCTGGGATGTGAAAGTTGACCCGCACCCGACGCTGGGCCTGATGAAGCGACTGATCCGAAGCCGCCTGCAGTCGTTCATGCTTGTGCTGGGCGTGGGGTTCCTGCTGCTGGTCTCACTCGTGATCAGCGCGGCCATCGAGGCAGCCCACATGTACCTGGACGCCCGCGTCACGGGCATCTCCTGGGTGTGGCGGCTCGTCAACGCGCTCACCTCGTTGCTGGTCATCACCCTGCTGTTCGGGATGATTTACCGCTACCTGCCCGACGTCGAAGTCACCTGGAAAGACGTCGCCATCGGCGCCGTCGTGAGTGCCGTGCTCTTCACAATCGGCAAGCACCTGATCGGCCTCTACCTCGGGCAGATGGCCTTCGGCGCGAGCTACGGCGCGGCCGGCTCGTTCGCGGTTCTGCTGATCTGGGTCTACTATTCAGCGCTGATCAGCTTCTTCGGGGCCGAGTTCACGCAAGTGTACACGCGCACCTACGGCTCACGGATCCGCCCCGAGCCGCACGCGGTCCGCGCCGGCGCCAAGCGTGATGAGGAGCCACTCGTCGAGGAAGCCGCCCCGGGCGCACAAGTGCCGCGAGAATCACACTGAGCACTGCGCCGGGGCGATACTCACGACGCCAGGCGCATTGCCGCCAGAATCACCTCGGCCAGTTCATGCCGGTAACGTTCGAGTTCGTCCGGGGTCCGCGTGTAGTCGGTCACCGTCCGCACGACGCTGTCGGGTACGCCGAGCAGTCCGGAGGCGCGTTCGAGCAACGCGGCGCGTTCCGGCGTCGCCGGCAGGGCCTCGATCCGCCGGACCAGGTCGGACAGTGTCCAGAGGTATTCGTAGTCCTCGAATCCGTCGCGGATGTTTTCGAGTCGTATCGTCGAGAGCGGGCCGTCAGGACCGGGGCAGATCAGGCTCCCGTCACCGTTGGCCGTGTTCTTCCGCCGGTCGTCGCAACTCCCGGGGTTCCAAGCCGTGTACGGCCCGCCCGCAATCGGTTTCGAGTTGTTCTGCCAGTTGTTGATCAGGTAGTAGAGGAAGCCGCCCACCTTGTGTCGCCAGCTCATCGTCCCGGTGAGAAGTCGGGACTCGATGGCCGGATACTCGATGAACCAGTTGGCGTACGGGTGGTGCGGATTCAGGCAGATGTACCACCACATGTCCTTGCCCTCGGCCCGCAGCCGCTCCGCTTCCTCCAGCCGGTATTTGTCCGTCAAAGGTACCCAGATGTCGACCGCTTCTCGCAGGCCGGTTGCCTGACCGAAGGAATCATCGTACGCGGTCGTCATCGTCGGCAAACCCGGAAAGAGCGCGTGCACGTCCCCGAAGGTCTGACGAACCGCGGCGAAAACCTCCGCGCTCACCTCGTCGAAGCCGTACACGTACGCCTTGTCAAAGAGGCCGGCCGCCTTCACCTCGCGGACGATGTCCGTCAGGTCTTTCCTCAGCCGCTCGCGATCCCTGCCCCGGCCGAGGAACAGGAGGTTGAACGCGTTGAGCGCCTTCGGCTCCCACTCCTTCAGGTCAGCCACAGACGGCGGTTTGCCGCGGTAGAGATGATCGATGTTCAGCCGGTGATCCAGAATGAGCTGGCGGTACTTCTCCCGCATCTGGTCCGTCCAGCGCTCGCGGTAGAACGGCCCCACCTGCGGCTCACTGTAGGTGAAGGCGTTCGGCAGGTGCGTCCCGTTGGGCAGGGCGAAGTCCCACACCCGGATCCGCAGTGGCACGCGCACCGGCTTGCAGTCCCGCGCGCAGACGAGCAGCGCCGCCTCCGCCTCACCCGCCGGCGTATCAGGTGTCGTTGCCACATCGACCCAGAACGCAATCTGTTCGCCGTCGGAGGCGTTACATGTCCGCTGGAACGACAGCAACGGGTCCGGCCACCAGCCGCGCCGAGAGACCTCGTACGGCGTGTTCTCCACCACCTTCACGTGGCCGACGAGCGAGACCTCGATCTTCCCCTTGAAGCTGCCCGGCTCCACTTCGACCCGCAGATCGCGCAGCTCTCGCGCGAACGGCAGCGCCACCACCTGCACGCCCTCATGCTCGTTACGCGCCAGCGCGACCTCGGCCGCGGGGCCGAACCGACCTTCAAATGCCGCCTCCTTGATGAAGATCTTCTGCATGGGCGAGGCGTACCCGATCCCGAACGACGCCTCGGGGAAGTGCTCGAGCGTGCCGGCCAGCGCCGCGGGGGCGTTGATGCCCACTTCCAGCCTTGATGCGGCAGCGTTCATGCTCGCCCATCGATCGCCTGAGTGCCGTGAGGGCTCGTCGATGTCGCGACGCAGCGCGGCGAGGGCGGGCCTGGCTTCATCGAGCACGGCGCGGGCCTGCTGACGAACGGATTGCGGGAACTTCTCGAGCTGCCGCTCAATCAGCCGCACCTGTCCTTCCATGCGTGCAACCCGAGCCGAAACTGCGGGCGATTCGAAAGGAAACCAGCTTTCCGACAGCACGCTGCCCTTCGCATCGCGGATCGTCAGCGCGATCCGTCGGATGCCGTCATCCCGGAGTCGTAATGCCTGTGACAAGGCCGACAGCGGGCCTTCTCGCTGCGTGCGTTCGAGGTGGCGCAGGCCGATTTCGCTGAGACGAAACGTCGCGCCGGCCGGCGCGGTCACATCGACCGTGTTCGGGCCCATCGTGATAGGTGCGACGCGCTTGTAACGGACCGCAGCCTCACCCTGAGCACCGAAAACGACTTTGCCGAACCGTGCCGGCACGTTGAACTCGCGCCCGACATCCGACCAGCTGCTCCGCTCGCCGGTTGTCGACCCGCGGCAGAAATTGGCGCTCCACGTATCACCCGCGCGGGGGCACTCGACGCCGAGATCGGCGAACGCGATCCGCATGACCACGTTCCAGCCCGTCTTGTCCTTCGACAAGCGGACGCCCAGGTCGGGGCTCCAGTCCTTTGACCCGCCCTTCGCATCGTAGACCACGCCGGCCGCGTTAACGCCGATGTGGAACACGTTCGCACCCGGCGGCCGCAGAAGCACCTCCACGCTGTCATCGCGCCAGACCGGCCCATCGGGCTGCGTCGCGGCATAATCCTTCGTCTCGAGGTCGCCGCCTTCGAGCCGGCAACCGATCCACAACGCCTCCGGGTCGTACGTAACGTACACCCACGTCGCACGTGTCGCGAGATGCTCCCCCTTCAGCTTGGACCAGCCGGTCACGACCGCGGCGCGCGTCCAGGGAGCGCGATCGAGGTCCGGCTGCACCTCCGCCGGGCGGGCAATCTTCGGAATCACGATGCTCGCCGGGCTCATCTCGCCTGCAAAGCGCAAGGACGGCGATGATTCACGGGCCCATGACGCAATCGTCAGCATCGGTACAATGCAGGCGACGACGAGTGACGGACGCGCGTGACGGGCGGCGGGTTGAACGTGCAAGGCTGCACCTCCTGCGGGCAGATTCGAGTGCGGCGGCGCCGGAAACCCCTGCTCCGGCACCGCGTGACACCTGTATACCCGTTCCGGGCGTCGACAGAAAGCCTGGGTATGCTGTTGACCAGCGCCACAGGAGAAGCACCGTGGGCGAACAGCGCCAGCCGATCACTTTTTTCGATTTCACTGGAATCGCCGCGTGCTGCTCGTGGAAGAACGAGCCCACCCGCTGGCGGCTCGATTCCGGTCAGGCCTCACTGATCATCGAGCCGGACGCGCCGACGGATTTCTGGCAGCGCACGCACTATGGCTTTGAGGCCGACAGCGGCCATTTTCTCTTTTTAGAGGCTGCCGGCGATTTCATTCTAACGGCGCGGGTACAGTTCCAGCCGAGGCACCAGTACGACCAGGCAGGTCTGATGGTGCGTGTTTCCGAGGTGTGCTGGCTCAAAACGTCGGTCGAGTACGAACCGGAGGGGCCGGCCCGCCTGGGCGCGGTGGTGACGAACGCCGGCTGGTCGGACTGGTCGACACAGGCGTTTCCCTACGCTGCAAACGATCTGCAGCTGCGGATCCGCCGGGAAGCGTCGGACTACATCGTCGATGCGGCCGGACCGGACAGCACGGACTGGACCCAGATCCGAATGGCTCATCTTCACGAGGATTGCCCCGGCTGCCCGATCCAGGCGGGGCTCTATGCGTGCAGCCCGAAGGCGCCGGGATATCGCGCGGAGTTCCTCTTCACCCGCATCGAGCCGGGACGCGTGCCCTGATCCGCGGCTACTCCTCGCCCGGCATGCTCTCCCAGAGCCGGGCCGCTTCACTGGACGCGCGCCTGCGGAGGGCGGCTTCATCCACCCCGGATAATTGCCGGTCACGCAATCTCCACTCACCGTCCACCATCACGCTGCGGACGTGACGACTGCCCATGGCAAAGACGAGGTGCGCCGGCACATTGTCCGTGTCCAGCGGCGTGGCAGGCACATAGTCGGTGAGGACCACGTCGGCGGCCGCCCCGATGGTGAACCGGCCGAGGTCCGTCCGCAGGGCACGCCGGGCGCGACGAGCGGACGCGCCCAGCATCGCGACGCACTCATGCAGTTGCAGGGCGGCGCCGTGATCGCGTGACTGCAGCCAGGCCGCCTGAAGTTCCGCAAACATGTCCGACCCGATGCCGTCCGTCCCCAGCAGTGCGGATCGCGCCAGGCGCGCCACCGGAGCATAGCCGACCGCGTTGTTCATGTTCGACCGCGGGTTGTGGGCGATCGTCACCGGTGAGGCGTTGATGACGGTCAAATCACGATCCGTCAGGTGCGTGCCGTGAGCAAGGATCGACGGCATCGACAGGATGCCCGCGCGCTGCAGGCGCTCCACGACCTCGCCTCCATACCGTTCGCGGCAGATGAGCGCGTCGCACAGATCTTCCGCCAGATGCATGTGGACCCCCACGCCGTAGCGGCGGGCAAGCTCCGCCGAAGATTCCAGCGCGTCGCCGCCCATCGTGAAAGCCGCGTGGCCTCCCACCATCCCGGCAAACTGCCGAACTTCCCGTCGCTCGCATTTGTCGAGATACCGGGCGTTCTCGGCCAGACCTGCGGTGCGCCCCTGCGGACCATGGCGGTCGGTCGTTTCGTAGCAGAGGACGCCCCGCACACCCACCGGGGCGAGACCCGCCTCGATGGCGTCGAGGCTGCCCGCAACCGCACCGGGTGAAGCGTGGTGGTCGATCAATGTGGTCGTCCCGCACCGCAACGCCTCGATTGCGCCGATCGTCGCACTGATCTCGATGAGCGGCAGGTCGAGCGCGCGATCGAGCCGCCACCACACCGACCGCAGGATCTGCTGGAACGTGAGCGGCGGGCGCACGGGCGGCGGCATTCCGACCGCCAGCGCCGAATACAGATGCGTGTGGCCGTTGACCAGCCCGGGTAGAACGACCGCACCCGCGGCATCGACGATTTCGTCACCCGGCTGCGGTTTGAGCTTCGCGTCGATGGCGGCCACAACCCCGCAGTCCAGCCGCAGGTCGTGCCGTCGGGCGAGCGGCGGATCGACATCCACCAGCCATCCGCCCCGAATCAGCGTGCTCATGGCCGCTCCTTCTACAGGCAAGTCCAGTCGCGCACCGTGTGCGTGTTCCCCGGCCACCCCAGCCCGCCGGCACGCGATGGGCGCGTCAGCGGTTCAAACCTCCAATGTCAGATTCGCCCTTTTTCCCCTGTTCGCTGCTGGCGGTCCCCCGTTCGCCGTTCGCCAGCAACCCCGTCTCCTGGTTGAATGCGCGGATCAGGCGATCCCATTCGGGCGCCTGGCTGAAAACTTCGACCCAGAAGTCCGGATCCCACAGCTGCCGCAGTTCCTCGGCCGACCGACCCTGCTGCTCGACCCACGTGAAATACTTGAAATTGTGCAGTCGCTTGCGGTCGGCGTACGACAACTCGTGCAGGTTGTCGGTCCCAATCCCCAAAAGCCAGCGCGCATGGTCCGCAATCGCCTGCTCACGTGTGTACGACCCGCGTTCGCGTCGCAATTCCTCAAGGCGGCTGCCGTAGAGAGCCATGGCGTCCGTCATCGGGAAGAACACCAGGTCACGGGGGCCGAACTCGAAGTACCGCGCCATCTTGATTGCGGTCACGAGGTTGCAGATGCTCGAGATGCCCAGGTCCGGCAGTTCCCCGAGGATGTGCGACGGCACGCCCTGCTGCCCGAGCCACGATCGTCCGGCGTCCTCGTTGAAAAGCCGCATGAGTGACATGCACTGCTCGTCATCGATGGCGGCCACCATGTCGGTGTTCCGTACGTTGTGGATCCACGGGACGTGCTTGTCGCCGATGCCTTCGATTCGGTGGGCCCCAAAGCCGCACCGCAGCAGCGTCGGGCACTGGAGTGCCTCGGCCGCCGCCACCTTGATGAGCGGGAACCGCGTCCGAAGGTAGTCGCCCGCCGCGATCGTCCCCCCGGAGCCTGTGGCCGACACGTAACCGGCCAGGCGCGCCCCCGGCCCGCCGATCCGGTCGAAGATCTGCGCGATGACGCTTCCTGTCACCTCGTAATGCCAGATCGCGTTCCCGAATTCCTCGAACTGGTTGAAGATCACGCAGTCGGGACGCGTTCGCCGGATCTCCCAGCACTTATCGTAGATTTCCTTGACGTTCGACTCGCATCCGGGCGTCGCGATCACCTCCGCTCCCATGCGGCGGAGCCAGTCGAAACGCTCACGGCTCATCCCCTCCGGCAGGATCGCCACCGCCTGGCAGGCGAGCAGCGCGCAGTCAAACGTCCCCCCGCGGCAGTAGTTGCCCGTCGACGGCCAGACGGCCTTCTGGATCGTGGGGTCGAACTCCCCCGACACCAGGCGCGGCACCAGGCAGCCGAAACCCGCCCCCACTTTGTGCGCCCCCGTCGGGAAATGCCGCCCGACAATCCCGACCAGCCGTGCATCGACTCCCGTCAGGCTGCCCGGAAACTCGATCCAGTTGCCTTGATTGAACGAACCGCCATGTTCTTTCGGTTCGTTCTTCCACGTGATGCGAAACAGGTTCAGCGGATCCACGTCCTGCATGCCGACGCCGGAGAGCCGCTGGGCGATCTGCGGTGGGATTTGCGCAGGATTCTTCTGTTCAGCGAAGGTGGGGATGACGATTCCCCGCTCGCGGCAGCGCTGGGCCGACCTGCGGAGGACCTCCTCGTTCACGACCCGCGTCATCGTGCGTTTCCTCAGTCTTCACATAACCGGCGGACAGTATCCAGGTCAGGAGGGATATCGATCGGAGCGCCGGCCGCCTGCAGCGCCGCCCGCGTGTCCTTGAGTCCACTCCCGGTCATCATGGCGAGAACCGACGCGCCGGGTGAGATGATGCCGCGGTCCACGGCCGCGTGCACACCCGCCACGGCCGCGGCTGCCGCCGGTTCGGCGAACACGCCGGCCAGGTGCCCCGTCTGACGAATGGCCAGCAGAATCGACTTGTCGAAGACCTCCACAAACGCGCCGTCGCTCTCACGGACCGCTTCCAAAGCCTTGCGCGGGTTCCGCGGCACGGGCACGTCGATACTGTCGGCGATCGTCGGCTTCCACTCACCGCCGGGCGCGGCGTGAAACGCGCGGGCAATGGGCGCCACGTTGGAGGACTGGACGCCCAGCAGACGCGTCTTCCAGCCGATCAGGCCCAGCTCGCGCATCTGCCGCAGGCCCTTGCCGATCCCGGCGATTGTGCAGCCATCGCCGACACTGACCACCACCCAGTCGGGGGGCTCATCGCGGCACTGCTCCGCGATCTCGAGTCCGGCCGTCTTCTTACCCTCGACAAGGTAGGGATTGATCGCGCAGTTGCGGTTGTACCAGCCAAGCGCCTGGCATGCCTGCGTGCAGAGGTCATATGCCTGGGCGTATGTGCCGTGGACGCGGAACACCGTGGCGCCATAGATCAGGAGCTGCGCGATTTTTGGCTCCGGCGCGGTGTTCGGAACAAAAATCACTGCGGGAATGCCCGCCATGGCCGCGTAACCGGCGAGACTGCTTGCAGCGTTCCCGGTCGAGGCACAGGCGACAGTCTTTGGGCCGCACTCCATCGCCCGCACCACACCGACGGACGACGCGCGGTCCTTGAACGAGGCCGTTGGATTCCGGCCTTCATCTTTGAGGCGCAGCCGTGCGACACCCACGTCGGCGGCCAGGCGCCGTGCCTCGACAATCGGCGTCCATCCCACAGGCCACGCCGGTGGCTCCCCCTCGATCGGCAGAAGCTCGCGGTATCGCCAGTGGTTGAGCGGGCGCGCGGCCAACGCTTCCCACGTCATGCCGGATCGCACCCGATCCATGTCGTAGCGGACGTCGAGGATGCCGTCAGGACAGCCGCAGGACGCGCACGTGTATGCGGAGGCGCGCTCAACGCGGCCGCAATGCGTGCAGACGAGATCCGTCATCATGGACATGCCCGTTCGAGATTAGCACAGCCGCTCGCACGGGGGCAAGCGTGCCATCTCCGTCCGCCCGGTGGTGCTCCGAACCGGGGTCACGCCAGTTCGACCTTCAGACCGGAAATGACACCCGCCAGATCGATGGATTCGGGACAGGCGAGGCGGCAGGCTCCACAGGCCGTGCAGAGGGACGCCTTGTCGCGACCCAGGGCATCGTACAGGGCGCGGGCGGTCTCGCGCTGGCCATAGTTGTGGATGTACGCGTGGTACCGCAACATGTCCGCGACGTTCACGCCTTCGGGGCAGGCCCGGTTGCAGTCTCCACAGTGCCGGCAGGCGCCGCGGGTATCCGCGAGGGCCTGGACCTCGAGCCGCCCGAGTTCGGCGCGCGTGAGCTTGAGCGTCGTCACCGCAACGTCTTCCTCGAGGATCTCACGGTTCGGCATGTGGGCGATAAACGCGTCCACGCCGCCCTTCGCGAGCAGGTACGCGTACGCCCGCTGGTACGGCGAGAGGTTCGCACCGCCGAACTCTGCCCGGTGCACGTCGTCATAAACGCGCGGATTCGACCGGATCGGCCCCGAAGTCTTCATGCTGACAACGCCGATACCGGCTTCGCGAATGGTGCGGATCGCCGGCGTGAGACTCGCCAGGCTGTTGGGATTCACCGCCAGCATGATGACGTCGTACCAGCCGGTTTTCGCCGCCAGTTCGCAGACCTTCGGGACGCTGGTGTGCGTGGAGAGTCCGTAGTAGCGGACCTTGCCTGCCTGGCGGGCCTTGGCGAACGCCTCGTAGAGTGATTCCATCGTCACGATCCAGTCGTGCTCGACGCCCTGCACCATGTAGCAGTCGATCGTGTCGACCTGCAGCGCTTTGAGCGAAGCATCGAGCTGGTCGGTGTAGAGTTTCGCGGCCTTCTTGTCCTCACCCTTGCTGATTGTCATGTCGGGCCAGCCGATGTGCCCCGCCTTGCTGACGATCCAGCACTTGTCCCGGTGCTTCTTCATCAGCCCCGAGATGACCGCCTCGCTGTTCTTGTATGCGCGACCGGTATCGATGTAGTTCATGCCGCGCTCGATGGCGAGTTCGAGCAGGCGGAGTTCGCCCTTGCCCTGGTAGAGTCCGCCGGCGCCAAAGACGCAGCGACTGGTCATGAAGTTCGTGCGACCGAGCTTCGCATACCCCATCGTGGGCTGCTCATTGCGACGCTCGACGGCGGGACGGCTGGCGGCGGCGCCCAGCGCCGGCGCACCGGCGGCAAGGCTGCCCGCAGCAACCGCACGACCGACTGTCTCCAGAAACGTCCGGCGATCGATGGCATCAGACATGGCTGGCTCCGATGAGAAGGCCGCGGCAGACAGGCGACAATGGGCATAGTATACCCGGGCTTGGTTGACTGGGGGCTCCGAATTGCGGGACGATCGGGCCGCTCCTCTCGTCCGGGCGGCAGCGATCCGCAGCCGAAATGACGGCGCTTCCTTGAAGCGGTGCTTTTCCATACCATAAGCAGGACGGCGAATGGCTTCACCTCACTGGAGAGCCATCGTGTATCACCAGCCGCTCACATTCGAGGAAGCGCTGCGGCTCAAGGCCGATCACGCGGATCATCTCTCCGTCCTCTGTGGCGGGACGGACCTGCTGGTCGCGATGAACCGCGGGCAGTGGAACCCGCCGGGTATCCTCGATCTCAGCCGCGTCGACGGAAATACCGACATCACCCGCGAAGGAAATGTCTACCGCATCGCCGGCGGCGCGACCTGGACCCGGGCGGCGCAACTGCCCATAGCAGCCCTCGCCCAGGCAGCGCTGAGCATCGGCGGCGTGCAGATCCGCAATCGCGGCACGATCGCCGGGAATCTCGGCACGGCCTCCCCCGCGGGCGACGGTTGTGTCGCACTGCTGGCCCTCGACGCCGTGTTGGAGATCGCCCACGCAGACCGGGGCACGCGCGACGTGCCGATCGGTGAATTCTTCCTCGATTACCGCCGGACGGCGCTCGCGCCGGATGAGTTGATCCGATGTGTGCGGATACCTGCCGACTGGACCACCGCCTGGTACAAGATCGGCAAGCGCGGCTCGGTCAATATCAGCCTCGTGTGCTGCGCGATCGGACGCGCACCGGAGGGGCAGTTCCGGGTGGCATTCGGGTGCGTCGGCCCGTACCCGATGCGGGCGAAACGCACCGAGGAACTGCTGAGCGCCGGCATCCTCACGGAGGAAACCGTTGAGCAGGCGTGTCGGATCGTACTCACAGAGGTGCGCCCCATTGACGATCACCGGGCGTCAGCAGCGTACCGGCGAGCCATGTGCGCCGTCCTCCTGCGGCGGCTGTTGATGGAGAACTTCCTGGAGGTGACGGCGTATGGATGATCTCCGGGCGAGCGGCGAGGAGACGGCGGCGGGCCCCACCACCTGGCACTGGCGCTGCACAGTCAACGGCGGCGTGGTCGAGCACGACCTGCCACCATCAACCACACTGCTCGAAGCGCTGCGCGACTACTGCTGCCTCACGGGTACGAAGGGCGCGTGCCTCGAGGGCGAGTGCGGCTCCTGCACCGTGCTGGTCGACGGCTCTCCGGTGAACAGCTGCCTCGTTCTCGCGGCACAGGTGCAGGACCGCGCGGTGACCACGATCGAGGGGCTCGGCTCTCCCGGCAAGCTGCACGTTCTGCAGGAGAAGTTCCTGGCCGCGGGCGCCGCGCAGTGCGGGTACTGCACGCCGGGGCTGATTATGGCGGCGGCCGCCCTGCTGCGCGAGCACCCCACTCCTACACCGGATGAATTCTTCGAAGCGATGGAGGGCAACATCTGCCGGTGTACTGGCTACAACGCGATCTCTGAGGCGATCCGTCAGGCGGCGCAGGCGTGGTCGGATACGGAGGCGCGGACATGACGGCTCAGCCCGGGGAAGTCCTGCGGGGCGTCGGGAGTGAAGTCTGCGGACCCACGGCGCGCCCGTTGCGCGCCGCCACCCATCTCGCGGCCGCGGCTGGGACAGAAGCACCGTCGCAGGCCCCGCCCGGATCCGAGCCGCTGGCCGAGCCCAGCTGCACGCCCTACGCCGAACAACCACCCGCACCGGTCGGCGTCTCCGCGCGCCGGCTCGATGGGCCGGAGAAGGTGCTGGGAACCGCGCTCTACGGAGCCGACTTCTTCCCGCGCGAGGCCGATCTCTACGCGAAGATCCTCCGCAGCACGCACGCCCACGCCGAGGTGTTGCGCATCGACACGGCGCCGGCCCTCGAGGTCCACGGCGTGGTCGGCGTCTACACCTCCGTCGACGTCCCTGGCACGAACCGGCAGGGACTGATCCGGCGCGATCATCCCGTGCTCGTTGAGGATCGCATCCGATTCCGCGGAGATGCCCTGGCCGTCGTCGTCGCGACGTCTGAGGCGGCCGCCATCGCCGGGCGCGACGCGATCCAGGTCGAATGCCGGGCGTTGCCGGTTGTCGGCACCATCGACGAGGCACTCGCGCCGGACGCCCCCCGCCTCTTTCCCGACGGCAACATCATGGGCGGCAAGCGTATCCGCCGGGGGGACGCGGACGCCGCGCTCGCCGCGTCGGACGTCGTCATCAGCGAGACCTTCCAGACGCAGACGGTTGACCACGCGTTCCTCGACGTCGAAGCCGGAGTCGCGCGTTGGGACGGCCAGACGCTCACCATTCACGCGAGCGGGCAGTGGGTACACGAGGAGCGCCGACTTATCGCGCTGGCCCTGGGCCTGCCGGTCGAGCACGTGCGCATCATCCAGCCGGCGACCGGCGGCGCGTTCGGCGGACGCGAAGATCTCGGCATGCAGGTCCATTTGGGATTGGCGGCGATGAAACACCCCGGCAAGACCATC
>CAZJTF010000186.1:0-13792 GCA_964548565.1 uncultured Planctomycetales bacterium | reverse complement strand
CCATCTGGTCGTCTTTGACGGCAGGCAGTGGTGGACACTGCGGCACGACGACCCGCGCCTGCCCGGCCCGGTCAGCGGCGAAGTCGTCAATTTCAAGAATAACCAGCCGGCCACCCCTCCCGATGACATCGGCCCGGCGGGCTCCTTCGACCTCGCGGGAGGCGAGAACTATAACGCAATCCGGTCCTACAACTGGATCAAGGTGAGCGTCCGAAGCACCACGTTCACCGTGGAGCTCAAGACGCTGCAGCGGTCAAAGGTCGTGAACGATCCCCGCTACTATGAAGACAAGCCCCAGTACTACGTCACGAGCCGGATCACGCTGCCCCGTTACTACGAAGGGCCGTTCAACACCGTCCGCTTCGGCGTGGGCCCCGGCTGTCCCCTGCAGTCCAATACGGAGTGGGATACCTGCGTACCAAACGATCTGGGCAGCTACCGCACACGGCGCTGCCTCGACCCCAACACCGCCTCCGCTCACCTGACGCTCGACAGCTTCCTGCTGCACGGCGGCGCCGGGTACTCCGAGAAGGGCGCGTGCTGCGAAGGCGCATCCTGCTCGATCAAGACGCTGCCCGAGTGCCAGGCCGCGGGTGGACGCTTCCGCGGGCCCAGCACCGCGTGCGTCCCCGGCGCCTGCGCCGGAGCCTGCTGCTTCGGACCGGTCTGCACGGATGTCGCGGCGGCGGAAGAGTGTACCGGCATGTTCCAGGGCCTCGGCACGGCCTGCGTCACGAGCAACTGCAGCTGCACCAGCGGAGGCGTGCTCTGGGCCGACTCGGACGCCGATGGTGACGTGGACATCGACGACTTCGGCAAGTTCCAGGCGTGCTTCACTGGCGGCCAGCCGACGATCCCCGACGGTTGCCGATGCATGGATCACGTGCCCGGGAACGGCATCGACACTGCGGATTACGACGCGTTCGTCGCGTGCGTCACCCGCTCCAATGTGCCGACTGATCTGGCGAATCTGCCGCCCGGCTGCACGCCCTGAGGGGGCCAACGTTACTCGAACCACGCCGGAAGGCAGCAGTCCGTCACCCTTCTCCGTTCGCTGGTGGCATGCGCGTTCGGTACAATGACGCTGCGCGCACCCGGCGGTCCGTGCGCGGCAGTTCAACTCCGCGCGACGCCACGGGCATGAGTGGGAAACGTCCGATTGCCCTGTGGTTATCCCGCACGGCACCCTCGCACCTGCAAGGAGCAATACGTGTCACATCGGGCGATCTCCGCGGTACCCATACTCATGCTGATCCTGGCCGGCGACGCCAACGCGGCGGAGAACACCTCGGCGGCCGCCAGCCGGGCGCAGTAGGTCGTTGATCGCCTGCGGTACCCGAGAGGCAGAGCCTCCGTTCCGGGAGCGCGAGATACATGTCACCACGGATTCGTGCGGCTGTTTTCGTCGTAATGGCGACGTTCGGCCTCGCCGACCATGGGGTAGCCGGAGAGCCGGCCCGCCCACTGACCTCGATGCCTGCGGACCTCGCCGACGAAGCGCCTGAGCCCGAATCCGGTGCGCCCATCGATTTCGCGTGGCTCGCCTTCCCCGACGGTGAGAAATTCGCCGTCCGGGGCCTTCCCTGGCTTGCGGAGAACGGCCGCAGTCTGTGGCGCCTGCCCGCATCACGATTCGACGTGCTGCCGGAGGCCGTCAAACGCCGCTGCAAGGCGCCGTCCGGGGCCCGGATCCTCATCCGATCCAATACGACGAAGCTGGGATTGAAGGCGACGCCCGCGGTCAAGGGAGGCGGCAAGGGCTTCGACGTCTACATCGACGGCAGCTTCTACAGATCGGCCGTTGCGGAGCAGCCCGGGCGTGAGTCCAGCATTGTCCTCTTCAAGGACCTGGACCGCCGCACCCGGAACATCGTCGTTTATCTCCCCTGCCACCAGGAAATCACCATCGAGTCAGTCGGCGTGGACAGGGACGCGGCATTCCGACCGCCGGCGCTGGACGACGCACGCCCGCTGCCCATCGTGTTCTACGGCTCCTCCGTCTGCCAGGGCAGCGGCACGTCGCGCCCCGGAATGACGTACGAGGCGATCGTCTGCCGCGCGCTGCACCTGGATTTCGTGAACCTTGGGTTCGGCGGCGCGGGCAAGGCGGAAAAAGCAGTCGTCGATCTCGTCAGCACGCTCCCGGCCTGCTGCTATGTCTTCGATCTCGGCAAGTCATACGGCATGCAGGACGCCACGGCCTACCGCGAGATGTTGCAGACGGTGCGACGAACGCATCCTGACGTGCCCATCGTCTGCATCACGCCCATCACCTCCTCGATCGAACGCCACAATGCGGACTACGCCCGCAGGAGCGAACATACGCGACAGGTCGTGGAGGACGCCGTGCGCATGTTCGTAGATTCAGGCGAAAAGAAGGTCTACCTGGTTGACGGCCGCGCGCTTCTTGGTTTCGAGGAACACGACGGGCTCTCGAAAGACGGCGTGCACCCGTCGGACAACGGGTTCGACATGATTGCTCGCAAGCTCCTGCCGGTTCTGAAGCAGGCAATCGGCTTGTGAGGACGTCTCGTACCATACGTGCGCGGTGACCGGGTCACCAGGGATGGAGCATCACATGAGAGCCTGGAATATCACCACGACCTGTGTTGTCGGCGTTGCGCTGGCTGTCGCCATCGGCTGCGCCTCGACCAAACCGACTGTGGAAACCTCTGGCGATCGTCCGGTGGTCGAAACACCCACCCCGCAGCATGACGCGGCGGCCGGCCAGGCCGTCTTCGACGCGAACTGCGGTGAGTGTCACCGGGCCGGGCGTCACGACACCGATGGCACAGCGCCTGACCTCATGCGCAAAACTGTCACCGCGCGCCTCCTCGCCCGGCACCACGGCGAGTCGCTGACCGAAGCTGATGCCGCGAATCTCCGGGCGTTTCTCGCGGGCAGGTAGCGGCGAGCCGTGTGCACCCCCGCGGCCCCGGCCGCTACGCCGGATAACCGACCGTCTGCGCGTATTGCACCTGCTGGTCCGGTCGCAGCTTCAACTGCTCGATCAATGCCTGCTTGTTGCAGCTGTGGAACCAGGCCGCCAAACCCTGTGACGCGGCGAACAGGTGCACGTTACCGACGATGAGGCCCGTTGCGACGCTTGCACAGAATTTCTGCGACTCGGGCTCACTGATGCCCCCCTGCTTCAGCCGGGCGAAATCCGCCACGAACACGAGGCTCACCGGCGCGACGGACGCCCCGCCTCCGCCTGCGCGACCACCCATCTTGTCGCGATGATCGCCGCCCACGATCGGCGCCAGCCGGTGCGGAACGGCCTCGTACAGGTAAATCCCCTCGGGAAGCACGACGTACAGGTCGATTTCCTGCGCATTGCGCGCCGAGGCGGCCGTCCGGCCAAGGCGCCCCGACGGGCCGCTCTCACGGTTGACACCCCACGCCGCCCAGAGCAGGTTCGAGAGCATCTGTGGTGACAGCTTCATGTCGCTGATCGTGCGGATTGTCTTCCTTTCCCACAGGGCCGCCAGCACCGACTTGCCGCCCTCTTTTTCCGGCCGTGGCAGCACGATGGGCGCGATGCCCGGCGCGACGACGGGCGCGGGCGCCGCTTCCTGCGCGAAGGTCGACGGCCGGGCCGCCAGGATTGCACACGCCGGCATTGTTTTCAGGAAACTTCTGCGATTCATGTGGGTGCCTCCGAAGATGTGGTCTCTGAATCTGCCCCTGTATACCGCGAAAAGCCCCTCACTCCATATCATCTGCGCCACAGGTATGCAATCGCCAGCACCAGCGTCAGTTGGGCGACGACAATGGTTCCGAACACCCGCCGGAACGCGCGATCCCGCGTTTTGTGGCGGAACAGCCGCTGGCCGACGAATGCGCCCGGCGTCCCCCCGGCGGCGGCCAGAATGTGCAGCGTGGACTCGCGGACGCGCCGACGACCTGCCCTGGCCGCAAGCTTGTCGTAGCCGTACATCAGCGTCGTCAGGACGTTCAGCCCCGCGAGCACGCCGATCGCCGCCAGGTGCGCGGTGGTCATGGGCGTCTCCACGCGGTCCGATCGTGCGTGCCACGGGGATGCTTCGGCAAGATCTTCCCTCCGCGCCGCTGTCGGTGCGATATCTGCAGGATACGGTGAGCCCCACGCCCGGGGTTGTCAATGCACGCCCGGTGAGGCGAGCCCGACTCGCCGATGGTGGACGCCGGCTGCATTCGCGGCCAGAATACGCCGATTGGCACCTCGCACGAGCAGACACCGATGGATCTGACCTGGTACAACACGCTGGCCAAGCCAGTCTGGACGCCCTCCCCGCCGACCATTGGCCTGATCTGGCAGATCCTCTACCCGATCATCATCATCACGTTCGGCTTCGTGTTCGTACAGGCATTCCGTAGAAAGCTTCCGTGGCGCGTCGCCCTGCCATTCGCCATCAACCTTGTCGCCAACCTGCTCTTCACCCCGATCCAGTTCGGACTGCAAAACCTGCCGCTCGCCTGCGTCGACATCGTGATCGTCTGGAGCACGATCCTCTGGTCGGCCATCGCCGTGTGGCGGCATTACCGCTGGATCGCCGTGGCCCAGTTGCCCTACTTCGTCTGGGTCTCGATCGCGAGCATCCTGCAGTTTTCCATCACCTGGATGAATCGCGGAGCTTAATCTCTACTGCTCCATAAGGAGTCGTCATGCTGTTTTCCTCGTGCCTGGTCGCTGTCTGCTCCATGACTCTGTCCCTGCCGTCCGAAACAGGCGTCACCGTTGACGGCCAGAAGCTCACCCTCGCCACGCCTGCGGTGGTCGTCCAGTTCGACGGCGCGCATCTCGTCAGCATCCGCTCGCAGGACGGCACGGAGTTTCTCCACGACGCGCAGCGGCCCGCGAATCCCGTCGAGCTCTGGTACTTCAACGACGAATCCGTGGGCAAGGACAAGCACGAGAAGGTGACAACCACGCGCTTGTCGCCGCTGGCCGCCCGGATCGTGGTCGACGGTGAAAACGCGCGACGTTCGCTCCTGCTGTCAATCGACCCGGTGACGCATGATGTCCTCGTCACGCCCGACGGAATCGCTTTCCGACGCGGTGTTCGCTCCGTCGGTTGGAAGCTCGCATTTCATGGCGAAACCGAGCTGTTTCTGCCGGTCGTGAACGGCATGCACGTCCGCAGAGGACGCCCGCAGCCGTCGAGCGGTCGGTTCTCCTGGCCGTTCGAATGGAACGCGCAGCTCGTCATCGCAACCCGTGCCGGCGCGTCGATGATGATCCACTCCGAGGATGAATCGCCGCAGTACAAGGCGCTGCGCCTCACCCGCGCGTCCGACCACGAGGAGATCGCCATCGAAACCGAGTCCCCGGGTCCCTGGTGGGACAGCCGCACCGCCGGCGGCGTCACCTGGCGTATCAATGCATACCGCGGCGGCTGGAAGACGCCGGCCACACGGTTTCGCGAGTGGCTGCGACGGTCCGCCCGCCTGGACGACCTGGCGCGGCGCCGACCGGCGTGGATCAGGCAGATCTCGCTCGCGCTCTGCTGGGCCGGGCCGAACGAGGCCATGCTCGATGCCCTCGCGGCCGTCCATCCGCCGGAGCAGACGCTGATTCACCTGGCCGACTGGCGCACCGAGAAGTACGACGTCATGTATCCCGACTACACGCCGCGCGAGGACGTGCTGCGCTACCTGGCGAAGGCCCGTAAGATGGGCTTCCACGTCATGCCGCATTTCAACTACTTCTCGGTGTACTACAAGCATCCGCTCTTCCCGCGCGTGGCGGATTTCCAGATCCGCTCCGCCGACAAGAACGAGCCGCTGGGTTGGCACTGGCCGCCGGAAACGCACGATTACACCCGCATGGGCTACATCCATCCCGGCCTGGGTTTCTGGCGTGACACGCTCACCGACGCCGTCGTGAAGGTGCTCGACCAGACCGGCATCGACTGCGCGTTTCTCGATCAGACGTTTTGCACGTGGAACTGCGACAACGCTTTTGTTCAGGGCCAGACAACTGGCGACGGCGTACAGCTCCTGCTCGAGCAGCTCAACCGCGTCCACCCGCAGCTCGTGCTCGGCGGCGAAGGACTGACTCAGGTGACGTTCGCGCGCCAGGGCTTCGCGCAGGCCCACATCTGGAACGGGTGGGGACAGCTCCAGCCGTGGCACCCCGAAATCTACATACCGCTGAACGCGTTCCTGTGGGGGGACCATTGCCGGATGGTCGGCTACTACCACCTGACGCCCGGCGACCCGCAGTTCGAGCTCGGGCAGCGCGTCTACGAGAACATGGGCGCTGTCCCGACGCTGATCACCGGGAATCCCGAGCACCTGAAGAAGCCGGACGCGCTCACGCAGCGCCTGCTCGACCGCGCGAAGAACTGGGGACGCATCGTGACCACGATGACCGCGCCGGAGTAGGCGGAACACGCGCCGGGCACGTCATCTCAGCTCGCCCAGCATCGCGACGAGCCGTTCCGTGATCCTGGCCGCGGCGCCAGCCTCGAGGTAACTCGAACGTGCCCGCCAGGTCTCGTACCCGCCGAGCGCATGGTGATCGGCCGTCGGCAGGTAGCCGTTGTACCCGTTCGCCAGGTCCACGATGAGCGTGGGTTTGAAGGGACTTGTTGCCTTGAGGTCCAGCCCGATCTCCACGAACGTCTCGCATGGGATCGCAACAAGGGCGGCATCCCCGATGCGCATCACCTGCAGGATCAGTTCGACCTGCTCGGGCCAGTTCTCCATGTTCACCGTTTCGTTTGCGTAGATCTGCGCAAACGAGGTCAGCGGCTTGCCCTGCGCCTCCGCAAGGACCGCCCGCGCGCGGGTCACCTCGTCGGACGTCGGGCGCCGGGTGCCCAGCCGGATTGTCTCCTGCCGCACGCTCATGACCACCTGGTCTTTGTACGGAGCATCCTTTGCGACCCGCACCGCCTCCGCCGCCACATCGTGCGCAACCAGGCGCATCTGCTCGTACGGCTGCCGCGCCGGCCCACGTTTGCGGAAGTTGATGTTGTTGATGTTGCCGCTCGCTCCGTTGGTCATGATGCCGACGAAAGGCGGATCGAGACGGTCCGCTTCCAGGAGGAACTGGACGCGATCAGCGAACATCCCGAAATAGTCGGCGCTGATGTGCCCGGGGCCGGTGCCGCCGACGTAATGCAGTGCGTGGTTCGCCAGCAGGCTCACGGGCCGTCCGTCGCGGTATTGGGCGCAGATCAGGGGCAGTTCCGGATCGGTCGGCCCCGCCGGCTCGACGAGATTTGGGCTCTCCTGTGGCGGATTCATCTGGACGCGGTCTGTCGTACCGCCGAACGGATCCGGCGGAATGGAGCCCGGTTTCATGTGCCAGCGCCGGTTGAACACGTGCTCCGGCTTGTGACCGACGCCCCAGCCGATCCGGCCCGGCGCCACGTTGTTGGCGGCGCGGCGAATCCCGTCCGCGATGCGTGCGATCAGGAACGCGCGGTACGCCGGGTCCGGCACACTCTGGAAAACGGCGACCGACGTAGCCGCGGAGTGTGAATGCGTGGCTGCGATCAGGATGTTCGCCGCGGGAATGCCGGTGTGCTGTTCGGCCAGCGCCTTGGCGCTGTCGACCGCCTCGCGCGGAATCACGCAGCTGTCGCAGACGGCAATGGCGATACGCGTCCGGCCGTTGTCGAGCACCAGGCAGCGGGCGTGCAACTCGTCGTGGATGTGCCTGGCGGTCTGGTCGGCCATGCTGCCGTTGATCGACGAGCCGAGCGGAGGTGTGATGTTGCTCGTCGCAGCCCCCACCGACAGCGGGCCCGCGGCCTCAGCCGCCGCGCAGATCCGCCCCGGCAGGCATGCAAACCCGACGACCAGACACAGCACTGCAAGCGAGCCGGGCCTTCTCACGCGCATCAGCTGTCTCCCGATTGGAACCGCGGCAATCGCCGCGCGAACACGGCGCACTGTACCGGCGGGAGCCCGGTGCGGGCAAATTCACCCGTTCAGTCTGGTCCACCGGCGTAGCAATCGGGATACCTCGCGGCTACTGGCACTCCGGTGCGAGCACCGGCACGGTCGGGCCGAGGGCACAGTTCTGGAATGCCACCCAATCGATGTCCTCGACGCGCCCGTCCTGATTCCGGTCGAAGCAGCCGCACGTGTCGGCGGCCGTGCCGGTCTGGCCGCTGTAGCACACCTGGAAGGCGCCGAAATCATCCATGTCCACGTCGCCGTCGTCGTCCGAATCCGCCCACCGGCTGCGTCCGCAGTCAATATACCGGTTGCGAACGTTGTCCAGGTGGAACGCAGCCAGGTTCATGCCGGGACCGTTGTCAGCCACAGAGTAGACGAAGTCGAACTCGATCGTCAGGATCGCCGGATTCGACGTGTAGATATATCCCGCCGGGACGGTAGCGCGGAACTCGGGCGATCGCACGATCTGGTCGCCGTATACCTGCGTGTTGGGGATGATCGTCTCCGCGATCACCGCCCCGTTGAAGTTGTCGCCGTCGCGCAGACGGATTCGACCGTAGCTGCTTGTACCGAAGGCGGCAATGTGGGCATCCACGTAGACGTCATAATCCTTCGTGGAGGTCTGGCCGCTCAGATGCGGAGCGGCGATCGTCTGGTACGTTCCGGCGTAGTAGTCGCTCAATGAGAAATTCATCTGGATCGAGGCGAAGTGCTGCCCAGTCATGCCCTCAACGGTACTGTCCATGCATGACGGCCCCCAGACATTACCGTCTCGCCGGAAGCTGAACTGATCGGAACCGTATCCACCTCCATCCGGGTCCATGCCCGGCCCGCCCCAGGTGAGGTCCCAGTGTATCGGGCGCTTTTTGTTTCCGCCGCCGTTGGCGTCCCACTCTGAATTGTTCACGCAGAAGTTGTTGTTCTCGCGGGCGTCCGCTTCATAAGGCACCTCGAAGCTCGGGTTGGTGAGCTGCGGGAGATACACCAGCACGGCTTCGGGGAACCACATGGCGTTGCGGCACGCATCGTTCGGCCTGACCCAGTAGCGCCCCGCTTCGACGTTCGCGCCGCTCAGGTCGAAGTCGACCAGCAGATCGTTCCCGTCCAGCCGGGTGTTCTGGCCGGTGATTGTGATCGTGCCGTCAACCCCGATGCCGCCGCCGGCACTCCTCATTTTCCGGATCGACACCCCGCCGCCGCTCGAGGCGAGCAGTCCCGCCATGTTGTCGCCCTGGAGGCGCAGCGTCGCGCTAGTCCCCAGCTGCATCCGGTTCTGCAGCACCTTGCGAATGAGCGTCCCCGGGTTGCGCCCGCACTTGACCAGCAGGCCCTGGGGACGCGGGACGCCGGTGATGACCCCGGCATTGTTGTTGATCTTCGCTTCATTCGCCCCCACCAGCCGAATCTGGCTCCCCCAGTTGTCCGGCAAGTAGAGGGACTGCCGCCGCTCGCCGTCCGTACTGTGATTCGGGCCCCATACCGGCGCGGCAACATAGATCATCGCCGAATTCGGGAAGCCGCCGTAGAACCCGTGATTGGGCACCCCGAGGATCACGCTCTCGGCATCGGACGAACTGCCCTGGTGGATCTGGAGGTCGATATTGTTCGTCGTCGCAATGAGAACGTTGCCGGTGAAGATCTCGTTGTACCTGGGATCGTTCCGGCGGAAGAACTGTTCGTACACCATACCTACCGGCAGCGCCCCGCCCGCATACGTCTTGACATCTGCAAAGACGTCAACGAACGCGCCTGTCAGGCCGTGATACCGGAGAATCTGGCCGCTGGTGGAGCCCGTGCTGCACACGTACAGGTCGGGGTAGCCGTCCTGCGCCGGTCCCGCCGGCTGGCCGGGGCCGGCCCACTGGTCATTCCCGAAAACCACCCCGCGGGGGGCCGACAGCCCGCCGCCACTGGTAAACACGTTCATGAACGCGCCGGGATTGTAGCCGTCCGGCCCCTGGTACCGCAGGATCTGGTTGGAACCGTTGCTGGCCACGTACAGACTGCCATCGGGCCCCCAGCACATCCCCCACGGACCGTTCAGGCCGCCGCTGCCGGCCGTCACGAAATCCTTGATGTAGTGCCCGGTCGTGCCGTCGTACACCTTGACGCTGTTTGTCCCGTTGCTGGCGACGTACACGTTCCCGTCGGTGCCGAGCAGCAGACCGTACGGCTTGTTCAGCCCGCCGTTACCGCCGGGGACCGTCGGGCCGATGAACACGCCCGCCGCGACTCCCGCGTCATAGGCTGGAATCGGCTGGAGGGGGTAAGTGTTGCCCGAGGCCTCATATCGCAGGACCTGACTCACCGCCCCGACCTGGTTGTAACTGCTGATCAGCAGTTCGGAGCCCGACGCCGAGCCGCCGAACATCAGCAGTTTCGCACCAGCAATGACACAAAGGGGAGTGATCCGGAGGAATCCCGACATGTTGCTGTTCATACCCGCTCCTTTGTCGGCAACAGGAAGTGCAGCGAAGCCGATTCGCTGAATGTAACCGGATTTTTCCCGAAAGCCAAGAAATACCATCCATCTGAAACGATGTAAGCTAATCTCGCCGGCGCCAAACGGCCGCGTTGTTCGACTCGCAGAGCTCGTCGACCCTGTCGCGCGGATCCACCCGCACACGGACCACAGCCTCCTGAATCTTGGGGAAAATGAGGGTCCGGCTCACCGGGTCGAGTTCCGCGGCATCCAGCACGCCCAACCGCTGCCGCCCCGCGTCTCGCCAGCCGCTCCCCTCCGGAACCTCCAGCACCACGTCCATCTCGGGAATCGCGGCGCTGCCCAGGCTGTGCACTGTCACGCTTATGGGACCTTCGGCGGCGACAGTAATATCCCGATCGGCAATACCGACATCAGGAAGCAGTTCCGGCCGCTGAATGGGCCGAAGCAGGCGCAGATCCACTGCGTATGCCGTGCGCCCGGGAATGCGCACAGCACACGCGTCCGCTCGGCGCCGCACTGTCAACACCTCCGGCTGGCCCCACCCGTAGCGGAGGTTCGTGCTCTCGCCGGGGAGGATCGCGCCGTGCATCAGTTCATATTCCCCGGGCCGGAGTTGCCAGAGCCGCAGGCCAAACCGAACCGCCCGGTCGTGAAAGCTGTACACCCACACGCGCAGCCGCTCCTGCGTGCTCGCCACCACGAGTGCGGCGAAATCCGTGTCGGGAGCCTCCCACGTCACCGCCATGGTCGGTATCAGCGAGTCCCGCCACGTATGGATCGCCCCCGTATAGGCGCCGATGGTCTCGCGCGTGGCGGGCAGGCCCGCACGATCCGTCTGCAGCTGTTCCTCGGTCATCAGTCGGAAGTTCGTGCGCATCGACCTCGCGGCCGCCTCGACGCACTGAATCAGACCCTCCAGGTCGTTCGTTACCATGTACCGCTGGTATGGTGTCGCGAAACGCAGCAGGTACTCGTCGACCGTACGGTCGCCGGTGAGCCAGCGGAATGACGCCACGGTGTCCGTATGCGTATCCCCCTGCTGCCCGCGCAGCACCCAGGCGGGAGAACCCGGCGCTGGCCGACTCGACGCGGGGACAAGCGGCCCGGCGGACGTCCACCGCATGTACCTGTGCATCGGCTCCAGGTAGGCGCGGTCGCCGGTCAGCCGGTACGCCGCCAGGAACGCCCCCTGGATCATCGAACCCATCCCCGGCGGTTCATCCGGATCGCCGGCGTTCGTTGACACCCAGTCTCGAAGCGCCGTTCCGTCCGGCGGGATGATCGTGCCGCTCGGGAAGAACAGCTGCTGCGGAATGATGCCCGCGGGTTTACCCGGATACGCGCGCATCGTCTGCTGCAGCCAGCCGTCCACCCAGCTCAGATACACCCTCCGGGCTTCGGCATTCCCCCACAAAGCCAGCTGCTGGAGGTGCTTCATCGCCCGCGCGTTGTAGTGAACATCGCCTTCCTGTTTGGGTGTCCGGCCGACCTGGTCATCGCCGTAGAATCCCGAGCGGAATCGGTAGTGTCCCGTCGCATCCACGCCCATGTAGATGTCGCGGATGGTCCGGGCAGCCAGCATGTTGCGCTCGATATAGAGTGGGTCGCCCCAACGAAGCATCATCATCGTCGGTTGCGTGTCCGCAGACGGCTCCGATGCATGCTCCGCATCGCCGTAGCTGCCGAAACCGAAGCGCGGATGAATGGCGGCGCCCCAGATTCCCTGGCACAGCCGCTCAATGCCCTCGACGATCGCGGGATCGCCCGTTGAGACGACCGCCAGGGGACCCCAGTCGCGCAGAATCTCGCAATCATCCCCCCAGCCTCCCCCGAGTTGCCCGTCCGGCCCCTGCCGCTGCGTGAACCACCAGTGCAGCACCGCCGCCTGCCGTGCGTACAGCTCGCGCAGGTAGCGCGCCCACCGCGGCACGGCGGAATCGTCATCGATCAGTTCATTCCCCCACGCAATCTTCTCGCCGGTGAGCTCGCGCAGGTTGGGATTGTCTGGATAGAGTGCCTTGAGCTCGTTGAACATGCGCAGAGGCCCTTCCATCCCCTTACCGCCGGCTTCCATTGCATGAGCGCGCAGAAACCGCGCCTTCAAAAGCTTCGCCTGGTCGAACACCGGGTTATGCGCTTCGCCCATGGCCAGGACCGCACCGGCCGCGAGTTCTCCGCTCGGCTGACCCTCGAACCGTTCGACCCGGAATGCCCGCAGGCGACGCCCCAATTCGCCGTAATCCTGGAGACGCTCATCATCCGGGTGCGCGCGCGCCAGTTCGACCAGCATGTCGCCGACACGCGCAAAATCCCGCGCACCGGCCTCGTAATACAGGTGCCCCACGCACCACGCCGCGCCGGCCGCGCGCACTTCCATGTCCGGCGCTGACAGGAACACCTCCTCCGCCGCCCGCGGCCTTCCGGCGTTGAACAGCGAAACCGCTCTCAGAACCGCCTCACCCGCGCCGGCCGGCGCAGAGAGCATCCGGTCCGGCCCTCTCTGCAGCGCCAGCCCGCGCAGCTCCGTCACATACCGCGGCGTATCCGGGTGAGGCGCGCGGCGTTCATACACCCGCACGTTGTCCGCCAGCATGCCGTTCCACGTGACGAGCCCGACCATGTCATAGCCGGGGCCTCCGAGCGGGTCGCGATCCGTTGTCGTGAGCAGTACCTCGCCATCGACCTCCAGTGTGAGTGTGGTTCCCTCCTTCGTGGCGCAGACGCGATGGCGTGTTTGCGGCTGGATGCGTCGCCGCGGTCCCCAGTCCTGGACCCACTTCATGTCCCGCCCGCCCTGGATCTGGTTCATGCTGTTGAAGTTGCCGCCGAACGCGAGCAGGTAGTGGAATTCGTACGCATCCGTCGTCTTCCCGCAACCCAGGCCGACAGAGAGGTCGCACGGAGCCCGATCCGGCACCGCCTGCGCCTCGAATTCCACCCGCACGTCTGCGGCGAAGTGACGATGGATCAGCGCGAGATGCTCACCGTCCGTCCCGAACCGCAGTCGCCCGTCCACGATCTCCGCCGCCCCGGTGATCCAGTCCGGCCCGACCTCCGCTCGATCGAACGTGTCTGAAAACGAGAGTTTCCACCCGGCGCTGTCGGCTCCGAGGGCCGACGAAGCGATGAGCGGCAGCACTGCGAGCACAATCCTCGGCATGACGCCCCTCCTGCAGGCGCGGATCGACAGTCGCGCGTGAACATGGGCCGGCTGCGGGGGCCCTGGGCGGCAATGATCTTTCAAGGAGTCGGCCGCTGTGCAGCCTACTTGTACGTGGCGCGCACCTTCAGCGGAGCCTTCGGCACCGTGACGGTGACCACGTCCCCCTGGACCGCCCAGGTCGGCTCCCCGTTCACCACTGCCTCCGCAATCGGCTTGCCATCGGGGTGCCGCAGCCGAATCTGAATCTGCGCCGGCGCACGACGGCTCGGCGGCTCGATCGTCGCATC
>CAZJTF010000185.1:0-13826 GCA_964548565.1 uncultured Planctomycetales bacterium | reverse complement strand
CCCGGGGCTGACGATGCGCGTCCGGCCGCTCGTACTCCCCGCCGTGGTGGGGCTCTGCATCGCTGCCATCGCGGTGACCCTGCGGGTGTGGCAGATTTCCGCCACGTACGAGACATCAGATCAGGCCGTGATGCCGTACCTCGTGCGGCACAGCTATGGAATGCGGTGGATTCTTGCGCACGATTATGGGCCGGTGTTCGCGGGCGTGCAGCGGGGATTCGCGGAGGTGCTGGAAACGCTCGGCGTGCCGCAGGGGGAGGCGACCGGGCGGCTTCCGACGGTTCTAAGCGGGCTGTCGATCGTGGCGATGGCGTACGTGCTGTCACGGCGACTGGGGCGGGGGCTGGCCGACGGGCTGCTGGCGGCGGGTGTCTGCGCGGTGCTGCCCCCGCTGGTGTCGGATGCGCGGTATGCATGGGGGTACCAGAGCGCGATGCTGCTCACGGGGATCGCGACGCTGTGGTCGATGCTGGCGTACGTCGATACCGGATTGAAGCGGTACCTGCTGGGATCAGCGATCCTGCTGTTCCTGCATTGCCTGAGCGGGCTGTACGCGTTTGCGCTGCCGGTGACGCTGATCGTCGGATGGGTATGGCAAAGCCGGACGACGGGGGGCACGCCGCGGTGGCGGGTTGCGGTGCCGGTGGTCGGGTTCGTCCTGCCGTGCGTGCTGGCGCTGGTCGTGATCACAGCGTCGTGGTGGTGGACAGGCGGGGGGCAACTCGGGCGTCTGCTGGGCAAGCAGCGGTCAGGCTACGTCGGCCTGCACTGGGAGCAACTGGCGGGGTTGCCAGCCATGTGGGTCGGGGAATGCGGGATTGTCTTCGCGGTCGTCACGGCGGTCGCGCTGGCGTGGGGGACGCGGGCGCTGCTGCGCGGGGAGCGTCACGGGTTGCTGGCGGCATGGGCGTGGGCGTCGCTGCTGCCGATCACGCTGGCAGTGGACTGGCACTGCACGGGATATATCAACTACTTTTTCCTGGAGCCTCTTTTTGCCACTTCGGTTCTGGCGGCATTTCTGGTCGGGCAGGGGCTTCGGAGTGGCGGCGGCCGTCGGTGGGTGTGTATGGCGGCGGCAGCCGGTTCAGGCATCCAACTGGCGGCGGGGAGCGTTCACGTGGTGCGTCCAACGCCGGAATTGCAGCACATTTCCCGGATGTGGGTCGGCGAGGGAGACGTGCGTCCGGACAGCGGTTCGAAGGCGGCGGGCTGGTACGTCCGGCTGTACGTGCCGGACGAGGCGGTCGTCCTGTCGATGCACGGGCACGAGGGAATGGAACTGCCCGTCGCGGAGTACTACTGCGGGCGCAAGATTCTCGCACACTACAACCTGCCGGCGGAGGTGGTCGCGCCGCTGATGGAGACGATGCGAAAGCACGTGGATGTCGTAATCGCGCCGGCGGGGTACCGCGTCCCGGAGGAGTTCCGCCCGGTGTGCACGATCCGAGCGTGCGGAGAAATCATCCGGGTGATCTCCGCGCGGCAGGGTCCGGTGATGCCGGTGATGGACATCGACGTCGCCACGGCCAACGCGGCCTACGACGAGCTGTTTCGGCTGGACCGGGTGCCAGTCCCGCTGCCGGATGCGCCGCGGTTCCTGGACGCCCTGCAAGTTTACCAGGGCGAGGTGCACCGGCTCCTGGTCGGTCGACGCAGCAGCAGCGGCACAGATCCCGCCGAACATCGTTTTTGATTCCCGCCGATTGTTTGACTAGATTAGAACAAGGGCGACGGCGGGAGCTCACAACGTGACTCTTCAGTTGCATGCAGTGGAAGATTCGTTCGATTCCGTCGGACGACACATGGGCGACCTCATCGACGAGATGACACGCCGCAGCTACTACCATTTCTCACGGTCGTGCGCGTGGCAGCCGCAGGTCAACGTCTATCACGATCAGGATCACTACTACCTGTGCGTGGAACTGGCGGGCCTCGCAAAGGACAAGATTCACGTGGACGTGGCCGGCAACAAGATCACGATCCGTGGGGATCGGCCGGCCCCTCCGCCACCCATGAGCGAGGGGCAGGTCTCGCTCCTGCGAATGGAGATCGATTCCGGCCCATTCGAGCGGTGCATCGAGCTGCCGGAACGGGCTGACATGGAACAGGTGACAGCCAAGCTGGCAGACGGTTTTCTCTGGATCACGATCGCCAAACGAGCGGCGCGCTGATCTCGGCGGGAGATGATGGCAGACGAAGCGAAAACTCCTTCGACGGACACCCCTGCGGCAGCTTCGAGCGAGGCGTCTCCAGCCCCGGCGGATCAGCCGGGCACACCGGTGCCGAACACGGCGGAGAGCCGGATCCCCGACCAGCTCCCGATCCTGCCCATCCGCGATTCGGTGGCGTTCCCCGGCACCATCATGCCCCTGAGCATCGGGAGGGAGCGGTCGCGGCGCGTGATCGAGCACGCGGTGCGCGGCAACAAGCTGATCGGCATCGTCGCGCAGCGCAACCGCGACACGGAAGACCCGGGGGCTGACGAGCTCTACCGCGTCGGCACGGTCTGCATGGTGCTCAAGCTGATCACTGCCCAGGACGGCGGCATCAATATCATCGTGCACGGGCTGACACGATTCGGGATCGAATCGATCGTCAGCTCGGACCCGTTCCTGCTGGCCCGGATCGTGACGCGCGAGGATCCGACGAACACCACGCCGGTGATCGACGCGCTGGTGCACACGGCGCGGCAGTCCGCGATTCGCGTCTTCGAGCTTTCGCCGAACGTGCCGGACGAGGCCCGGGTCGTGCTCGAGAATATCGACACGCCGGGCGGAACGGCGGACTTCCTGGCGGCGAACCTGTCGATCGGCGCGGTGAACAAGCAGGAAATGCTCGAGACGTTCGACGTGGCGGAACGGCTGCGGAAGATCAACGCCGCGCTGGCCGCTCAGGTGGACATGCTCGAGCTCTCCAACAAGATCCAGACGCAGGTCCGCGACCAGATCAGCAAGACGCAGCGCGAGTACTACCTGCAGGAGCAGCTCAAGGCGATCCAGAAGGAGCTGGGGGAGACCGACGCGCGGAGCGCCGAGCTGGAGCGTCTGCGGGAGCGGATCGAAGACGCCGAGATGTCCGAGGCGGCTCGTGCGGAGGCGGAGCGGGAACTCGGGAGGCTCGCGCGGATTCCGCAGGCGTCGCCGGAGTACTCCGTCGCCGTCGATTACATCACGTGGCTGTGCGACGTGCCGTGGTCGTTGGGGACGCAGGACCAACTGAGCCTGATTCGCGCGAAACGAATCCTCGACGAGGACCACTACGGGCTCGAAAAGATCAAGACGCGGATCCTGGAGTACCTGGCAGTCCTCAAGTTGAAGGGTGACGGGCGGGGGCCGATCCTGTGCTTCATCGGGCCGCCGGGCGTCGGAAAAACTTCGCTGGGGCAGTCGATTGCCCGCGCGCTGGGCAGGAAGTTCGTCCGGCTCTCGCTGGGCGGTATCCACGATGAGGCGCAGCTCCGGGGGCACCGCCGGACGTATATCGGGGCGATGCCGGGGCGGATCATTCAGGAGTTGCGGCGGGCGGAAAGCAACAACCCGGTGTTCATGCTGGACGAAGTCGACAAGATCGGGCGCGATTTCCGCGGGGACCCGGCCAGTGCGCTGCTCGAGATCCTCGATCCGGCCCAGAACAACTCGTTCAACGACAACTACCTCGACGTGCCGTTCGACCTGTCGCGGGTGATGTTCATCGCGACCGCCAACTACATCGAGGGCATCCCCGAACCGCTGCGCGACCGGATGGAGATGATCCAGCTCTCCGGCTACACGACGCGCGAGAAGGTGGAGATTGCGCGTCGGTACCTGCTGCGACGGCAGATTCGCGAGACCGGCCTCAAGGAGAGCGACCTGGCGATTACGAACGACGCGTTCGAGACGATCGCCACGGACTACACGCGGGAAGCCGGCGTTCGTGAGTTGGAGCGGCAGATCGGCAAGATCTGCCGCGCGGTGGCGGCCCGCGTGGCGCGAGGGCAGGACGGAAAGATCAGCATCGACGGCAAGAGCCTCAAGACCTATCTGGGGCCGCCGCGGTTCGGACACGAGGTCGCGCAGCGGACGAGCGTACCGGGAGTGGCGACGGGTTTGGCGTACACGCCGACCGGCGGCGAGATCCTGTTCATCGAAGCGACCGCGATGCCGGGCAAGGGCCAGCTCACCCTCACGGGACAGATCGGGCCAGTGATGCGGGAATCAGCGCAGGCGGCTTTCAGCCTCGCCCGGAGCAAGGCCAGGGAATTCCACCTCGATGCCCGGGAGATGGCGCGGGCGGACCTGCACGTGCACGTACCGGCGGGCGCGGTGCCGAAGGACGGCCCGTCCGCCGGCGTGGCGATGCTCACGGCGATCGTTTCGCTCTTTTCAAAGCGGCCCTGCCGCCATGACTTGGCGATGACGGGCGAAATCACCCTGACCGGGCGCGTCCTGCCGATCGGGGGCGTCAAAGAGAAGGTGCTGGCGGCGCATCGGGCAGGGATCAGCGCCGTGATTCTGCCCGAAGAGAACCGCAAGGACCTGGGCGACGTCCCCGGGGAAATCCGGCGACAGATGAAGTTCGTTTTCGCCAGCCGGGTCGAGAAGGTCCTGAAAACAGCGCTTTCTGAAGCCTCCGCGACGGAAAAGCGGCCGGCGCGGCAGGTCGACAGGTCGCCGGCACGCGCGAGGGCCTCCGCAGCCGGACTGAAGGGGCGGTCCGGTAAGGGCGGGTCGCGGTGATCGTCTGTGGATCCGGGCTCGCACGCGGACGGCCGTTTCGTTACAATTCCAGTATTGTTCGACGATTACGACTGGAGAACGTCAATGGCGTCTGCCCCCAGACTCCTGATACATCCCGTCCGCGATGTCACCGTGGTGACCATCAACGAGTCCTCGATCCTGGACACCCTGCAGGTGCAACAGATCGGGGAGGAGCTTTACCATCTGGTGGATGCGAAGGCGCTGCGCAAAATCGTGCTTGACTTTGCGAACGTGAAATTCCTCTCGTCCTCAGCCCTGGGCGTGCTGCTGACGCTTCGAAAAAAATCGGCCGCGATCAAGGGGCAGATCGTGCTGTGCGGGTTGCGGCCGGACCTCCGCAAGGTTTTCAAGATCACGAACCTCGACAAGCTCTTCGAATTTCACGAGACTGAAGAACAGGCGCTCGGTACGTTCGGCGTCTCGACGGTGGGCTGAGCTCTGGCGCGGGCCAGCTCTCCTTCGGCCGAATTCCTCAAAGCAGTGCAGGCACATGTCCGAGCAGGAACAGTCTTCCGCATCCCCCGAAATCGAGCCCGGCGGCGGCTCGTCGCCCGAAGCGCATCCTCCGGATACGGGAAAGGCGGCGCTGGCGATGCTGTCGCTGACCGCCCTGGGGGTGGTCTACGGGGATATCGGCACCTCGCCTCTGTATGCACTCAAGGAGTGCTTTCGGCCGCACGAGGGGCTGCGCCTGTCGCTGACGCCTGAGAACGTGCTCGGAATCCTGTCTCTGTTTTTCTGGTCGCTCACGCTCGTTGTGGTCATCAAGTACCTGATCGTCACGATGCGGGCGGACAACCAGGGGGAGGGCGGCATCCTCGCGCTGCTGGCGCTGGTGACTCCGGCGGCGCGACGCCAGAGGTCACCCCGGCGTCTTTCGATCCTGATCGGGATGGGGCTCTTCGGTGCGGCGCTGCTTGGGGCTGACGGGATGATTACGCCGGCCATCTCCGTCCTGAGCGCCGTCGAGGGCCTTGAGGTGGCCACGACGCGCCTCAGTCACTTCGTGGTGCCCATCACGCTGGTCATCCTTGTTTCCCTCTTCGTGCTTCAGCGCCGCGGCACAGCGGGGATCGGGATGCTTTTCGGCCCGGCGATGCTGGTCTGGTTTGCGACGCTGACCGTGCTGGGCCTCCCGTGGATCATCCGCGAACCATCCGTCCTGGGCGCCGTCAGTCCGCACCACGCCATCTTGTTCTTCTGGCATCATGGGGTCAGCGGCTTTCTCGTACTGGGAGCCGTTGTGCTGTGCATCACGGGTGCAGAGGCTCTGTACGCCGATATGGGGCATTTCGGGCGCCCGCCCATCCGGCTGGCGTGGTTTTCCGTGGTTTTCCCTGCGCTGCTCGTCAACTACTTCGGGCAGGGAGCGCTGCTGCTGGAGCGTGGCGAGGCGGCGGTCGGAAACCCGTTTTATGCGCTCGCACCCGGGTGGGCGTTGTATCCGACCGTTGTTGTGGCAACGGCGGCCACGGTGATCGCCTCGCAGGCCCTGATCTCAGGAGCGTTTTCTCTGGCGCAGCAGGCGATTCAACTAGGGTACTCGCCGCGCCTGACCGTCGTTCACACCTCCAGCGCGACGCGGGGGCAGATCTTTGTCCCGGAGGTGAACCGGCTGCTGATGGTGGCGTGCTGCGGGCTGGTGCTGTCGTTTCGCAGTTCGTCCGCTCTGGCGGCGGCGTACGGCATCGCCGTGACGGGAACGATGGCCATCACGTCGATCCTGCTCATCGCGATGGCGCGAAACCACTGGGGGTGGAGCCTGCGCCGGGCGGCGGCACTCGGATTGCCGTTCCTGATCATCGATCTCGTCTTCTTCTCATCCAATCTGAACAAGATTCTCCACGGGGGCTGGTTCCCGCTGGTCATGGGAGCGGTCATTTTCGCCGGACTGAGCACGTGGAAGCAGGGGCGAGAGCTGCTGGCTCGTTACCTGACCCAGACGCGTCTGCCGATGGACACGTTCCTCAAAGCGGTCGCGCGCGACAAGCCGATGCGGGTGAAGGGCACGGCCGTGTTCATGACGTCGAACATGTCGGGCACGCCGGTTGTGCTGATGCACCATTTCAAGCACAACAAAGTGCTGCACGAGCAGGTCATCCTGCTGTGCGTGAGCACGTCGGACGTGCCCGAGGTGCCGCGGCAGGACCGCGTGACGGTGCGCGACCTGGGCGAGGGTTTTTACCTGGTGACGGCCCATTACGGGTTTATGCAGACGCCGGACGTGCACGATGTCTTCCGGGCGTGCAGGCCGCACGGCCTCAAGGTGGAGCCGCGGGAGGCGAGCTTCTATCTCGGGCGTGAAACGCTGATCATCACGCGCCGCCCCGGCATGGCCGCGTGGCGCAAGAGCCTGTTCGCGTTCCTCTCGCGGAATTCGCTCTCGGCCACCGCGTACTTCGGCATTCCTCCGAACCGCGTGGTGGAACTGGGAGCGCAGCTCGAACTGTAGTAGCATGGCGGCGGCATTTCAGGAGATCCTGCCATGCGATACAAACCCTTGTTTCGTCTTCTGCTGAAAGCGGTCGGCGTCCTGGTCGTGGCCCAGGGGCTGGGCAGCTTCGCCACCTATCTGGTCGGGATTCTCTGGAACATGAACCGCGGGGGGCAGGTGGAGTGGTACTACATGCTGTCGCTGCTGGGGCCGGCGGTTGAGGTCGGGGCGGGGGTGTACCTGTTCCTGGGGGGCGAGTGGCTCGTGGCCAAGGCCATTCCCGGCAACCGGCCGTACTGTCCGGAGTGCGGGTATGACCTGACGGGGGCTGGTCGCGAACGATGCCCGGAGTGCGACACGCCCTTCCGGCCGGAGGAGTTGATGCAGGTGCCACTGGAGCCGGGATCGGGTATCGGACCGGAGTCGGAAGAAAAAATGCGGGATTAAGAGGCTGCTTGTGGTCGCTCCGCGGCCTGCTTCGCCATACGGACGGCGAAGCCAGACCGTGCCACCCCCCGGGTCAGACCGTGCCACCCCCAAAGGTCAGACCGTGCCTCGCCCAAGCCAGACGATGTCACCCCCGAACACGGACCATGTCACATCGAAATCGAACGTGCCACCCTTGCCGGAGCGTGCCAGCCACGGCCAGGCGTGTCAGTCGAAGGTGATGCGGTCGGGGAGCGGCTCGCGCGGCGGGGGCGGCGCGTTGGGATCCACGCGGACGTACTTCACGTAGTTCCCGGAAAACACCGGGCGGTAGTAGTCATTTCCGGCGCGGTAATACACCTTGCCCCTGATCCAGACCGTCTCGTTCGGCGTCGGCAGCGTCAGGATTGGCGCCTCCGCCGGCGGAGGGGGTGCGTCCTCGCGCGCGGGCGCCGGCACGGGGATTTCGGCACCGGGTGACTCCGCATCCAGCGAAGTGGTGGACGGCGTGCGGGTGATCCACGGGCTTGGCCCGGGAGCGGGTTCGGCGTAGCGGATGCCGCCGCTCTCGATGCCGCCGCGCGTGATGGGCGTTTCCGGCTCTTCCTCACGGAACGTGGGCTGGGCGAGGTTCAGAATCCCGCCGCGAACGATGGGTGAGGACACCCGCGGCGGAGCGGTGCGTGCGGGGGCGGCGATCCGAGGCGCGGCAGCCTCGGGCGGCGGTTCGAAACGGATCGTGCTGTTGGCCATACTGCCGCTGCCGTACGTACGATAACCACCACCGCCGACCACGTGCAGGCCGCCGCCGCGTGCGGGCGGACTGCCGGAAGGCGGCGGATTCGCCCCCGCGAGCCAGGGCACACACGCCGCGAGAGAGAGAATCGCGAGCTGCGTCCATCGCATGGATGTGCTCCCTCTCACCGGCGGCCCCGGGCCGGCTGCTGCTCGATATCCGCCTCAACCGCGCCGGCGGGTGGCGCAAACCGAAAGTGGTCGTCCGCAAACCGCGGCGAAACATCCCAGGTATGCAGGACCGCGCAGTACTGCGGCCACTCGGGCTCGTTCTTGTGGGCGATGACGAGCTTGCGCGGGAACGGATGGTCGCCGGCATCAATCCAGATCTGCCAGTCAATGTTCTGCTGCGTGAATGCCAGGTGGTGACAATCGTGGGCGCCGACGCGGTGCAGGCCGACATAGCGGCCGGTGCGGACGTTCTTCTTCATGCCCTCACACGCATCGGTGAAGAGCAGATCCGCCAATGGCACGTAGAGGCCATAGCGGGTGTGCAGCTCTTCCAGCGTGGCATCGATCGTCGGCGGCGTCTTGATCCGGCAGTAGACGTTGCGGGCGACGTCGAGGATGTCGAGCTCCCGGCCGTTGTACCAGACCGCGCGGTTGGCGTCGTCTCCCTGGACGACGGAGCGCAGGCGATCCGGGCGGCGGACGTCGACGCGCAGCGATCGCGAGAACTGCAGCTTCTGCACACCGGGCTCCGGCACCTCGTCGTAGGTGGCCTCCGCGGTGATGCTGAACTCCTTCAGTGTGCTGACGTACTCCGACATGCGGCGGAGGATCGCGTCGGCCTGCGGGTCGACGAGCGGCGGCACGACGTGCGGGGCGTCGATGGCCATGGCGGGGCGCGTCTGCGCCGGGCCGGGGCGTCCGGACGACGTCGCGGCCGCCAGCGACGCGACTGGGGCGAGCATCACGACCGGCAGGAGGATCGCTCGAGATTTCATGTTCGGCTCCAGAGAGGTGGCCTCGCGCCGGGCGGAGGCTTGAAGACAATCCTACCGCGGTGGGGTGCGGGCGGAAAACGGGGCCCTTGCACGGGACGCGAGGGGTTCCGGTTGGCGGCGCACACCGGCGCCTGCCGCGGCGTACGCCCACCGGGTCGCCCCGGACCGTCACGGGCGCGGCCGAATCAGGCGGTTTTGGCGAAGACCGCCTGGGTTTTGCGAAGCGCGGTGGCGGCGACCTCGGCGGGGTCGCGTTTCCAGTACTCGGGGTTGAAGAGCTCAATCGAGAACGGGCCATGGTAGCCCGCGCGGCGCAGGTCGCGAAGGATCTGCGGCAGCGGGGCGACGCCATCGCCGGGGTAGATGCGGTCGGCGTCCTTGAGAGCCTCGCGCGGAGGGCTGGCAGGGAAATCGTTGAGGTGGAAGCCGCCGTAAAGCGTGCCGCTCAGGCGGGCAAGCCCGTTGAAGCCGGAACCCCCTTTATAGAGGTGATAAATGTCCGGCAGGATCGTGGCCCGGGGGTGGTCGGCCTCGATGGCGACGAGGGCGGCCTGCCCGAGGCGCGAGAGATTGGACGCGAAGCCCCAGATTTCGAGGGCCGGCCACACGCCGAAGGGCTCGGCGGCCTCGAGAAGTCGCCGATAGCGCTCGGCGGCGGCCAGGAGGCTCACGTGGGCGACATCGCCCGCCGGCGGGGCGGCCATGCGGGTTCCGCCGATCTCCGCGAGCCGCTCCAGGTGATGCCTGGCTTGGTCGATGGCCTTCGCGCGGGCTGTTTCGTCGTCCACCATCCACTCATAGAAGGCGATTGCGCCGGTGACGGCCAGGCCGTGGTCGCGAATACGCGCACTGAGGTCCCGGAGGCTGCCGCCGCCGGTGACGTAACGGTCGATTTCGTCGACCCAGGGCTCGATTCCGCCGTAACCCGCGCGGGCGGCGATGTCGATCAGCTCCGGGAGCGGCAGCTTGTGGCCGCGGAGCGTGCTGGTGTTCAGGCTGATGATCGAGGATTGCCGCGTGGGGCGCGAGGCCTGCGCGCGGAGGGTGCTCGGGAGCAAGGTCGCCGCCGCCGAAGCGCCGCCGACGAGAAACTCGCGCCGGCTGGGGTGATACCGCATCTCTCGACCTCCGTGGTGTGACGGCGGGACGGTGCCCGTCCTGGTACGCATCCGTTTCGACCCGCTGGCGCGCGGCAGGCGTCCGCCGGCCCGAACCGCCGCAGACATCGTGCGGGCGGATCATATCCGAATCGCTGCCGGGCTCGAAGCGGTGAAAGCGGGCCCGCTTGCGGCGTGTCACGGGCCGACCAGCGCGGTGTTCCGAGTTGCGACCCGTGGGGCCGACGCTACAATGTGAGTCGCTCGTGGCGGCGTACCCAAGTGGACCAAGGGGACGGATTGCAAATCCGTTATTCATGGGTTCGAATCCCATCGCCGCCTGTACTCCCCTCGATTCATCTTCCGGCCGGATCCTTCCCCGCGATCTGTGAATCTGCTTGACGCGGGGACTGGGCGGGGGTTAAGATCGGTCTTAGCTAACGCGCGTTAGCACGTCGTTTCCGGTTCCCGCGCGGCACGGCATCAGGAGGCGCAGCATGAGGCAGCAGTCGGGGCGAATCGCGTGCCGGGTGCTCACGATCACCTTTGTGACGCTCGCCGCGGCGCGCGCTGGGATGGTGGAGACACGCTCCAACCCGGTGGCAGCCGGCCGTATCACCGTGGACGGGAGCTTCGGCGACTGGGCAGGTCTCCTGCCGTACAGCGCGGACGCGGCGGGGGATGTGCGCGAACAGGACCAGGACTGGGTGCAGGTCTGGATCGCGCACGACAACGACATGCTCTACCTGCAGGTGCAGCGGGCACCGGGCAGCGCGAGTTTCTCTTCCGGCATGGTGACGGGCGGCAGCACGGGCGGCGTCGGCTACTGGATCGTGCTGGATACGGACAGCAACCGGGCAACGGGGTTGAAGGCGGCGAGCGGACGCATGTTCAGCATCGGGGGCGAGTTCAACTTCGGCGGGACTCTGGCGCTGAACGGCTGGAGCCCGGGCGGCGCGTTCACCGGGCCGCGAGATTACGCGCGGGTGGAAGCGGGGACGCGCCTGGAAATCGGCGTTCCGCTCGCGACGCTGGGAAATCCCGCTGCGTTGTCCTGCATACTTGTGGGTGAGACTTCCGCCGACTACTACCCGAACGGCGGGGCGAGCGCGGACTGGTTCGAGTATGTGATCCGGGAACCCGCGCCGACGGGCGAGATCGCGGTGCGGTCGAACCCGGTGGCCAACGGCGTGATCACGCTCGACGGGCAGACCGGCGACTGGGCCGGCGTCACGCCGTTTCCGCCGGATGCGGGCGGCGACGGAGGGACGCTGCAGGACTGGGTGCAGGCATGGGCCGCGCATGACGACCACAACATCTACTTCCGGGTTCAACGCGCGCCAGGCAGCCTCGCGTTTGCCTCCGCGCACGGCTACTGGGTCTTGCTGGACACTGATTTGAACCCCGGGACCGGACTGACGACGGCCGGCGCCCGGACCTTCTCGATCGGCGCGGAGTACAACCTGAGTCCGATGGAGTTCAACGCCTGGGCAGCGAGCGGCTGCAACCTGAGTTCGACCGCGGCGACACGGGCGATCTCACCGGACGGTCTGATGATCGAACTGGCGGCGCCGCTGCAGGCAATGCGCTGGCCCCGGGAGTTCCGGCTGGTTTTTGCGGGTGAGAACTCGGGCGATTACTACCCGGAGGGCGGGCAGGGCACGTCATGGTTTCGCTACAGCACGATGACATGCGCCTCGCCTTTTGCCGATGCCGAGGGCGACACCGACGTGGACCAGGACGATTTCGGGGCGTTTCAGCGGTGCCTGGGCGCGGGCGAAGACGAGCCGCTGCCGGCAGATTGCCGCTGCTTCGATCGCAACGCGGACAATGCGGTGGACCTGGCGGACTTTGCCCGGTTCCAGGTTTGTGTGAGCGGGCCGGGGATCAAGGCAGATCCGGCGTGCGAACAGCGCGCGACGGAGAGTGACGGCTTTTTCCCGCGTTTCGTGGAACTGCCGGACGCGCCGGGGCCCCTGCCGTACCCGCTGCTGCCAGGCGAACACCCCGGTTTCAGCATCCGCGGGACGAAGGGCTGGAACTGGACGCCCAGTCAGTACCTCGACGTGGTGCCGTACCTCGCGCAGTACCGCATGAACTTCCTGATGAATTGCTACCTCTCGATCTTCGCAGTCCAGGGAGGAAACAACTGGTGGGTGCCGCTGCCGGCGGACGCGAAGGCCGCATACCAGCAGGTGATCAACGCATGCAATGCAAGCGGGGTCAACTTCTGCTTCTGCATGAACCCGCAGCTCAGCTCGTCGCGGCCGCTGGACCCGATGAGCGATGCGGACCTCGAGCAACTGTGGCAGCACTACGCGTGGGCACAGTCAGCCGGGGTGCGATGGTTCTGCGTGGCGCTGGATGACATTTCGGGCGTGCCCATCGTCGGCACGCAGCACGCGCGGCTGGTGAACAGGCTGCTGGCGCGGCTGCGGGTGGCAGATCCGCAGGCACAGATGGTCTTCTGCCCGACGTGGTACTGGGGAGACGGCTCGACGGGACACGACTATCTCGCAGCGCTGGCCGCCGATCTTGAAACGAGCGTGTACGTTTTCTGGACGGGGGATGCCGTGGTGACCCCGCGGATCACGAAGGCGGCGGCCGCGAGCTACAAGGCAGTCGTGCAGCATCGGCTCGTGCTGTGGGACAACTACCCGGTCAACGATGGCAGCCAGACGATGCACCTGGGCCCGGCGATCGGGCGCGACCCGCAACTGGGTCAGGTGCTGGACGGCTACATGAGCAACCCGCTCTATCCGCAGGACCAGGCGAACCGGATTCCGATGCTGACCTGCGCCGACTACGCGTACAACCCGGGCGGCTACGATCCCTACCGCTCGATCGGGCAGTCGATCGTGCACCTGGCGCCAATCGCAGCGGGGCAGGCAGCCCTCCAGGACCTGGTCGAGGCGTATCCGGGCATGGTCGGATTCGAATGTGGGAGCTTCGGTACCGGCTACAACCCAGTCCGTGCCAAGTATTTGCGGCTGGCGACCTCGTTAGCGGAGGCGGGGGCTTTGATCGCGTATCTGCAGAACCTGTCAACGCGGCTGGCACAGGCATTCCCCGACCAGTTTGAGGACGCGCGGACGGTGCTGAATGCGGACATCGGATGGATGTCGGCGGACCATGCGGCACGTGGGGGGTCCTGATAACGGCCCATGGAAAAGAGTTGACTCGGCGGGTCGATTCGACGATACTCGCGGTATGCTAACACGCGCTAGCTATTCAGCTATCTCGGTTTAGCTGCCCAGCGGCGGATCATTTCAGAATATAGCAGAGGTGTGACTCGGATGTCCCACAGGCCTACTGCGGCCCAGATCGCCAAGCAGTTGCGGTTGTCACGCACAACCGTCTCGCTGGTGCTGAACGGACGCAGCGAGGCGTA
>CAZJTF010000184.1:0-13831 GCA_964548565.1 uncultured Planctomycetales bacterium | reverse complement strand
GGCTGGCCGCTAACATCGACACCGATCCCGCCTTTGCGCGGGCGGGTCAGTGGCAAACAGATCCGTCAGAAGGATTGCAGAGCTGGTGGCTCGAGGGCGACTACCGCCTGAAGGCCGGCTCTGCCTGCCTCGATGCAGGCAACAGCACCCTCGTCCCCGGCATGCTGACGACGGACCTCGACGGCCACAACCGGATCCAGCCCGCGACCGGCGGCAGCGCGATTGTCGATCTCGGCGCGTTCGAGTGGACCCCCGATGCCGCGACACACGCCGATATCGACGGCGACACGGACGTGGACGCGGCGGACTTCGAACTCCTGCTGGCCGCCTTCGGCCACCGCGCCGGCGATGCGGCGTACAATCGCGCGGCCGATCTCGACCTGGATGGTGCTGTCACGTTCCTCGACTACCAGGCGTGGTTGCGCGGCTATCGTACATTCCTTGGCAGTCCGGAGGCGGCCGCACCGCTGGAGGTCCTCGGTGACTTCCAGCGGGATGGGCGCGTCGACACAATCGATCTGGACCACCTGGCCGGTTGCCGGACAGCCCCCGCGGTGCCGCAGCGTTCACCAGACTGCTCGGATGCCGATCTCGATCGGGACGGCGACGTGGACCAGTCGGACTACGGACTGCTGCAGCGATGCTTCAGCGGGCAGCGGGGCGTCAGCCTGGCATGCCGACAATGAGCGTGGGAGGAAAAACACGATGAGAGGATTGATACGAGCACACCTCGCGACCGCGATGGCACTCTTACTGGCTGTTGCCACCCATGGTCGCGCCGGTGTGATAGTGCGCGTCATTCCTCAAACGACAACACCCACGCTCGGTGCTCTCTTCAGCGTCGACCTCGTCGCTGATATGACCGAGCCGGTCCTCGGCTGGGGCCTCGACCTGGAGTACGAGGCAGCGGCGCTCACGCCCGTCGGCACCCCGGCCATCGGGCCGCTGTGGCTCGGGGGATTCGCATCCGATGGCGACGGCCTGGCGGGCATTGCATTTCCTTCGGCAATCACGGGGTCAGACATCCTGCTCGCGCGGCTCAACCTTCTCCCGATCCGTCCCGGCCTCAGCCAGATCAGCCCTGCCATCACGCCCGGCGACCTCAACGAGGGCTTCCCACTCGATCCGTTCGGGTTCGCGCCTGTGGTGTTCGAGCCGGCGACCCTGACGATCATCCCGGAACCGATGACTGGTGTCTCGCTCGCCGGGCTCGTCCTGCTCTGGCTGACAGGTTTCCGATCGCGCCTTCGCCCGTAGAATGGCGGACATGCCCTCCGAGCGACCGTACGCAAGTCGCGGTGGCCTGAAACTCGCCGCCGCCCTCGATGCATTCCAGGTCAGCCCCGCGGGCCTGGTCTGCGCGGACCTCGGAGCGAACGTCGGCGGCTTCGTCGACTGCCTCCTCCGTCGGGGAGCGGCCCGCGTTTACGCGATTGACACCGGCTACGGCGTTCTGGCTTATGCCCTCCGCAAGCACCCGCGTGTCGTGGTGATGGAACGCACGAACGCCATGCACGCGCAGCTGCCGGAAGCCGTGGACCTCGTCACGATCGACGTTGCCTGGACGCCACAGCACCGGATTCTGCCGAACGCGCGGACCCTGCTCCATCCCGGCGGCCGGATCATCACGCTGATCAAGCCGCACTACGAAGCCTCGAAGGAGAGACTGCAGCGCGGGGTACTGCCTCCGGAAGCGGCGGCGGAAACCCTCGAGGTGGTGCGGGCACGCCTGGGCGAACTGGGTCTGCAACTGGAGCGGGTCGTGCAAAGCCCGATTCCAGGCCAGAAAGGCAACACGGAATTCCTCGCTCTGCTCGTCCCCCGGGTATCATGAAGGGATGAGCGGGATCACGGCAAAGCTGACACTGATTGGTCTGTGCGGCGGCGCGGCGATCGGGGGCCTCAACGGCGCGTTGACGCGTGCGTCAGGCATCACCATCCTCATGGGCACGCTGCTGTCGAGTGTGATCGGCATGTTCGCGGCGGCCGCCTGCCGCGACAAGAAGCTCGAGCCGCTACACATGTGGATTGTCGCGGGCGGGACGCTTCTCTTCGGAATCATCATCGGCGTGATGTTCGCGCCGTTTGTGACGTCGATGTTCTCGACGCCGGTCGGCATGGTGGCAGGCTCGTGGCTCGCACTGTTGACCGTCTCTCAGCTCACGCGCAAGCCGCAGTACGAGCTCGGTCATTGTCCGAACTGCGGGTACGATCTGCGCGGCATTCCCAACAACCGCTGCCCGGAGTGCGGCGAACCCTTCATTTATCGGAAGGTGTTCGGCCACGACCGCATTCCGCAGTGACACGCTGACCACCGACGCAGTGGTCCGGACCCGCTCACTGCGTCATCCGCCCATCGTCGCCATCACATCGGCCGGAATGTCGAAGTTGGCGTAGACGTTCTGGATGTCGTCGTGCTCCTCGAGTGCCTCGGTGAGCGCGAGCACCTTTCGCCCGGTCTCGGCATCCACGGGGACGTAGCTCGAAGGCATCATTGAGAGCTCCGCCGACTGCGGAGTAATACCCGCTGCCGCAAGAGCCGCCCTCAGCGGCTCGAACGCCCCCGGCTCACAGGTAATCTCCCAGACGTCCTCACTGCGCGTGTAGTCCTCCGCCCCGTGCTCCAGCGCGATCTCCGCTATCTTGTCCTCGTCCGCAGCCGAAACCGGGACGGTGATCTGCCCTTTCGAGCTGAACATCCACTTCACCGAGCCCGCGGTGCCGACGGCGCCACCGGCCCGCTCGAAGATCTTCTTGACCTCGGGACCGGTGCGATTGCGATTGTCGGTCAGGGCCTCCGCCAGCACCGCGATTCCGCCCGGCGCGTAGCCTTCGTAATACACCGTCTCGAAGTTCGCCCCCTCGGTTCCGCCGACACCCTTCTTGATTGCGTTCTCAATCGTGTCGCGCGGCATGTTAGCCGCCTTCGCCTTGTCAATTGCGTAGCGCAGGCTCAAGTTCTCGCTCGGATCACCGCCGCCCGTTTTCGCCGCCACGATGACGTTGCGCGCCAGCTTGCTCCAGAGCCGCCCCCGGCGCGCGTCGGTGACGCCTTTTTTCCGCTTGATCTTTGCCCAGTGTGAATGTCCTGCCATGGCTCAACTCCTTGTGCCGAGCGGGATCCTCCCGGACGGCACGCACGTCTGGTATCGGCTCACGGGGCCGGCTTCGACGCCGGCGCCAGCGGCGCAACCGGAGGCTCCCCGTCCGCAGCCACCGCCGCAATCTTCTTCTTCAACCGTTCGGCAAGATCCGGATCGACGGGCTCCTCGCCCGCCGCAACCTGGCGCTCGTAGACTTCCTGTGACTTCTTCCAGCTCTCGCCCGCCGCCTTCTTCTCACCCAGACGCCACTGGGCGTCGCCGAGGTGATCGTAGATCACCGCATCCTCGGGCCCGGCGACGGCGGCCGGGTTTGCGACGATGCTCGTCAGCATCTGCTCGGGGCCTTCGTACAGCGTGGTGGCGGCGCGGTGCAGCCACACACGCGCCTGGTCGAACTCGCCCGCCTTGTAGAGCACCCAGCCGTAGCTGTCGAGATACGCGATCTGCCGGATTTCCTCGCCGACCGCTGTGCGGATCATCCGGCGTGCTTCCGCGATCTCGCGACCGGAGTCCGCCAGCGTGTAACCCAAATCGTTGTTGACGCCCACGTCGTCGGGCGTGAGCTCGTGCGCCTCACGCAGGCGCTGCTCGGCAAGGTCAAAACGGTTCTGCCGCTGATGCACGACGGACAGGAGCCGGAGCAGTTCCGAGCGTTCCTCGGCGTTGGCTCCCTCCTCCGCTCCTCGCTGCAGATCCTGCAGCATGGAGTTGACGAGCGAGATCGCCTCGTCGTATTGCCCGGCCTGAGTGAGCACCCGCGCCAGGCTCTGCCGCAGCTTGAAGACGAAGCCCGGCGAGATCATGTTCTGGCTGGCCGAGATCAGCTCCTTGCCCGCGTCGGCCGCCTCCTTGTAGCGCCCCGCCTTCAGGTAAGCGGCCTGCATCACCAGCAGCCGGTTCAACCGCTCTTCCTGACTCGTCGAGGCTGCGAGCTGGCTGCGGATCAGTTCCACCGCGCCGTCTTTCTGCGTTGAGGCTGCCAGCACGTCTGCCAGGGCGCCGTACAGTTCATCACTGTCGGGGGCAGACGCCATCCACGTGAGCGCCAGAACCGCGGCTTCCTCATGCCGCTTCGCTTCGACCAGTCCCGAGAGCAGCCAGCGGCGCAGCTCGCTGCTATCCGGCGATTCCTTCAGCCACGTCCGGCAGCGTTCAAGGTAGCGATCGAGGTCGCCCGCGGCTGCATCCGTCGACAACACAATCGCCCGGTAAACGCGGCGATGCCGCTCGTTCTCGCCCGCCGTTTTGAGCCACGCCTCCGCCAGTTCGCGCGCCGGCGCCACTCGGCGCGCCTCCCGCAGGATCTGCAGCATGCGAAGCCGGTACAGCACCAGGCGATCTGGATTCTCTTTGACCGGCGTGAGGGCGAGCAGCCGGTTGCAGAGTTCGATCGCCTCGTCGTATTGCTGCTGGTTGAGCCGCAGCTCGCAGAACTGGCGCAGCCACGCCTCGCGCGAAGGATGGCAGGCGAGCATCCGCTTGTACTGGGCGCCCGCCTCCTCGAGCTCAAGCATCCGGGTCGTCGCCAGCACCATCATCTCGGCAGCGTTTGCCGATCCTGGATCACGGGCCAGCAGTTCGGCGGAGTGCGATCGAACACCTGCATAATCCCGGAATTCGAACAGAATCTTGGCCAGCTCTTCGCGTGAACGGAAGTCGTCGGGGTAGTGCTCGACGAGGTCGCGGATGGTGCCACGATACGCATCGCGGTCTCGCGTGCTGAGGAACTTGACGAGCGCGGTGACGCGTGTGGTCGCTGGATCCTCCGGCGCGAGTCGCTGCATCTCCTTCAATTCAGCGAGCACGCGCGTCAGGGACGCCTGCTGGTCCGCGGCCGCCTGGCCGGGGGCAATTCCGGCAAGCAGCGCATGCACCAGTGCCTCGCGGGCCCGCATGCTGGACGGATCAGCGCTCATGGCGGCGCGGTATTGACGCTGCGCGAGTGCCGGCTGGCCTGTGCGATCGTAGAGGCGCCCGAGTTCGAACTTCGCCTGGACGGCTTCGGGGCTGTCTCCCTGCGTCGCCTTCTCATAATGCTTGATGGCCTCTTCCGTCCTGTCGAGTGCGTCGTAGCACTGCCCGAGCAGCCGCTCCAGTTGCGGCGTCGGCTCCTTCAGGGCGCTGGTTGCCGCCTCAAGGAGGGTGATCGCTTCCTGCCATGCGCAGTCACGCATCCGCGCCTGGGCAACGCCCACCGTCGTCGGTGTGAAGCCCGGGGCCAGGCGTGCAGAGGCCGCAAACAGCGCGGCCGCGTCTTCCCCACGCCCGAGCCGCTGCAGCAGGCGTCCGAGCACGAACGCCCGGGAGGCGCCGGCCACGTCCGACTCGCCTTCCGGCGCGGTCGCAGTCACGGCGGCACTCATCCGCGATTCGGCGAGTTTCCGGGCGGCAGCCTCGGGGATTTGTTCGAAGCGACCGTCCGCACCCCGCGTTTCCGTCGGATGTGCCGCAAGCTGAGCCGCCATCGCGTCCAGCCACTCCGCCCACTGCTTCTCTCCCGCGTAGAGGTCAATCAGCTTCCAGCCGGCATCCGGCGAACTGCGATCGCGCGCAATGAGGTCCTTCAGCACCTCGATTGCCTGGTCCCGTCGCTTTGCCGAGACCAGCGCGTCGGCAAGCACCAGGCGGAGCGCGGGTGCGTCCGGGTGCTGCTCAATCAGGCTGCGAAGCGTGTCGACACCCTTCTCAGGGTTGTCCGAGGCTTTCAGAATTCCCTGCAGGAGCTCGACCGCTGACGCATCGCCGCGACTGTCCGCCACCAGACGTGCCGCCTCGGCCATCGCTTCGTCCGCGCGCCCGGCCCGCCCGAGCATGCGCACGTACTCCGAGCGCAATTCGATATCCTTCGGAGCACGGGCGACGACACCCCGCAGAGCGTCCGCGGCCTCTGCATAGCGTCCGATCAGCCCCTCGATGCGGGCCAGTCGAATGGCCGTAGCGTTACCCTGCACCCGTGCGAGTGTGGCGAGTTCGGGATTATCCGCAACGGAATCGCCCAGTGCCTCCACGCCCGTGAGATACGCCCGCAACTCTTCGGCCGCGGCCGCATAGTAGCCATCCGACTCCAGCAGGACACCCAGGTGGTGCTGCGCGAGCAGTCGATACGTCTTGTCCGCCGGCGTTTCCTCACTCTTGAGCGCGAGACGATACCGGCGCATGGCCTCCTCGCGATTGCCGGCCTTGTCGGCGAAGCGGCCGAGCACGTAATGGCTCGCCAGGTCGGCCGGACGCACGGCCAGCGTCTTCTCCGCCGAGAGCCGGGCCCGGGCCTCGTTCCCGGCGAACAGGCACGCCAGCGCCATGAGGCGATGCGCATCCGGACTCTTCGGGTTGTACCGGAGGACCTTTTCCACCTCCAGAATCGTCTCGGTGTAGCGCTGCTCGGCAAACAGTCGGCGCGATTCCTCGAGATATCGCAGTGCCGGCGCGGGAAGACCAGCGGACTCGGCCCCGGCCTTGTGCTCCGGCGCTAACGGATCGCCCGGGACGGAGGCCAGCGGCATCATCGCCTTGGATTCGTCGAAATCAGCCGGGCGAGACACGGGCGCGAACACGTTCGATCTTGCAGGATCCGCGGGCCGGCTGGTCGCGCCCGGCAGGTTCAGGGCCGACGTGCAGCCACCCAGGAGCGTCAGAACCAGCACAGACATGCAGCCCGCAACCGGTGCCGCACGCTTGGTGAAACGCATGAGCATGCTCCTTCTGCACGGCCGCGCGAAGGCGCCGGCGCCTCGAACGCGTCCGCAATTCGTCCCGCCACCGGAAGCGGACCTGCTGCCGGCACGCGATGACCGCGAGGCCTGCGACAGAGGTCGGCAGATCGGCGCGAGCGGGCTTACGGAATGACCTTGTTGAGCGGGTACACGATGATGCCCGATGCGCCTGCCTTCTGGAGCTGCGGAACAATCGTCCGCTCGACGACCGCTTCGAGGATCACCTCGACCGCCACATAGTTCTCGTCCGCGAGCGACGAAATCGTGGGCGAGCGCTCCGCCGGCAGGATCGCCAGCACGGCGTCGAGATTCCTGCGTGGCGCGTTCAGCTTCAGGCCGACCTTGGCCCGCGCCTCGATCGCACCACGAAGCAGCAGCGCGATGGAATCGATCTTCTCGCGTTTCCACGGATCCGCGTAGGCTTTGTGATTCGCGATCAGCCGCGTGGTGCTGGTCATGATCTCGTCAATGATCCGCAGATTGTTCGCCTTGAGCGAGGAACCGGTCTCCGTGATATCCACGATGCCGTCCAGCAGGCGCGCCTTCACCTCCGTCGCGCCCCAGCTGAACTCGATCCGGACGTTCACGCCCTTGCTTTCGAAGTAGCGCCGCGTCGCGTTCACCAGTTCCGTCGCGATGATCCCGCCGTCGAGGTCCTCGGGCTTCTGTACCTTCGATTCGTTCGGAACGGCCAGAACCCAGCGCGCGGGCTGAGCGGTCGCCTTCGAGTACACCAGCTCACAGACTTCGTGCACGTCGCTCTCGTTCTCGCGGATCCAGTCGTGGCCGGTCAGGCCCGCATCCAGCACACCATCTTCGACGTACCGGCTCATCTCCTGCGCCCGGAACATGATGCAGCTCAGCTCCGGGTCATCGATAGAGGGATAGTAGCCGCGGGACGAGATGCTGAGGCTGAAGCCGGCCCGGCTGAACAGGTCCACCGTCGAATCCGAGAGGCTTCCTTTCGGAATGCCGATCTTCAGCACACGCTTCTGAGTATCGCTCACCTGCCGATTCTCCTAATCCTATTTCTTCTTCCGGGTCGCTGCGTTTTTCCGATCGGCGGATGAGGTCACAACCTTCGCATCCCCCGGCCCTTTGCTGCCCGTATGCTTTTCGCTCGCGTGCTTCTCGCCCGCGTGCTTGTCCTTCGCGACCGGTGCTGCCGCCGGCGCGGAGCTCGACGCCTTGGCGGCGTGCGCCTGCCCTGCCTTCGCAGCCGGGGCGGCGGATTTCGCGTTCGCGCCCGCCTTCGTGGGAGCCGCGGCGGGCGCTGCCGGTTTTGCCGGAGTGACGGCTCCCTTGGCTGCGGCAACCGGCGACAATGCGGGCTTGCGACCGTTCTGGTCAGGCGACGTCTGCGGTGCGCGCTTCAACAGCTGCGGCAATCGCTCGAACGGTACGCGCGGCGCGTGGGCAAGCACGTGGTGCCGCAGTCCCTCCGCGAACGTGCGCGCGTCCGAAGCGTTCACGTGGCGCTCGATGAAGGCCTGCACCTCCGCCGGGCTCGCGTCGGGATCCACCACGTCTTCTTTCTGAAGCACGTACAGGGTCAGGTCGTCGACCGGGATGGCGTGGCCGCCCAGGCTGTACAAGACGACGCTTGCAGCCGCCGCCCGGTCCACACCCTCGAGGCTCTCGAGATACTCGCGTGCCTCGCGGCGCCCGCGCTGCTTGAGAAAACCCAGTTCCAGCGAGTCCTGCCGGCGCCGGATCGCATTCAGCGAATCCACGATGCGCTGCGCCTTCTCGCGGGCAAGCGGGACGGCGTCGCCGATCATCTCAGCCAGTTCCATCGGAGGCGTCACACGGAGTTCGTTCAGGTCAACCACCTGCTGGCGCAGCTTGCGGAAGATGGTCTGCGCTTTAATCAGAGAAGTGCAGCCCGAAAGAATGCCGATGATCAATTGCTCGATCGGGTCGGTGGGCTCCGCCGGGGGAAGTTTCCCGGTCTTCCGGACGACCTGCGTGTACAGCTTCTTGAGACGCCTGGCATACTCACCGCCGTGCTTCATGCGTCATCTCCGGATGACTCGTTCTCCCGGTTGTCCTCCTCCTCCCCGGACTCCGGCTCGGCAGTGCGGTACTCTGCCATCGCCTCGTCGATCAGGCGGTTTGTCGCGATCGCCCGCTTGATCGATGCATCCAGGTGGAAGGTGATGTGCGGGCAGTGCCGGGTCGACAATTCCTTTGCGACCATCCTCTGCACCAGGCCCGCGGCGGAACGAAGACCCGCGAGCGTCCGACGCTGAGCGGCGTCCTCTCCCATCACGCTGATGTACACCCGCGCGTGTTCCAGGTCTCCACTGACCTCCACCCGCGTCACGCTCGAGAGCGGCGCAATCCGCGGGTCGCTCAACTTTGTCGCGATGGCATCGCTGACCACTGCACGGACCACCGTCGCCACGCGCTCCGGTCGATGAGACTTCATGAAACCTGCTTCCCATCCACTGTTTACCGCCAGCACTTCCGCCAGCCCGGACCCTCTGGGGCACAGGCTCCGGGCACACGGCCGGCAGCCACACCCGTCAGAAGATCTCCGTCTCGTAGTCCACCAGCGAGGCCCCTCGGTCCTGCCGCACGTAGTCGACGATGCGGTCGAGGCAGCTCTCGACGAAACGTACGTCGTTCGCAACGACCGCCACTCCGAGTTCCGCCTGCTGCCGGTGATCCAGCGAGCCGATTTCCGCCACCGAGGCGTTGTAGCGGTCGGAGAGCCTCTGCTTGAGACTTCTCACGACACGCCGCTTGTCCTTCAGCGAAACGGACTCGAACACCGCCAGCTTCAGGCGAAGCGCTCCGATCACCATCCGCTCGTCCATCGCCGGCCTGCCTACCTCCCGGACGCCGTGCCGCTTCCCAGCTTGCGCGCCGTCTCGATCACCTCGTAGGCCTCAATGATGTCGCCGGGTTTGACGTCGTCGAAGTCATGCACCCGGATACCGCACTCCATGCCAGCCCGCACTTCCTTGGCGTCATCCCGGAAGCGCTTGAGTGAGCCCAGCGGGCGGTGCCGGTCGCGTTTCACGTCGTCGGCCGTCGGGACGATGATCTGGCCGTTGCGAATGACACGGACGTAATGCGAACGCCCGATGATGCCGTCGGTCACCATGCAACCGGCGATCGTGCCCACGCGCGAGACGTGGAAAATCTCGCGGACCTCGGCCTTGCCGCGCGATTCCTCACTCTTGTCGCGCGGCAGGAGGCCCTCGAGGGCGTTGCGGATGTCATCCACGAGCTCGTAGATGATCCGGTACAGCCGCACATCCACGCCGGCCGTCTCCGCGCGCTTCTGCGCGCCCGGATCAGCCGTCACGTTGAAGCCGACGACGAGCGCCCCGCTGGCCTCGGCCAGCACGATGTCGCTCTCGGTGATGCTGCCGATGCCGGTGTGCAGGATGTTGAGCTTGACCTCTTCGCTCGGCAGGTCGCCGAGGGTCTTGAGGAGTGCATCGACGGAACCCTGCACGTCCGCGCGGAGGATGAGGTTGACCTCGGGACGTGCGCCGGTCTCGCGCTGCTGGAACAGGTCCTCGAGCGTCCGCGCCTTGGTCAGGCGGTTCAGGCTGCTCTGGCGACGCAGCGTCTGCGTCTCGGCGGCGATCAGCTTGGCCCGCTGGAGCGACTCGACGCAGTAGAACTGGTCGCCAGCCTGCGGCACTTCGTCGAGACCGCCGATCTCGACCGGGACACCGGGCGCCGCCTCGGTGACGGTACGCCCCTTGTCGTCACGCATCATCCGCACGCGCCCGGCGCCGGGGCCGCAGACGATGACGTCGCCGATCTTGAGCGTTCCTTCGCGGACGAGCACGCGAGCCACCGGCCCGGCGCCCGTCTGCATCTCCGCCTCGATAACGGACCCCGTGGCCGGAACCGTCGGGTCCGCCTTGAGGTCGAGCAGGCTCGACAGCGCCGCCAGGTGCGCGATCAGTTCCTCGACCCCCTGGCCGGTGGTGGCCGAGGTCTTGATAACGTCGACGGTGCCGCCCCACTCCGTGGGCGTCAGTTCCTGCTCGGCCAGCTGACCGTAAACCTTGTTGATGTCGGTGCCCGGCAGGTCGATCTTGTTGAGCGCCACGACGATGGTGACTTTCGCCGCCTTCGCGTGGTTGATGGCCTCGATCGTCTGCGGCATGAGACCGTCGTCGGCCGCCACGACGAGCACGACCACATCCGTCATGTTCGCCCCGCGGGCCCGCATCGACGTGAAAGCTTCGTGGCCCGGCGTGTCGAGGAACGTCACCGCCAGGTCGCCGCGCTGCACGCGGTACGCACCGATGTGCTGGGTAATGCCGCCCGCCTCACCGGCCGCCACCGATGTTCGCCGAATCGCGTCGAGAAGACTCGTCTTGCCGTGATCGACGTGACCCAGCATCGTGACCACCGGCGAGCGGGGCTCCAGATGCTCACGCGGACGGTTCGCGAATTCTTCCACGAGTTTGTCCAGCTCCGTCTTGGGCTTGACGATCTCCAACTCGACGCCGAAATCCAGCATCACCAGTTCCGCGATGTCGGTCGGAATCACCGAGTTGCGGGTGATGAGCAGGTTGTGCTCGTTCTTGAGCTTGGGCCACAACTGCCCCTGCCCGATGCCGGTCGCGGCGCACAACTGGTGCACGATGATCGGTTCGGTCACCTGCGCCCTGGTCTTGCGCGGGGCGATGATCGCGGGGCTCGCCCCCGGCTTCTTCTCTCGCGCCCGTCGCGCGTGAATTCCGCGGCCGCTTGCCGCCTGCAGGCGCTCCTGCCGCTCGAGCAGGTCGCGATCGTTCCATTCCTTGAGGCGCTCGCCGACGTCCGCGCCGGTCCCGCCGGTTCTGCGCGGGCTCGCGCCACGCGCGCGGGCCTTGCGGGCCTCTTCTTCGCGATCGCCCGGGCGACCCTTCACGCCGCGACGCCCGGGAGCCGAATCGGGAAGATCCGGCGAGATCGGACCGGGACGCATCGGGGCGCGGGGCACCGGTCGCACGACCGGGTCGGGTTTGGCGAAGCCCACAATCCGCGGACCTTTCATCTGGGCGGGGGCCGGGACGTTCTGGGGGCCCGCCGGCCTGACGGGCGGTGCAGGAGGTGGCGGCGGAGCCTGCGTCGCCCCCGGAGCCGCGGCAACGGGCTGAGCCTCGGAAGCAGCGCCCACGGGCGCCTCGGCAGGCGCGACCGCTTCCGGCGCGGCCGCTGCCGGAGCCTCCAGAACCGGCGCTGCAGGCGCCTCGCCTACGGGCTCGGCTGCCGGGGCCGCAGCCGCAGGCCGAACCGGCTCGGCGGCGGGGGCCTCGGCCGGGGGAGCCTCGGGCATCTCGGTCGTGGGGAAGTCAGGTGCTTCCGTCAGTTCTTCCGTGACGGGTTCCGCGGTCTGCACCGCCACGTCGGTCGTCATCACGTCAGGCGCTTCGTCCTCTTTCTTCTTCCGAGAACGTCGCCGGGCACGGACTTTCTCGAGATCGACCGGCGCGGCCTCTTCCACGGCGGTGCGGTGCGCGCCGGTGCTGAACCACTCCCGGATTGTCTCCGCAAGACCCGCGGAGAGGGTCGACATGTGGTTCGTCACCCCTTCGACGCCCTCGATCTGGCACTTTTCGAGGATCGCCTTGCTGGTGACGCCCAGCTCTTTGCTCAGTGTGTGTACCCGAAGCTTGTTATCCGACAAAACCGACCTCCTGACCATCCCGCCGCACGGCCGCCGGGCCTTGCCCTTTGACGCGGGGTGGCGTTTCGAAATTGCCCTCACCGGGCCCGCAAACAATCAGCCTTTCGCCTCTTCCGTGTCCTCGTCACCTGACGTATCCGTGATCGGGCTTTCGACCGTCGAGAGGTCCCCGCCCTTCTCCGCCAGGTCCCTCACCCGCACCGGTTCGCCGCCTCCGGCGATCTCCTCGTCGAGTTGCTGCTCTGTGGCCTGGTCGGCGTCGGCATCGAGCTTGGTCCCTTCAGTCGCAGCATCCAGGAACACCTGGGCATCCGCTCCCGCCTCCTCAATGCGACGGGTCTCCTCGGCGGTTTCATCCGCGGCAACGGAGAGATCCTCCTCCGAAGACCCACCGGGTTCCGCCGGGTCCGGCTCGCTCGGCTCGCCGACGCTGCTCAGTTCCTGGCTGTCCACCGTCGCGTCGCCGATGCCCGGTCCTTCGCCGCCCGTGCCGGCCAGCCGGTTCTCCTCCGCCTTCGCTGCCTCTGCCGCCGCCTTCGCCGCAGCCGTCTCGGCCTGGATTCGCTTGGCATTCTCGGAAGCCGTCGCGACCACCTTCTCCGCAACCTCTTCCGGCAGGCCAAGCTCGCTCACCAGCGGCCCGGTTCCGACCTCCTCGACGTCCATGAGCGAGATGATGCCCATGGCCATCATCTTTTCGATCTTTTCGTCATCCATCCCCTCGACGGCCTGGAGCACCTTCTCCATGTCATCCAAGCCCTTGTTGTATTCAGCGGGCGTGAGGATATCGATGTCCCAGCCCGTCAGGCGGGCGGCCAGGCGGACGTTCTGCCCGCGCTTTCCGATTGCCAGGGAGAGCTGATCCTCCCCCACCACGACCGTCGCCCGGCCGAGTTCGAAGCACAGGGCCGTCTCGGTCACCTCCGCCGGTTTGAGAGCATTCGTGATCAGGATCTGGCTCGACTCGTTCCACCGCACGATGTCGATCTTCTCCCCGCCGAGTTCGACAACGATGTTCTTGATCCGGCTTCCACGGACGCCCACGCACGCGCCGACCGCGTCCACCTTGCTGTCGATCGACGAGACCGCGATCTTTGTGCGGTAGCCTGCCTCACGGGCCAGAGCCTTAATCTCGATGATGCGTTCGGAGACTTCAGGCACTTCCAGTTCGAACAGTCGCCGGATGAAGTCCGGGTGCGAGCGACTCAGCACGATCTTGACCTGGTGCGGCGCCTCACGGACGTCGAGGATGAGGCAGCGGATCCGCTCGCCCGGGTGGTGCGTCTCACCCGGAATCTGCTCACTCTTGGGCAGAAACCCCTCGGCCCGGCCCAGGTTTACGACCAAAGCCCCGCCTTCGAACCGCG
>CAZJTF010000183.1:0-13873 GCA_964548565.1 uncultured Planctomycetales bacterium | reverse complement strand
CGTGTACTTCACGAGCGGCAGGTAGTGTTCCATCAGCCGGTTGCGCAGTTCGCGGTCGCGTGTGGCCTGGTAGCGTTCCCAGAGCTCCTGCAGCTCCTTCGACACCTCGGACATGTAAACCTCCCCACGACGTGATCAGCCCGCCGCTCCGCTCTCACCGTCCGGCGCGGGCGCGGTTGCACCCGGGCTGGCCCCCTCCACCGGGAACATTTCGCGATGTCGGCTCTGCGTGTGCTCGTCGATCGTGCGCCAGGCAACCCATCCGGTTGCCAGGCCCAGCGAGCAGAACAGGAACAGCGCCCAGACACCGCGTGCCAGGATGGTCTCGACGGGATTGCCGGCGTTCAGGCCGAGCAAGACGGTGATCGCGAATGCAAACAGCCCCAGCGATGCACCGCACACTCTGATCATTCCACGTCCCTGCCTCACGCCGACTCATCTCTAACGGCAACCCCCACGTCCGAGTTGAGGTGAAACCCGGCGTCCGGACGCCCTTTCGCCGGGCGCGGGGAGGCGCACTTACCGGAACATGTTCATCACCCGATAAAACAGCCCCGAATCACCCTGGGGCCGACCCATGTCGCGCGACAGGCGCGCGGCCGTCGACATCAGGCACGCGCTGGCGGAGCACCGTGGATAGCGCAGCAGGATCGGAGACCGCTGGCGCACGGCCGCGGGGACATGTTCATCCCGCAGGATGTAGCCGTAGTCGGTCACCGGCAGGTGCAGGAACCGGGCCGCCACGCCCGCGAGGCGGTCGAATGTCTCGCGTCCTTCGCGACGGCTCTCGGCCATGTTGACGACCACCCCGATGGACGCCGCGCGGTCCCCCGCGTACACGCCCGTGTGGCGATCCTGGGCAAAGGCCTTGATCATCGCGTAGGCATCGGTCACGGCGGTGGGTTCGGGCGTCGCAAGCACCAGCACGGTATCCGCCGCCGAGCCGAACCCGACCACATTCCGCGAGATCCCCGCCCCGCAGTCGAGGACGACCACGTCGTAGCGGTGCTCGATTTTCTGGAGCATCGACAGGAGCTGATGCCGCTCAAACTCGGACAGATTCGCCAGGTCGGCCACGCCGGATGCGCCCGGCATGAACGAAATGTGACCCGGCGCTTCGACGATCACCTCCTCAATCGTACGTCGGCCAGCGATTACCTCTGACCAGGTGCCGGCGGCATCCACACCGAGCACGATGTCGGTGTTGGCCAGCCCCATGTCGAGGTCCAGGAGGATCACGCGGTGGCCGCGGGCGCCGAGGGCGATCGCGAGATTCGCCGCCACCATGGTCTTGCCGACGCCGCCCTTGCCGCTGGCGACGGCGATGATGTGCCCGCCGCGCGGCGCCGGCGCCGCCGGCGACTGCTGCGAGACGAGTTGCCGCAGGCGATGCGCCTGGTCCGTCCGTTTGGTGCGATCTTCAGCCATCCCTGGCCTCCGCCCGACCTTCTCAAACGCCGCCGAAGGTCTGGGCAGCTTCACGTTCGATTTTCCCGGCGTGCGATCGTGCGCGCCGGCGTCAGGCAACCTGGTCCACCGCGGAAGGCGTCATCGTCTCGGCAGGCCGCGTCTCGACGGGAGCGCGATCGAGCACGAGCTCGGCGATGCGGCGGCGATGCCCCACTTCGATGTCGTCCGGCACGTCTTGGCCGGTCGTCAGGTACGAGAGCTGCAGGTTCAGCCGGTGGATCACGTTCAGGATCACGCCGAGCCCCACCGCCTCGTCAAGTTTCGTGAAAACGACGCGGCGCACGCCCAGGGCCGCGAACTTCTCGGCCACGTCCAGCAGCTGTGCCGGATGCGACGTGCACGAGAGCACGAGGTGCACCTCGAGGGCATCCGCCGGCACCTCGGCCCCCCCTGCCTTGCGGGCGGCCTCGAGAAACGCCTTCAGCTCGGTCAGCCGGTGCACGTCCTTCTGGCTTCGCCCTGAGGTATCGATCAGCACGAGGTCGAGGTCCTTCATGCGCTCCAGCGCGGCGGTCATCTCCGCCGGCGTGAGCACGATTTCGAGCGGCACGCTGAGAATGTCGGCGTACGCGCGGAGCTGCTCGACGGCGGCGATGCGATAGGTGTCGATCGTGATCATGCCCACGCGCTTGCTCTCGCGGAGCTTGAAGTGCGCCGCCAGCTTCGCGATCGTCGTTGTCTTGCCGACCCCGGTCGGGCCGACAAGGGCCACGTACTTCGGCGTCCCCTCCGTCAGGCGGACGGGCTCGGCCGCGGGAAGCATCTTCTCGATGCTTTCCACGAGGATGGCCGGCACAAGCTGGCGAAGCGCAGGTGCGATCTGGGCCTCGCCCACCCGCGCCCGGCACTCCGCCAGGCGCTCCCGCGCCTTCGCCATCACATCCCGGGCGATCTCCTCCGCGACGGAATTCTGGATCAGCGCCGTGTAGTACTCGCGCAGCTCGTCGGGCACCTCGGGCGCCGGCGCCGTGCCCGGCGCAGGGCCGCGGGCCAGCAGCTCGCGCACCATCGCGCGCAGCTCGGTCATTTCGCTGCGGAGCGCGTCAGGTCCCTGTTCACGCGGGCGAACGACCTCAGGCGTCGGGACGGTGACGGAACGGCCAACCGCCGGCTCCGCCACGCGCTCGGGCGGGATGCGGCTCGGTGTCTGGATAGACGCGGAACCGGCCGGAGGGGCGGCGTCACGACCCAGGATCGCGCGGCGCTCCGCCGGGTGCAGGACGTTGACGTCGCGCGTGGCGGTGACCTCGACGATCGTGCGTCCGCCGAGGCCGAACCACCCGCCCCGTCGCACCGTCCGCGTGTGCAGGATTACCGCGCTGCGGCCCAGCTCCTTCTTCACCTGCTGGAGTGCCGCGGCCATCGAATCAGCCTGGTAGGTTTTCAGGTCCATCCGTGAGCACCACCAATCCGAGTGAGCGAACCTCTATGCCACGAACGATCTCGTTGTACGCCAGCACCGGGACGTGCGCGAGCGTCCCTTCAATCAGCCGCCGCACCCACATGCGAACCTGCGGCGAGCAGAGCAGCGCCACCGTCTGACCCGCGGCTCCGCCCATCGCCTGCTCGAGACGCGACCGGATCGCGCCCACGATCCGGTTCTGCGTATCGGGCGGCAGCGTGAGGAACGTCCCCCGGTCACTCCGCTCGAGGTGGGTGTTCAGCAGGTCCTCGAGCTTGGGATCCAGGGTCACGACCCGGATGACGTTGCGGTCGTCTTTATACATCTGGCAGATGGCGCGTGCCAGCGCGTGCCGCGCGTATTCGGTCAGGATGTCGGGGTCTTTGGTCCGCGGCGCCCAGTCGCCGAGGGTTTCCAGGATGGTCTCGAGGTCCCGGATCGGCACGCGCTCGCGCAGCAGGTTCTGCAGGACCCGCTGCAGTTCCCCGGGCTTGACCACGTCGGGAATGACATCGTCGACGGCCTTGGGCGACTTTTCCTTGAGCGCTTCGAGCAGCTTGTGTGTCTGCTGCCGCGTCAGGAGTTCGTCAGCGTGTCGCTTGATGACTTCCGTCAGGTGCGTTGCCAGGACGCTCGAGCACGGGACGACGGTGTAGTTGCGCTGCTCGGCGTCCAGCTTCTGCTGCTCGCTGATCCACAAAGCCGGCAGGCCGAACGCAGGCTCCCGGGTGTCGATCCCGACTACGGGCGAAGTCACCATCCCGTTGTCGATCGCCAGCAGGTAACCCGGCAGGCACTCGCCGCGGGCGATCTCGACGCCCTTCAGCTTGATCACGTACTGGTTCGGCTCGAGCTTGAGATGGTCGCGAACCCGGATCGGCGGGACCACAATCCCCAGGTCGGTGGCGATCTGTCGCCGGATATTCGTAATGCGGTCAAGCAGGTCGCCGTTCTGCTTGCGGTCCACGAGGCGGATCAGGCCATAGCCCACTTCCAGTTCCATCGGGTCGACGGCCAGCAGCGTTTCGACTTTCTCGGGCTTGCGGGCCTCCACCTTCGCCTGCCCCGCGGCGGCCGCCGCCACCTGTGCCCGCCGCGCGCTGAGGGCGAACGCAAGACCTCCGCAGCTTCCGCCGAGGAGGAGCATCGGAATCGTCGGCAACCCCGTAAATGCGAGGAAACCCAGGAAAATAGCCGCCAGGGCGAGTGCGATCGGTCGGCTGGTCAGCTGTCCCAGCAGGTCTTCGCCGAGATTCGAGCGGGCGTTGCTCCGCGTCACCAGCATGCCGGCTCCGACCGACACGATAAACGCGGGAATAGCCGCCACCAGCCCGTCGCCGATCGTCAGTTTCGTGAATACCCGCAGGCACTCCATCAGCGGCATGCCATTCTCGACCATGCCGACGTAGATCCCGCCGAAGATGTTCACGATCGTGATGATCAGCCCTGCCACGGCATCACCGCGTACGAATTTCGAGGCACCGTCCATGGCGCCGTAGAAATCCGCTTCGGCCGTGATCTCTGTCCGGCGACGGCGCGCCTCCGCCTCATCGATGAGGCCGGCGTTGAGGTCGGCGTCAATCGCCATCTGCTTGCCTGGCATGCCGTCGAGGGTGAAGCGGGCGGCCACTTCCGCAATCCGCGTGGCGCCCTTCGTGATCACCGCGAACTGGATGACCGAGAGGATGACGAAGATGATCACACCGACCGCCAGGGAGCCGGCGGTCACGAATTCGCCGAATGCCTCGACCACGTGACCGGCCGCCGCGGTACCGGCGTCCACGTTTGTCAGAATGAGCCGTGTGGTGGCTGTGTTGAGTACAAGCCGCAGCAGGGTCATTGCCAGCAGCAGCGACGGGAAAGCCGAAAACTCCAGCGGGTGCTGCAGGTACATGATCGTGAGCAGTACCACCGCCGAGAGCGTGATGTTCGCCGCGAGCAGGAGGTCCAGGAGCTGCGTCGGCAGGGGCACCAGCAGGACAAAAATCAGCGCAGTGGCAGACAGCGGTACGAGCATGCCGCGGTTCTTTTCGATCCACCGCGCCGGAGCCGACTGCAATACACCCGTTCCCGCCATGAGCTGAATCTCGCTCCTTCCGCCGCGTAGTGACTCAGTATTCCCAGGCAGCTGACATCACCGGCAAAAATGCGGGCACCACGCCCGTCAATTCATCGCCGCCGCCAATCGCCTGCTGCGGCGGCCCGACAGCTCGTACACGTACGCCAGAATCTCCGCCACGGCCTTGTAGAACTCCGCCGGGATCTCCCGACCGACCTCCACCGTGCGATAGAGCGCCTGCGCAAGCGGCTTGCGTTCGACAATTGGCACACCGTGCAGAATCGCCAGCTCGCGAATCGTCCTGGCCAGGTGGTCGGCGCCCTTGGCGGTCACGCGCGGCGCGTTCATCGTTGCAGCGTCGTACTGGATCACGATCGCCAGTTCCGTCGGGTTCGTGATGACAACGTCCGCCTTGGGCACCGCCGCGCGGATCCGCCGCATCGCCATCTGCATCTGGATCTCGCGACGACGCCGGCGGATCATCGGGTCGCCTTCCATCCGCTTGAGCTCCTCCTTGATCTCCTCCTTGGTCATGCGGATGTCGCGCGTCGTTTTCCACTTTTGGTAGGTGAAATCGATGATCCCCAGCACGAGCAGCGCGATCGCCAGGCGGATGCCGAGCGTAAACATCAGCTCCGCGGCCGCCGCCACGAACGCCAGGTGATCGAGCCCGATCGTCCCCAGGACGTGCTCGACGCGCGCGCTGAGCGTCCACCACGCCAGCAGCGCCAGCAGCGACATCTTGAGGATGCCCAGCACCAGGTGGACCACCGACCGGGCGCTGAACATCCGCTGCAGACCGCTCACCGGGTTCAGCTTGTCGAGCGACGGGGTGATCGTCTTGAGCGTGAGCAGGAACCCGACCTGCCCCAGCGAGACCGCCAGCGCGACAACGAAGACAACCAGCATCAGCGGCAGCACGACCGCCGCGCACTCCCGAAACGCGTACGCGAGCACCGGAATGGCGTCGCGCGGATCCACTGCCGTCCCGTGGTCACTGAGGCAGTGACGCATCACCTCCATGAGGCGCCCGAGGATCCTCTCCCCCATCGTGTGCAGCACGATGAGCGACGCCAGCAGGACGGCCGCCGCCGTCAGGTCCGTGCTGCGCCCGACCTGGCCCTGGCGGCGCGCTTCCGCGCGCCGGCGCGGCGTCGGGGCTTCGGTCCTTTCCTGTGCGGTGTCAGCCATCGGTCACACGCCTCGGTCACTCACAGCGGCGGCAGCCCGACGGCACCCCGAATGCCGTCGAGGCACACGTTCCAGCCATCGAGCAGAATTGGTTCGATCGCAATCAGGCTCACCGCCATCACGAAGATGGCCAGCGCGAGCTTCACCGGAAAACCCACGGTCAATATGTTGAGCTGCGGCATCGTGCGTGAGATGAACCCGAGCGTCACGAAGGCGAGCAGCAGCGCCAGCATCGTGGGGCCCGCCATCCGCACGGCGATTGCGAACGAGACGCCCATCAGGTCCACGAGCACCTCCGTCACCTCGCTGCTCATCCGGAACGACAGCGGCGGGACGGAGTGGAAGCTGTCCAGGAGCGAGCGCATCAACTCGCGATCCCCTCCGGCCAGCAGGAACACGACCACCGAGACCCAGAAGTACAGCTCCGACACGACCGTCGAGGACGTGTCGAGCATCGGGTTGAAAACGTCGCCCAGCGCGAGCCCCGCCTGCTGGCTGACAACGTTTCCCGCCAGCTGAATCCCCAGGAACAGCAGCGACACGCAGAAACCGATCAGCAGCCCGATCGCCAGCTCGCCGATGAGCCCCGCCACCGCGGAGCCCAGCGTCACCGGGGCGGTGATGCTCCCCACCGCGTACGGGAACACCGCCAGGCTGATCGCCACTGCCAGCAGGACCCTCAGCTGCGTCGGTATCATCGCGCTGCTGAAGAGGGGCGCCGCCAGCATCAGCCCGCTGACGCGAAAGAGCACCAGCAGGAACAGCGGCAGCAGCAGGTACAACTGTGCGATCGACCACGGCATTCTCTTCACTCACCCATCCGGCGCGTGCCGGCTTGAGCGTTCCCTCTCTCCATGCACGCATCAGAACGGCGGCGTCCCCAGCAACTCCTGCGTGTACTCGATCAACCGCTGCGCGAGCCACGGCGCAAGCAGGATCGCCACGCCGATCATCGCGATGATCTTGGGCACGAAGCTGAGCGTCTGCTCCTGGAGCTGCGTCATCGACTGCAGGAGCGAAATGACCAGGCCGACGATCAGCCCCACGCCCATGACGGGCGCCGCGACGACCAGCGTCATGATCATCGCCTCGCGCCCGAGATCGAGTGCTTCCACCGTCGTCATGCAACCGCCTCGCCTTCCGGCCTCACGCAAACCCCATGAGCAGCGACCCGACAACGATGTGCCAGCCGTCCGCCAGGACGAACAGCAGCAGCTTGAACGGCAGCGACACGAGCACCGGCGGCAACATCAGCATGCCCATCGAGATCAGCACCGTCGCGATCACCATGTCGATGACCAGAAACGGCAGGTACATGCGAAACCCGATGATGAACGACGTCTTGAGCTCGCTCAGAATGAACGCCGGGATCAGCACGGTCGTGGGCACATCCGCCCGGGTCACCCGCTCGCCGGCCGGGATGCTCTCCTTCCGCGAATACTCGAGGAACAGGAAAATGTCCTCCTCGTTCCGCACGCCCTCGATCTGGGCGAACATGAACTCGCGCATGTGGCCGTTCGCGATCTCGAGCGCGCGCGACTGGCTCATTCCCGGCGCGTTGTCGAGCCAGGGGGAAATCGCTTCCTTATAGATTTTGTCGTATGTCGGCGCCATCACCAGCGCCGTCAGGAACAGCGACAGCCCCACGAGAATCTGGCTTGGCGGCAGCTGCTGCGTCCCCACCGCCTGCCGCAGGAGCGACAGGACGATCAGGATGCGTGTGAAACTGGTCGTCATCACCAGGATCGCCGGCGCCAGCGACAGCACCGTCAGGATGATGAAGATCTGGAGGGTGGCGCTCACGCCTTGCCGCGTGGAGGCCGGCGGCACAACCTTGCTCAGGTCCGGTATCAGGAGGGGGTTATCGACCGGAGCGGCAGCGGGCGCCTGGGCGCGCACGTCAACGGCCAGTGCCGTCAGCACCGCCGTGGCCAGGAGCCAACGAGAGCATCCATGCCCTGACATGCCGCGCAACTCCGTCGCGCTTCGAATGTGACGCCGGCATCCCGCCGGCCCGTCCCGCCGGTGCCATCACCGGCGCTTCATTCCACGAGTGCGAGACTCGGCTTCGCACCCACCATCGCGGGAGTGTATCCCGCGGTCATGCTACGTCTCGTCCCCCCGCCAGCCGTCGCACCTTCTCGAGCAGGCCGCGGACCTGCCCGCTGGCCGCCTGGTCAGGGCTCTCCGGCTCCGGCTCGACATACGCACCCGCCTCGCCGGCAAATGTCTTTTCGAACTCGCTCACCAGCGAATGCGGGTGGCTGCTCGCAATCTCGCCGATCAGCAGCGCGACCTGCTCCGGGTCCTCCACGATGGACAGCGTCGAAATCCGTTCGGGCGTCACGCCCAGCAGGACCAGCCGCCTCCCGAGCTTGAGCAGCACCAGATGCTGCTTCCCGGACAGCGGCGTCCGCGCCACGATCTGCAGGACATTGCCGCCGCCCCACAACCGGCGCGACGGCATGAACTTCTTGACCAGCAGCGCCGCCAGGAGGATTACTCCCAGCACGATCAGCAGCGGAACCGCGTCCCACAACTGCCAGCCGCGCGCTTCCAGCGATCGCCGCCGTACAAGCGTCTGCTCGCTGCCCGCCGCTGCCCGTGCGGGGCGCTCGGATCGCCGGATTTCACGATCCTGCTCGGCCGCCGGGCGGGATTCTGCCGCCGCGCCAGCACGATTGCCGAACAAGTCGAGGATGTCGGGGCTCGGCAGTTCGGTTCGACCGCCCGCTGCCGTCGTCTCCGCCACGCGCTCCGCCGCGTGCGCCGGCCCGACGGCAAATCCCGCAACGACTGCTGCCGCGGCGAGCGGTAACCGTCTCATGTCAATCGTCACTCCCCTCCGTCAGTGCCAGTTCGCCGCATCGGCCGTCCTGACCACGATTTCGTTGATACGCACGCAGAAGTTGTCGTTGAGGACGAGCACCTCACCCCGAGCCACGAGTCGGTTGTTCACGAAGACGTCCACCGGGTCGCCCGCCAGCTTGTCGAGTTCCACGACCGAGCCCTCGCCCAGCCGGAGCACGTCGTCCACGCGCATGCGGCTGCGGCCCAACTCGATTTTGACGTTCAATTCGACATCGCGCAGGAGGTCGATCGCCTGCGCTGCCGGCGCGGCCGGACTCTCCGCGGAACGCAGTTCGGGGATCTCGAACGTCTGCGCGCCGGTGGCGGCGGAAACACCTTCCGCTGCCGCCGCTTCCGCCATTGCGGCCGCGACTTCTTCGAAGGGACGCGCCGAGTCCGCGCGGGGCGACGGTGCGGAAACGGACTGGGATCGTGGAGCAGGTGAGGAGGCAGGCTTGTCGACGCCGGGGTCGCCCGAAATGCCGGCCGCCGCAAGAGCCGCGTTGATGTCGTCCTGACTCAGCAGGCCCTCGGTTTGATCTGCCATTGCAGCCGTCACGCCTCCATGACAAGATCTGATGCCATCCTGGCGAAGCTGCTTCTAACCGATGTCATGGCAACCGTCAATTGTCGTTGTAGCGGACGATCGACGGGATCAGAACCTCCCGAACGCTGGCCGCTTCGCCGACGATCTGGGACAACTCGTGCTTGAACTGCTCCCGCAGCGTGCACAGATCCGGCTCCGAGAACCGCTGGGGATCCATCGCCCGGACGACGCGGCCGAAGCGGTCCTGCAGCGTCGCCTTCTTGCGCGCGAGGAGTTCGCTGATGCCGTCCGCCTCTTTGCCCTCTTTCGCTTCGCCTTCGGGCTTTTCGCCGTGCTTTTCCCCTGTCGCCTGGGGTTGCGGCTGCGTCTTGGGCTCGAACACCGCCGCCACCGTGATGTCGTAGACGAGCATCTGCTGCGACTTCTCGTTCTGGGCCCGGATCTTCACGACCTCGAGCTCGATATCCCGGGGTGCCTTTGAGCCCTCGTGCTCGTCAAGCCCGACCGGCGCGGCGGCATTCGCGGACGCCGGTCCGCCCGCGAACTGGCGGGCGATGAAAAAGACCCCCGCACCCTCGACGAGCATGACCGCACCGATGATCCCGACCACCTTCAGCCCGCGCTTGCGCGGCGCAGGAGGCGTTGATTCGCTGGTGGCTGCCCCTTCTGCAGGTTGATTTGCCATCTCAGTTGCTCTTCCTCGGCGAAGCCAGAGACACCGCACGGGGTGCGGCGTGAACAATCACCTCGACGCGTCTGCCCGCTCCGGGCTGCCGCGCGTCCTTCGGCGGAACGCGATCTCCCATCGCGGATAACGTCAGACGCCCGCGGACAACACCGGCCGCCGCCAGTGCGTCGGCCACCGCCCGCGCTCTCTCGTAGGACAGATCGAGCGGGTCCTGCTCGACGCCCTCGGAGCCCTCTGCATGTCCCCGGATCTCGACGGCGGCACTGCCATCGGCGAGACACTCGGCGATCCGGGCCACTGCCATTCGACCCGACCGGCTCAACTGCGTCGAACCCGCCGGGAACGACTCTCCCCCCGGGATGCACACTGTGACGGACGCACCGTCACAGACCAGCGTGCACGATGCGAGCGGATCTTCCGAAGCCCGCAGCAGCGCCGCCTTCCGCATCCGTTCGAAGCGTCCGGCAACCCCCTCCCGGTCCGCCGCTGGCACCAGGGGGTCCGCCGCGCGGCCGGAAAACCCGAGTGCCGCCCGGAGGCCGCCCGCGACTGCTTCGAACCGCTTTCCGCCGCGGAGCTCACTCATCGCGGCAATCATCACGAACACTGCCATCAGCAGCGACATCAGATCGGCGTATGGCAGCTGCCACCCGGAGGCGTCATCCTCGCCGCGAAGCCGGTGCGACCAGAACATCCGCATCAGGCCGCCTCGCTGAGTTCGCGGGTGTCATTCCGCGCCGGTGCCTTCGCCGACACAGGCTCCGCCTTCTTCGTTGTCGCCCCGGCCGGCACTTCCGCCCGCTCGGCAGGCAGCGATGGACGATATGTCGATTCCTGCTGCGAGGCCGGCAGGTACGCCCTGAGTTTCTGCTCAACCGTCCGCGGGTGATCGCCCGCCTGGATCGCGAGCACGCCCTTCAGGATGATCGTCTTGTTCAGCAGTTCCTCACTGCTTCGATGCGTCAGCTTGCGGGCCAGCGGGACGCAGAACACGTTCGCGACCACAAGACCGTACAGCGTCGTGAGCAGTGCCACCGCCATGCCGGGTCCGATCTTCGTCGGGTCGTCCATGTGCCCCAGCATGATGATCAGCCCAATAATCGTCCCGATCATCCCGAACACGGGGGCAAAACGGGCGATCGATTCGAGCACTCCCTTGCCGCACGCGTGTCGCAGGTCCGTGGCCTCCATCTCCGTCTGCATGACGCCCGTGATGGTCGCCCCGTCGGCGCCGTCAATGGCCATCCGCATCGCACGCTGGAGGAACGGATCATCCAGCTCGCTGACGGGCCGTTCCAGCGACAGTAAGCCCTCCCTGCGAGCCGACTCCGCCAGACGTACGAGCGCTTCGATCGACATCTCTGTCGGACGCGTGCGGACGTACAACGCATTCCGCAGAACGCGCCCGACCGACAGCAACTGCCCCGCGGGCACGGCCGCCAATGTGGCCAGCACGGATCCGCCGACCACCAGGAGCAGCGCCGACGCCTGCCAGAACACACCGGCCGCGTAGCCCGCTCCCGCAATCATCACACCAAGGAGCAGGACCAGTGTCGCAGCGATCCCCAGCGCAGTCCCGGCGTCCAGGATGCTCCGCGCGTTAGCGGACGCGCGTGCGGTCCCCGCATGTCTGTCATCGGCCTCCTGCCGCGTCCTGTTCATCTTCGCTGGCCCCCATCCGCCGATCAGGGTCGAAACATCCGGACCATCCGGCCGTACTCGACGGCCTTCGAGACGACTTCGTCCATTTTTTCGCGGACGATCATCGTGTCCCCGTTAATCAGGACGATGGTCGTATCCGGCCGCTCTTCGATCGTGCGGATCAGCTCGGCATTGACAACGAAGCGCGCGCCGTTGAGGCGTGTCAAAACGATCACGCTGAGGATCCGAAAAGCCGGCCGGCACGCGCGGCGCGGCACCTGCCGCGCCGCGCGCCGGTTACGTTACTTATCGGGCCAGCATCAACAATTCGTTGAGCATATCATTCGAGGTGGAGATGACCCTTCCGGAGGCGGAAAAGCCCGTCGTAGCAGTGATGAGTCCGATAAATTCGCGCGTCAGATCCACGTTGCTCAGTTCCAGCGAACCACCGATCACCTGGCCGGCTCCGAACGTCTGCGGCGCGGTGATGATCGGCTGGCCGGAGTTGGCTCCGGTCAGGTACAGGTTGCTGGTCGCCGAGACCAGCCCGCCGGGGTTCGTGAACATGGCGAGTGCGACCTGCCCGAGTTGTCGCGTCAGGCCGTTGCTGAACGTGCCGGTGATGACCCCGTCCGGGCCGACCGCGAAGTTCGTGAGCGTACCCGTGCTGTAGCCGTCCTGCGTTGTCATGACCAGGCTCGAGGTCTGCGTGGTCAGCCCGGTGATCTCCGAGAAATCAAGGTCCATCTGCAGGGGCTGCGCGGCGCCCGTGTTGTTGCGATCGATCTGGATGGTGTTGCCGGTGACAGAGGTCAGCCGACCGTCCGTGTCGAACGAAATCGTGCCCGTCGGCCCGAGGATCGGGTTGCCGTCGGTATCGTCACGACTTTCGCCGTAGAACCGCCAGGTCGTGCCCGCGTTCGTCTTGCTCTCCAGCGTCAGCGTGACCCCCACCCGCACGGGAGTCCCCAGCGAGTCATACGCGGTAAACGTCGTGTAGAGACTCTCCCCGTTGGCGGCCTGCTGCTGCGTGAACAGGAGGGGGTTCACCATGCCCGGGTTGCTGCTGCGGATCGAAGAAGCGGGAATGGAGATGGCATTGTCGCTGCCCGCATTCCCCTCCACGACGATCTGTCCGGCCGCGTTCACTGTCACACCCGGCGTGCCGGGCGCGTTCGGGTCGGAGTTGATGCCGATGTTATTGTTGATGAGCGTCAGCAACTCGTCGAGCGTCGTCGTGGCGGTGACTGTCATCTGGGCATCCGGCATATCGCGTCCGCCGCGGCTGATGCCTGACAGGGTGATGACGTCGCCCGCCGCGAACAGCGGCACGCCCGGATTCGCCGCGTCGGAGAGCGATGTGAGCAGGCTCGCGCCCGTGGCGGCCACGCCGGGCGCCTGCTCGAGCGTCTGCGAGGCCAGGATGGTCCCCTGCGTGGCAACCGTGCCATTCGCATTCAGATTGCCGTCGAACGACGCCTCCGTGGTCGCCCGCGCCGTGCTCAGCGTCCCGAGCGGGATATTCAAATCGACGAGGGTGTCCGGCACGATCTGGTAGTTTGCGTCGACGCCATATCCCTGCACCCGGTATCCATCGACCGTCACTAGGTTGTGGTCGGCGTCGAGTTTGAAGGTCCCGTCACGCGTGTATGCCTGTTCGTTCTCGGGCGTGCGGACGACAAAAAAGCCTGCGCCCTCGATGGCCATGTTCGTCGGGACGCCGGTCGCCTCGACACCGGACCCCTCCATGTTGCGCTGGACGCCGCCGACGCTCGAACCCCGCCCAACCTGGACCGGGTTGGTTCCACCGCTCGCCCCGGCCGGACCGGAGCCCCCGGAAAGCGTCAGCGCGAACTGGTTCTCGAAGCTCGCACGGCTCTCTTTGAATGCCGTGGTGTTCACGTTCGCGATGTTGTCGCCGATCGTGTTGATCATGAACTGGTTGGTGTTCAGCCCGGAGAGCCCGGTGAACATGGCGGATGTCAATCCCAACACACGACTCCTCGAATCAGCGTCGCCCGTGGG